>DASXXR010000183.1:0-2673 GCA_036502945.1 Paraburkholderia sp. | reverse complement strand
GCCAGTTCGTCGGGCACCACGACGCTGCGCGGGCTCTCGTCCGCGACGCGGCTCGCCACGGTCGGCACCATGGCTGGCGCGGCGGCGGCGGCGAGCGCGTCGCTGCCGAGATCGTCGTCGAGGGAATCGACGCCCAACGCGTCGGAGGGGTCAGCGCTTACGCTATAATCTTTGTTGCTATTCCCGGCACCGGTTGCGGCGCCTGGAGTATTTGAGCGGGTCATTGAGTCTGGGTCACCTGGACGTAAAGCTAGACTGGAAAATGCGAGCCTTGAACACCATCACTAAAGCGGCGATCAATTTGGCGGCCATCAAGAAGGCGGCCCGGAAAGTGGCCAAATACATTGCGTGCGTTGCGGCCGTCGCCGTTGTCGCGGCTTGCCACGGCCTGCCGGAAAAGACCGACGAGACGGCAACGTGGAACAACAACAAATTATATACGGAGGCGAACGACGCCTTGACCGGTGGTGATTTCGGCAAGTGCGCGAAGTACTTCGAAATGCTCGAAGGCCGCGACCCGTTCGGCCATTTCGCCCAGCAGGCGCAGATCAACGTCGCGTACTGCAACTGGAAAGACAACGAAAACGCCGCCGCCGACCAGGCGATCGACCGCTTCATCCAGTTGCACCCGGATCACCCGGACATCGCTTATGCGTACTACCTGAAGGGCATGATCCACTTCAACGACGACCTCGGTCTGTTCGGCCGCTTCTCCGGGCAGGACATGAGCGAGCGCGATCCGAAGTCGCTGCGCGAGTCGTATGACGCGTTCAAGGTGGTGGTCGACCGCTACCCGAACAGCAAGTATGCGCCGGACGCCGCGCAACGCATGCGCTATATCGTGAACGCGCTGGCGTCGCACGAAGTCCACGCGGCCGACTACTACTACCGCCGTGGCGCTTATGTCGCCGCGATCAACCGCGCGCAACTGGCGTTGCGAGAGTACAAGAACGCACCGGCTATCGAAGACGCACTGCACATCATGATGCTGTCGTACGAGAAGCTGAACCAGCCGCAACTGGCCGCCGACACCAAGCGCGTGCTCGCCGGCACCTTCCCCGACAGCCCCTACATCACGGGCCACGCACGGCCGGGTGCGGCAAAGTCGTGGTGGCAGTTCTAATGCGCGCCGCGCACTGAAAATCGGTTGGACATAAAAACGCCACGACTTCGGTCGTGGCGTTTTTATTTGTGCAGGCCGCCTTGCCTCAGTGAAAGCACAGGCGGCTAATCACAGCCCTGGGCCGCGCTCAGTCCCGCTCGAACAACGCGATCGACTCCACGTGCGACGTGTGCGGGAACATGTTCACCACGCCTGCGCCGACCAGCCGATAGCCCGCCTCATGCACGAGCAGACCCGAATCGCGAGCGAGCGTCGCCGGATCGCACGACACGTAGACGATACGCTTCGGCAACGGCCCATTGCCGCTCTGCGCGATCTCCGCCAGCGCCTTGGCGACGGCCAGCGCGCCTTCGCGCGGCGGATCGACGAGGAATTTGTCGAAGTGGCCGAGCGCGCGCATGTCGTCGGCGGTGACTTCGAACAGATTGCGGCACGCGAACGACGTATGCCCCGCCACGCCGTTCAGCTCGGCATTGGCCAGCGCGCGCGCGGTCAGCGCTTCGCTGCCTTCGATGCCGACGACTTCCTGCGCAACCCGCGCGAGCGGCAGCGTGAAGTTGCCGATCCCGCAGAACAGATCGAGCACGCGATCGGTGCGCGCCGGCGCCAGCAATCGCAGTGCACGGCTGACCAGCACGCGATTGATCTCGTGATTCACCTGGGTGAAGTCAGTCGGCTTGAACGGCATGCGGATGTTGTATTCCGGCAGCGTGTACTCGAGTTGCACGTCGAGCGGATAAAACGGCGCGACCGTGTCCGGGCCGCCCGGCTGCAGCCAGAACTGCACCTTGTGCTCGTCGGCGAAATCGCGCAGCACCTGTTCATCGGCGGCGGTGATCGGCTCGAGGTTGCGCACCACCAGCGCCGTGACCGACGAGCCGACCGCCAGCTCGAACTGCGGCATGCGGTCGTAGATCGACAGCTTGCGGACCATGAAACGCAGCGGCATCAGCATCGCCGACACATGCGGCGGCAGCACTTCACAGGTTTTCATGTCGGCGATGTAGCTGCTCTTCTTCTCGTGGAAGCCGATGCGCATGCCGCCCTTTTCCGGCAGATAGCGCACGGCGAGACGCGCACGGTAGCGATAACCCCAGGCCGGCCCATGAATCGGACGGAACACCGTTTCGGGGCGCAGCTTCGCCAGATGCTGCAGGTTGTCCTCGAGCACACGCTGCTTGACGGCGACCTGCGCGCGGATATCCAGATGCTGCATCGAACAGCCGCCGCAGATATCGAAGTAGCTGCATTTCGGCTTGGTGCGGAGCACGCTTTCGCGAAACACCTGGACGACTTCGGCCTGCTCGAATTTCGGCTTGCTGCGATGCGTCGAGTAGCTGACGCGCTCACCGGGCAATGCGCCTTCGACGAAAATCACCTTGCCGGGCGTGCCGTCTTCGCTCTCGGTGCGGCCGACGCCACGCGCTTCCATATCGAGCGAAACGATTTCGATGACCGGCTCGTTGCCGGTGATGACGAGCGCTGGCGCCGGAGCGGGCGCCCTATGCTTGGGCGGGCGCTTCGGCGAGCGACGATGGGGGGCAGTTCGG
>DASXXR010000182.1:0-3680 GCA_036502945.1 Paraburkholderia sp. | reverse complement strand
TATGTGCCCGCAGATCACGCGTTCGACATTCGGATAGCGCGCGATCAGCGCTTCGAGCCGCCGCGCGGCGAGCGGCTCGAGCCGCACCCGGTCCATGTGCCCGATGCCGGACACGAATGGCGGATGATGCAGCGCGACGATCACCGGCCTGTCTTGCGCGGCATCGAGTTGCGCCGCGAGCCATGCAAGCCGGACGTCGCACAGCTGGCCGCCGCTCGCGCCCGGCACCAGCGAATCGAGCGCGAGCACGCGCAGCGGCCCGATGTCGACTGCGTACTGGACAAATTCTCCGCCGTCGAACAACTCCTGCCGTTCAGGGAACGTTGCGCGCAGCGCGGCGCGGTCGTCGTGATTGCCAACCAGCAGGTAATACGGAATGGAGAGCGGCGCCAGCAACGACTTCAGATGCGCGTATTGCTCCGGGTCGCCCTGATCGACCAGATCGCCAGTGACGATGACGGCATCGGGGCGCGGTTGCAGTGCGTTGAGCGCGCCGACGCAACGCGCGAAGTAGGCGGCCGTATCGACGCGCCGGTAAGCGAGTGCGCCGGGTTGCTTGATATGCAGATCGCTGATCTGGGCTAGCAGCATGAGAGTGCCTGACTGTTCACAGTGTTGAGGGTAGGGGGGCATACAGGATTCGGGAAACACTGCGCATCACAATAGCGCAATCAGCGCATCCCGCGCGATCGAAATGCCGACCGGCGTGCCGCGCGCCAGTTCGATGCGGCCCGCCACGTCGACGAACAGCGCGTCGGGCGCTGCGCCGCGGATCGTAAGCCGCGTGCGCTCGCCGAGGAACGCGGCGCCTTCCACCGTGCCGCGCAACTGCGCGCTTTCCGGATCGGCGAGCCATGCGTCCTCGGGCCGGAAAAACACTTCATGTTCGGCCAGCGTCGCCTGCGTCGCCTGCGCGGCCGCGCGCGGCGTGGGCAGCGGCACGGCGCCGCCCGTCGTCGTCAGCATGCCGTCGCGCCATTCGCCGGCCAGCCGGTTGATCGTGCCGACAAACTGGGCGACCGCGCGGTTTGCCGGGCGGTAGTAGATGTCGCGCGGCGTGCCGGTCTGCTCGATGCGTCCGTCGCTCATCACGACAATCCGGTCGCCGAGTTCCATCGCTTCGGCCTGGTCGTGCGTGACGTAGACCGTCGTAATGCCGAGTTCGCGCAGTAGCGCGTTCATTTCGCCGCGCAACGTGTCGCGCAGCCGCGCGTCGAGCGCGGTCAGCGGTTCGTCGAGCAGCAGCACGCGCGGCTGCGGCGCCAGCGCGCGCGCGAGCGCGACGCGTTGGCGCTGGCCGCCGGATAGCTGATCCACCGGTTTGTCGGCGTGCTCGGCGAGACGCATCATCGCGAGCAGTTCGTCGACGCGGCGGCGCGCGAGATCCGCTGCGATGCGCCGGATCTTCAGCCCGTAGCCGATATTGCCGCGCACCGTGAGGTTCGGGAACAGCGCGTAACTCTGAAACACCATGCCCACCTGGCGTCGTTCGATCGGCAGCGCGGTGACGTCTTCGTCGCCGAATAGCACGCGGCCGCCCGCGTCAGGGGTTTCGAGGCCGGCGATCATTCTGAGCGTCGTCGTTTTACCGCAGCCGGATGGGCCGAGCAGCACCAGCGTTTCGCCGGCGCCGATCCGCAGTTCGAGCGGTTCGAGTACACGCGTGCCGCGAAACGTCTTCGCGCAGTTCGACAGGGTGATGGACACAGGAGCGAGCTTCATGGCGTGTCGTCGGATCGGGAAGGGTGTGCCGCTGTGGGTGGCCTGGGTTGCCTGAATGGTTGACGCGACGGTTCACGCGGCGCGCGGCGCCGCCCGGTCGGGTCGACGCCGAGCCATTGCATCGCGACGAGTAGCGGCATCGTCATGATGAAAAACAGAATGGTGTACGCGCTGCCGATTTCGATGCGCATCGACGCGTAGGTATCCGCGAGGCCGACCGGCAGCGTTTTCGTATCGGGCGTGTGCAGCATCCACGTCAGGTTGAATTCGCCGATCGATAGCGTCAGCACCGCCAGCGCACCGGCGACGATGCCCGGCCGGATATTCGGCAGCACGATCGTCACGAAGCGCTGCGTGAAGCTCGCACCGAGGCTGGCCGCGCTTTCTTCGAGCGTGCGCAGCCCGGCGCTTGCGCTGACCGCCGCGACCGCGCGCACCATGAACGGCAGCGTGAACACCACGTGGCCCGCGACGATGAACGCGGCGCTCATCCGGAACGCCGTAAAGCCGCCATACACGACGAGCAGCGCGAGCGCCGAAGCGAGGCCGGGCAGGGCGATCGGCAGCACCAGAAACTCTTCGACGATGCGTGCGAGACGTGTGGTGCTGCGCGCGAGCGCATAGCCGGCCGGCACGCCGGTCACGAGCGTGATGACGAGCGTCGCGGCGGCGACTTCGAGCGACAGGAGCACCGACCCGTGATATTGCGTCCACACTTCGGCAAGCCAGCGCAGCGTGAGGCCGCTTGCGACGCCATGGAAGTAGTTGACCGTGAGCCCGGCGACGATCGACATCACGACCGGCACGATCAGGAACGCGCACAGCGATAGCGTGACGAGCCATTGTCCGGCCGCGAGCCACGCGCGCAGCGACGGCAGCGCGAATGCGCGGCGGCGCCGCGCGGGGGCTTGCGAACGCGGGTCGGTGATCGTACTCATGCGGACGGGTTTGTCATGCATCGGGGCATCGGGGCATCGGGCATCGACGCGAAGCGCGCGGCTTACGCCGTTGCCGCGACAGCGGAACCGGTCGCGCTGCGCGCGAGCGCCAGCACGAGCCACGTCACGATGCCGAGCACGATCGACAATCCCGCCGCCGTCACCATATTCGCGCTCAGCGTGAATTCGGTGTAGATCGTCATCGGCAGGACGTCGATGTCGGTGGCGAGGGTGAACGCGGTGCCGAACGCGCCCATCGACGTGGCGAAGCACACGGCGCCCGCTGCGATCAGCCCCGGCGACAGTGCGGGCAGCACGATATCGCACAGAATCCGCCACGGCGACGCACCGAGCGAACGCGCGGCCTCTTCGAGCGATGCATCGAGCTTCGTCGCCGATGCCATCACGGTCACGATCACGCGCGGGATCGAAAAGTACAGATAGCCGATGAACAAACCCGCCATCGAGTACGCGAACACCCAGCGCTCGCCGGTCGCTTTCATCGACAGCGAGCCGATCAGCCCCTGGCGCCCGGCCAGCATGATCACCATGAAGCCGACCACCACGCCCGGAAACGCGAGCGGAAACGTTAGCAGCGCGAGCAGCGTGCGCTTGCCGGCGAACTCGCGGCGCGCGAGCAGCAGCCCCGCAATCACCGACAGCACGAGTGTCGTCGCCGTCACGGCCGCCGACAGCACGACAGTCTCGCCCAGGCTTTGCATGTAGCGCGCGTTGGAAAGCAGCGCGCGGTAGGTCGCAAACGGATGACCGTTGCCGCTCAACTGTACGAGCGTTGTCATCGGCAGCAGCCAGAACGCGACGAATACCGCCAGCGCCGGCGCGATCAGTGCGACGCGCCAGCGCCACGGGAAGGTGACGTCGTTCAATGCATCACCTGCAGGTACTGTTCGCCGAAGCTTTGCTGCTTGCCGGCCATCTTCGCGAAGTCGACGGCCTTCGCGCGCGCGTAGTCGCTTGCGGGCAGGAATTTCGCGGCGGCTTCGGCGCTGATCTCGTTCG
>DASXXR010000181.1:0-16167 GCA_036502945.1 Paraburkholderia sp. | reverse complement strand
TAATCGGACAACGCGGCAAAAAACTCGGTGTCGTTGCGGGTATCGCGCCATGCGTCGTCGACGAAGCGGAAATGAAAACCGCCGGACTTTGCAGCAATCCAGATCTCGTGCATCGGCGGCTGCAGATTGACGATGATCTTCGATCCGTTCGCAAATTCGAGCGTCAGCACATTGCCGTTGCGCTCGAATTCGACGTCAGCATCGGTGTAGTCGAGCGCGCGCTCGATCGCCGCCAGTACAGCCTCTGCGCGGGATAAGTAATCACTATCGGACATGCTAAACTCCAGCGGATTCGTTATACAGGGACAGTCATGCGAGCCGTTATCCGGATGAGCGCGATTGTAGCGGCTTTGACTATTCTGACAGGCGGCGCACTCGCCGGCTGCGGACAACGCGGGCCACTCTATCAGCCTACCGTGCCGCCGCTGCCGGCAAAACCGATTGAACAGACGCAGCCGCCATCACCTGACGACGTGAAGCCGGGCGCAGAAACCGCGTCCGAGATTCCGGATACGTCAGGCACCGGGCTTTCACTATCGCCCGATGAAGATTTTCGTGTGCCGTCGAACGGCGGCACGACGGGCACCCCGCAACAGCCCGCCTCCAGCGTACCTCAAGCTCAATAAGACTTTCGCATGACTCGATCCGCCTTTGTCCACGTCGACGGCGTGCTGCACGTCGAACGCGTGTCCGCCGTGTCGCTTGCCGAGCAGTTCGGCACGCCGCTCTATGTCTATTCGCGTGCGGCTTTGACCGAAGCGTGGCAAGCCTATGCCGGCGCGTGCGCAGGCCGGCGCGCAACGGTCCATGTCGCCGTGAAGGCTAACAGCAACCTCGCGGTGCTCAACCTGTTTGCGCGGCTCGGCGCGGGCTTCGATATTGTGTCGGGCGGCGAACTGGCGCGCGTGCTCGCCGCCGGCGGTAAAGCGGAGAACACGGTGTTCTCCGGCATCGGCAAACACGTCGGTGAAATGCGCGAAGCGCTCGCGGCCGGCGTGAAGTGCTTCAACGTCGAGTCGATTCCCGAACTCGGTCGCCTTAATGCCGTTGCCGGCGAAATGGGCAAGAAAGCGCCGGTTTCGCTGCGCGTGAATCCGGATGTCGATGCGAAGACCCATCCGTATATCTCCACCGGCCTCAAATCAAACAAGTTCGGCGTAGCGTTCGACGACGCCCGCGCAACCTATCGCGCGGCCGCGGCGATGTCGAACCTCGACGTCATCGGTATCGACTGCCATATCGGTTCGCAGATTACCGAGGTCGCTCCGTATCTCGACGCCGTCGACAAGCTGCTCGAACTGGTCGAACAGATCGAAGCGGACGGCGTGAAGATCCGGCATATCGACGTCGGCGGCGGCCTCGGCATTACCTACGACGACGAAACGCCGCCCGATATCGGCGACTTCGTGCGCACGGTGCTCGATCGCATCGACGCGCGCGGACAAGGTCACCGTGAAGTGTATTTCGAGCCGGGCCGCTCGCTTGTCGGCAATGCAGGCGTGCTGCTCACACGTGTCGAATTCCTGAAGCCGGGCGTCGAGAAAAGCTTTGTGATCGTCGATGCGGCGATGAACGACCTCGCGCGGCCCGCGATGTACCAGGCCTACCATGCAATCGAGGCAGTCGTGAAACGCACTGCGCCGACGCACGTGTACGACGTGGTCGGTCCGGTCTGCGAGAGCGGCGACTGGCTTGGCCGCGAGCGGGAACTGTCGGTCGAAGCGGGCGACGTGCTGGCGGTTCGCTCCGCCGGTGCGTATGGCTTTGTGATGAGCTCGAACTACAACACGCGTCCGCGCGCCGCTGAAGTCATGGTCGATGGCGACGACGCGTACGTGGTGCGCGCGCGCGAAGAGGTCAAGCAGTTGTTCGCGAACGAGACCTTGCTGCCGGACTGAACGCACAAGAAGCGCTGAACACGCAAAGACAAAGGCGATGCCGTTACCGCGGTATCGCCTTTTTTCGTTACCGTTATCCGTCGCAGACAGGGCCCTTGCGTCCGGGAGGCGGGGTGACCGCGCATGCGCATCCGCATCCGCATCGAAAAAAATCAGCGTTGCGCCGCGCGCCGCTGCGCGATTCGCTCACGCGCCCACACAAGCAGCCGCCATCCCAACAGCACGATCACAATCGCACCGTAAATCTTCGGCAGAATCAGATCGTTCTTGCCCGCCCGCATCCACCAGAAATGCAGGATCGCCAGTGCGGCAATCGGATAGATCGCGCGATGCAGCGTTTGCCATCGGCGCCCGAGTTTGCGCGCCATCGCACGCGGCGATGTGAGCGCTAGCGGAATCAGCAGCACGAACGCGGCAAAGCCGACCGTAATGAATGGGCGCTTGCCGATGTCCTTCAGTATCTCGGCAACGTCGAACCACTTGTCGAACCAGAAGTACGTCGTAAAGTGCAACGTCGCATAAAAGAACGCAAAGAGGCCGAGCATCCGGCGGAACCGCACCAGCGCGTTGACAGCCGTCAGCCGCCGCAGCGGCGTGACGGACAGCGTGATGCACAGGAAAATCAGCGTCCACAGGCCCGTCGAGCGGGTGATGAACTCGATCGGGTTGGCGCCGAGCCGGTCGGTGAACCCGAAGAGCACGAGACGCGCGAGCGGATACAACGCCATGACGAACACGGCGATCTTCGCCGGCACGATCCAGCGTGCGCCTGCCGCGGCAGGCCTTCTGCCGGTGGCGCCGGCGGCGGCAGCACCGCCGGTGGCCCCACCGGCCGACGGGGTACGCCGCACGTTGCGTCCGGAAGCCGTTTGCGTGTCAATTGGCATGTGGGTCACCGGTCAGAAGTATTTCTTGAGGTCCATGCCCTGATAGAGCGACGCGACCTGATCGCCGTAGCCGTTGAACATCAGCGTCTTGCGCTTCGGCGTAAAAAAGCCGTCCTCGCCGATGCGGCGTTCGGTCGCCTGGCTCCAGCGCGGATGATCCACGTTCGGATTCACATTTGAATAGAAGCCGTATTCGTGCGGCGCGTAGGTATTCCAGCTGGTCGGCGGCTCCTTTTCGACGAAGCGGATTTTCACCAGCGACTTCGCGCTCTTGAACCCGTACTTCCACGGCAAGACAATCCGTACGGGCGCGCCGTTCTGATTCGGCAGCACCTGACCGTAGACGCCCATCGTCAACAGCGTCAGCGGATTCATCGCTTCGTCCATGCGCAGGCCTTCGGAATACGGCCATTCGAGAATCGGATCCGAAAGGCCGGGCATCTGCGACGGATCGGCCAGCGTGATGAATTGCACATACTTGGCGTTGCCGGTCGGCTGCGCGCGCTTGATCAGCTCCGACAGCGAAATGCCGATCCACGGTATCACCATCGACCAGCCCTCGACGCACCGGTGCCGGTAGATCCGTTCTTCGAGCGGCGCGAGCTTCAGCAGCTCGTCGATGTCGTAGACCTTCGCGTTCTTCACCTCGCCTTCGACGCTCACCCGCCACGGACGCGGCCGCAGCGTGCCGGCGTTGCGCGCCGGATCGGACTTGTCGGTGCCGAACTCGTAGTAGTTGTTGTAGGTGGTGATGTCCTTGAAAGGCGTGGCTTTATCGACGACGACGAATTTCGGGTTCGTCTTCGCCACCAGCTTCTGCGCTTTCGGATCGGGCGACGTGAACGCCGCAAACGCTTCGCCGTGAACACCGATCAGCCCGCCCAGCGCAACAGCGCCCGCCGCCTGCAGCACACGCCGCCGGTTTTCGAACACCGGCTGAGGGGTGATTTCGCTGCGGGGAATGTCGTCTCCGGCGAGCTGTGCGCTGCCGGTTCGCTTGATCCACATTTTGCCGCTCCTCACTGGCCCCTAAGGCCATTCATCAATTTTGCGCCCGTTATTCACGGATCCTGTACTGGCGAACGGAAAGCAGGCTAAAACCTTCCGCCGATACGTAAAAAAACCGCCGGTGCGTTAGCACGCGGCGGTTATTAGTCTGTTTGAAACGGCGGATCTTACAGCTTTCCGTAACTATGCAGTCCGGATAGGAACATGTTGACGCCGAGGAAAGCGAACGTGGTAACGAGCAGACCGGTCAACGCCCACCAAGCCGCTACCACACCGCGCAGGCCCTTCATCAGACGCATATGCAGCCAGGCCGCATAGTTCAGCCAGACGATCAGCGCCCACGTTTCCTTCGGATCCCAGCTCCAGTAACCGCCCCACGCCTGCGCGGCCCACAGCGCGCCGAGAATCGTCGCCACCGTGAAAAACGCAAAACCGACGGCGATCGACTTGTACATAACGTCGTCGAGCACCTCGAGCGCGGGCAGCCGGTCGGCCAGCACACCACGCTCCTTCATCAGATACGCGACGCCGACCATCGCCGACAACGCAAAGCTGCCGTACCCGATGAAATTCGCCGGCACGTGAATCTTCATCCACCAGCTTTGCAGCGCGGGGACGAGCGGCTGGATCTGCTGCGCATCGCGCGCGATCGAGTACCACATCAGGAAACCGACAGCCGCAGTGATCACCAGCAGCACGAACGCGCCGAGTGCGCGCGTGTTGTAGTGCGATTCGTAGTACAGGTAGAAGAGCGCCGTAATCAGGCTGAAAAGAACGAAAACTTCATACAGATTCGAGATCGGAATATGGCCGACATCCGCGCCGATCAGGTATGACTCGTACCAGCGCACCATCAATCCGACGAAGCCCATCAGCACCGCGGCCCACGTCATCTTCGAGCCGATCGCGCCACCCGACGGCGAGCGTGACAACAGGCCGATCCAGTAAAACACCGTAGCCAGCACGAACAGCGCGCTCATCCACAGAATCGCGGATTGGCTGGACAGGAAGTATTTGAGGAAGAAAGTGCCTTCAGCGCGCGACAGGTCGCCGTGATACAGCTGGATCGCGAAGAGCGACAACACCGCGATGCTCGCAATCAGAAGCCGCACCGGCTTCCAGCGCCAGCCGAGCACGACGAAAACCGGCACCGCGCAGACCAGCACCAGTTTGTCGTAGTAATTCATGAACGCGTGATAGCGCGACAGCGCGAACCCGGCGCCCGCGACCATCGCGAGCGCGAACAGCCAGTCGAACGCGCCAAGGCGCTTCAGGAACGGGCGGTCGTCGAGCAGCCCGGCACGCATGGCCGCGTTGGCGGCAGGCGGCTTGGCGGGCGTGGGGGAGGAAACCTGAGTCAAGTCCATGATCTACCGGGTTGAATCTTGTGAGTCTGGGGACGAACTGGCGCCGCTGGCCGCCGCGGATGCATCGATTGGTTTGGCGCCGAGCGCCGCGCCCACTGCATCGCGCGTCTGGCCAAACTCCTTTTCGAAGTCGAACGTTTTGCGCGCACTGGACATCGCCATCAAGACGTTCACGCCGCCTGCCGTATCTTTGAGCCAGAACCAGAGACGCCGTTCACGCACGTAGAACATCGAGAAGATGCCGAACACAAGCAGCAGGCTGCCAAGATACACGACTTTTTTACCCGGCGCGCGCGTCAGCTGAAATACGGAAGCCTGCACCTGCCTGAAGGAATCTAGCTGCAAATAGACCGGCGATCCATACAAAAAGCTGTCAGATATCGCATTGATCGAGCTTTGGACGAAACGGTTCGCGGTCTCGTCAGGCTGCGTCGGCGGCTCGCCGGCCTGCTCGCGCGCCAGTTGCCAAACGTCCCACATCGCGCCTTCCAGCATTCGCAGCAGAAGGCCCGCGGCCTTTTCCTGCTCCGCTTTGGGCACCGAACGGTCGATGAACGTCGCGATTGCCTGGAAGCCGCCGAACGTCTGGCCACGGGGCGCAGGGCCGGCGCTGCCGTCTGCGCCCGCGAACAGGGTCAGGACTCGCGCCGCGCTTTCTTCGAGATGCTGCTGCAGATCCGGGTTCGAGCCCGGCACCGAGCGTTGCGCGAAGCGGCGCGCCGCTTCGGCCCGCGTCGCCGGATTCTCCAGCGCCGCGCGCAGAATCATCCATTCCTTCACCGTGCCGCCGGTGTCCGCGGGAATCCGCAAGTATCGGAACGCATCGTCGGGGTTCGCGCGCATGCCGGCAAGGAACACGCGCTCGCCACCGACGTCGACTGGCAACATGTAGTTGTTGTACTCGCGTGCCTGGCCGTCCTTGTCGCGCACCTTGTATTGGACCGACGGCCCGACATTGTGCAGATCGAGCGGCTTCGACGTCTTCGCACCCGAGCCGAGGCGCTCGTCGAACGCCTCTTTCAGCGATTGATGCGCCGCGACCCCGCGCGCGTCGTTGGCGCCGTTGCCGTTCGAAATGTTCTCGACGTTGATCGCGCGGAAATCCGCGAACTCGACCGTTTGGCCATTCGCACCCGGAACGGACGCGGTCAACGGCGCCGTGTTGCCGATCGTGCCGCTGAACGGAAGGGCCTTGGCGCTGCTGCCGGTCATCGGGTACGCGGTCGTCTTCATCTCCGAGCCGCCGTCCTGGAAGCTCGACTGGTAGATCGACACGCCGTCATACTCGAACGGCTTGTTCACCTCGACGCGCGCCGGAATGCGCTGGCCGGTCTTATGGTCGATCACGACGATGTCGCTGGCGAACAGCTTGGGCATGCCCGTCGAGTAGTAGTCGACGATGAACTTGTTCAGTTCGATCGAGAACGGCAGATCCTGAATCAGTGAGCCGTCCTGCTGGTTCAGGATCGCAGTCGACACATGCTGCCCTTCCGGCACCCATGCATAGCCGCGGAAGGTCGGGTTCGTCTCCGCGAGGCGATGCTCCGGCGGAATGTCGTTGATGACGGTGTTGCTGCGGATCGGCGTTTTGTCGAAGAGCCACATCTGCAGCTTGATCGGCAGATTGCTGTCGAGCAGACCGCCGATACAGATGATCACAATCGCAAGGTGCGCCGAAATGTAGCCCAGCTTTGTTAGCGCGCCACGCTTCGCTGCGATCAGCGTTGCGCCTTCGGACTCGCGCGTCACGAACCTGTAGCCGAGCTTGCCGGATAGCTGCGTCAACACGGCAGCGGCTTCAGCGCGCGGGCCGTGCACCTTGAACTCGCCCTTGTGGTGGAACGCGCGCAAGCTGCCTTCGCGGACCTTGTCTTTCCAGCTCTTCGTGTCGGCGATCATCTTCGGCGCATTGCGGATCACGCACAGCGAAACCGAGGTGATCAGGAAGCCGAGGATCAGCATGAACCACCACGCGCTGTACACGTTGTACAGGCTCAGCGACCGGAAGATGTCCGCCCAGAACGGGCCGAACTGATTGACGTAGTTGGGGTATGGATCGTCCTGCGTGAGCACCGTGCCGATGATGCTCGCGATCGCGAGTATCACAAGCATCGAGATCGCAAAGCGCATCGAACTCATCAATTCGACGACGCTACGCGCAATTCGCTGGCGCGACTTCAACTGCAAATCCGACGTGGTGACGCTCATTCAAACTCCAACTGAACAGCAAAAAAGGGTGCAGGGCCGCCGTTCGTGGACGACGCCCTCACCCTTTTCTTGTTTTGTCGCCGGCCTCGAGGGCCGGCTGCACTTGCGTGCGGACACGTAGCTTAATGCAAACCCGCGACGTAATCAGCGACAGCCTTGATTTCGCTGTCTGACAGACGCTGCGCAATCGCATGCATCGCTTCATTGTTGTTGCGCGCGCCCGGGCCTTGCTGGAACGCTATCAACTGTGCCGCGGTGTAATCCGCCCACTGCCCCGACAAGCGCGGATATTGTGACGGAATGCCCTGCCCCGTCGGCCCGTGACAGCTTGCACATGCTGGCACACCCTTCTCCGCCAGGCCGGCGCGATAAATCTTTTGCCCCAACGGCACCGTGTTCTTGTTATGCGCGTATCCGGGCTTCGCTGCCTGCGTGGCGAAATACGCCGAGACATTGACGACATCCTGACCCGACAGCGCCGCCGCTATGCCTGCCATGATCGGATTGTTACGGGCAGGCTGTTTCGCACCCGGCTGCGTTTTGAAATCATTGAGCTCTTTGACGAGATATTCCGGATGCTGGCCGGCGAGCTTCGGAAACGCGCCGCCTGCACTATTACCATCCGCCCCGTGACACGAAGCGCATACTTGCGCTGCGATTGCCTGCCCCCGATTCAAATCCGGCTTTGACTGTTCCGCCGCTCTCGCCTGTACCGCCAAACCTGAAAGACCTGCTGCTGTGTGAAGCACCACCAGAATCTTGCCCAGTCGATTCATTCGCACACCCTGTTTCGTCTTGTGGGAATTAGAGGTTCTGCAAAATACGACGGTGACCGATTTACCGCAAAGGCACGTGCTAGCCCCTCAGGTTTTCAGTAAACCATCGTATTGTACAATAACTCGCTAAACGCGAAGACGCCAGTCGGGCAAGTCCCGCGGCCAATCCAGACGCGGCTCGCGCGTCGCTCGCCCGTTTGGCGTGCGTCTTCCGGGCTTGCTGTCTCATACCCGGTCTCATCCATGTCCTTCCTGCTCCACCAAACCCGCTTTTTTACCACCGTCAATCATTTGCCCGATCTTCCGGCGACGGTGCAACCCGAAGTCGCATTCGCCGGGCGCTCGAACGCGGGCAAATCCACGGCGATCAACCTGCTTTGCAACCAGAAACGCCTCGCGTTCGCCAGCAAGACGCCGGGGCGCACGCAGCATATCAATTACTTTTCTGTCGGACCGGAGGCGGAGCCCGTCGCGCATCTCGTCGATTTGCCGGGCTATGGCTACGCCGAAGTGCCGGGCGCCGCGAAGGCGCATTGGGAGGCGTTGCTGTCCAGTTACTTGCAGTCGCGCGCGCAGTTGCACGGCATGATCCTGATGATGGACTCGCGGCGACCGTTGACCGATCTGGATCGACGCATGATCGAGTGGTTCGCGCCGACGGGCAAGCCGATCCACACGCTATTGACGAAATGCGACAAATTGACGCGACAGGAAAGCACCAACGCATTGCGGACAGCGCAAAAGGGATTGGCGGAATATCGGGCCGCGGGCTATCAGGGTGAACTGACTGTGCAGCTCTTCTCGGCGCTCAAGCGAATCGGCCTTGAAGAGGCGCATGCGCTGATCGAAAGCTGGATCGCGCCGAAAGCGGCGCCTGATTCGACTGTTGCACCTTAGTACGCAGGTCGGGACGGCGCGGCAAATTCATGCGGCATGCCGTTTCCAGTCGACCAGAAAAAAACCCGCCGCTAGTGACGGCGGGTTAAACAGCCTAATCGAAAAAACGACAGGCACCCGCTCAGGGAGGAGAAGCGGGGAGGTCAGCGCATCGCGCCTTGCTCGATCGGTATGATATACCATCGTCTCAAAAAGTTTCTTGCCTGCTCCCGCCGCGTTTTTTCACATTCGCACGAGTTTCGATATGAGCTTTTACCCGCATCACCGACCGCGCCGTATGCGCCGCGACGACTTCTCCCGCCGCATGATGCGCGAGAACATTCTCACTACGAATGACCTGATTTATCCGGTGTTCGTTGTCGAAGGCACGAACGTGCGGCAGGCCGTGCCGTCGATGCCCGGCGTCGAACGGGTGTCGGTCGATCTGCTGATGGGCGTCGCCGAACAGTGCGTCGAACTCGGCGTGCCGGTGCTGTCGCTGTTTCCCGCGATCGAGCCGTCGCTGAAAACGCCCGACGGTCGGGAGGCGACCAATGAAGCCGGCTTGATTCCGCGCGCCGTTCGTGAACTGAAAAAACGCTTCCCGGAGCTCGGTGTGCTCACCGACGTCGCGCTCGATCCTTACACGAGCCACGGCCAGGACGGCGTGATCGATGAGGCCGGCTATGTGATTAACGACGAAACGGTCGAGATTCTCGTTGAACAAGCTCAGGCTCAGGCCCAGGCGGGCGTCGACATCGTCGCGCCGTCCGACATGATGGACGGCCGCATCGGCGCAATCCGCGAGATGCTCGAGAGCGAAGGTCACATTCACACGCGGATCATGGCGTATTCGGCGAAGTTCGCGTCGGCGTTTTATGGGCCGTTTCGCGATGCGGTCGGTTCCGCGGCAAACCTCGGCAAGAGCAACAAGATGACCTATCAGCTGGATCCCTCGAACTCCGATGAAGCGATGCGCGAGATCCGCGCGGATATCGACGAGGGCGCGGACATGGTGATGGTCAAACCGGGCATGCCGTATCTCGACATTGTGCGTCGCGTGACGGCCGAGTTTCACTTCCCGACGTACGTGTATCAGGTGAGCGGCGAGTACGCGATGCTGAAAGCGGCGGCGCAGAACGGCTGGCTCGACCACGACAAGGCGATGATGGAATCGCTGCTCGCGTTCAAGCGTGCCGGCGCGAATGGCATGCTGACTTATTTTGCCCTCGACGCGGCGCGGATTCTTCGCGCGCAGAAGTGAGGGTGTTGGCGTGGCTTGAGTGAGATGTCGTTGTGACGCAAAGGCGCAGGCGGTTGGTACGAACGTCTGCGCTTTTTTGTTCTGTGAGTCTGCGCTGTGCGCAACGCGCCGCAAAGCGGCCGACGGATGGCTGTCGATTTATCGGAGCGCGCCCGCGAGTACGACCTACGACTGCGGCCTACGACTGCGGCGGCGCCGACGCGGACACGCGGTCCAGACTGCGCAGGAAGGTATCGGCCGATTCGTATCCGACGACGCGCAGCACCTCGTTCCCGCTGTGGTCGAAGAAGATGATTCCGGGTGGTCCGAAGAGCTTGAAACGCTTCAGCAGCAACTGGTCGTCGGTGTTGTTGGCGGTCACGTCGGCGCGCAGCAATTTCAACTGCTTCAGGCGTGCGTTGACGCGCGGATCGCTAAACGTGAACTTCTCCATTTCCTTGCAACTGACGCACCAGTCCGCGTAAAAATCCAGCATCGCGGGCTGGCTGGCTGTCTTGACCACCTGATCGAGTTGCCCTGACGAACTTACCGGCGCGAAAGCGAGATCGCTTTGCGCGGCCGTCGAGGGCAAACCGCCTCCCGCCGTGCGGCTTGCGAGAACAGCCAAGGGCCGAAAGGGGTCCGTCGAACCCGCCGCAACGCCGACGAGAAGCACGGCAGCCCAGATCGCCAGCGCTGCGCCGAGACCACGCCCAAGCCCGCGCCATACCGATCCGCTGCCCGCCTGCGGCGAGAAAAGCCCCAACCCCGCCGCCGCGATGAGGAGCCACAGCACGCTCAACAACATCTGTGCCGTAGCACCAAGCACCGGCCAGACGATCCACAACGCCGCGGCAAGCAGCACGACACCGAAAAACACCTTCACGCTGTCCATCCATGCGCCGGCGCGCGGCAGGATCGTCCCCGCGCCGAACCCGATGATCAACAGCGGCACGCCAAGCCCGACGCCCATTGAAAAAAGCGCGGCGCCGCCCAGTACGGCATCGCCGGTATGCGCGATAAACGCCAGCACGGCAAAAAGCGGCGCGGTCATACAGGCGCCGACCACAAGCGCCGACAGCGCCCCCATCAGCGCAACCGCCGCGAATTTCCCGCCCGAACGACCCTCCGATGCCTTCGAGACCCCCGCCTGCAACCGCTGCGGCAGAACGATGTCCACGCCGGCGATCAATGTCAGCGCGAATACGGTAAGCAAGACGGCGAACGCACCCAGCACCCACGGGTTCTGCAGCCAAGCGCCAAGGCTTTGCCCGACGAGCGCGGCAGCAATTCCTAGCGCGGTGTAGACGAGCGCCATGCCGACCACGTACGCGAGCGACAGCGCGAGACCGCGTGCGCGCGTCACCCGCGCGCCTTCGCCGATGATGATCGCCGACAGGATTGGAATCATCGGATAAGAGCACGGCAGCAAGCTCAGCACGACACCCGCTACGAAATACAGCCCGACGATCGCCAGAAATCCACCGCCTTGCAGCAGGGATTGCGCATAGTCGGCGCTCGTCGCGCGTTCGTACCAATTGCCGGCGGCAGGGGCGTTTGTCTGGGTCTGCGCCGTGACGTCCGTCGTAATCCCTGCGGTTGCCGGTTGCAGCGCCGCGCCGTTCACGTGATAGACACGCTCCATCGGCGGGTAGCAAATGCCGGCATCCGCACACCCTTGCGACGTCACGGCCAAGTCGAATGGCCCCGCCGCGTGCTTGACCGGAATTCGGATCGTCAAGTTACCGCGATAGGTCTCGACATTCTTCTGAAACGTCTGGTCAAACTTGACGTGCCCCGCCGGCAACTGGGCGTCGCTAATCGTCGACGTGCCGTTGCGAGCAGTGAAGACGAAACGCTCGCGGTACATGTAGTAGCCGTCTGCGATCTTGTAGTTAACGTCGATTTCGCCGGGCTGCTCAGTTGCGCTGAATTTGAACGCGACCGCGGGATCGAGGAAGTCGTCGGCCGCGTGAGCAGCGCCCGCGGACAACAGCGCGACTAGCAGACACCCGACAAGCAGTGCGACGGCATACGCTACTTCGCGCATACGCCAGTTCAGGCTGTTAAACATGAATGGAACGTTGAGTTTCTGCATTGACCCATTGGCCGTACGCCGCTGACGCAGTGGCCTGCCATGAAAGGATTTCCGGCGTCTCGTAAGGATGGTGCGTCACGATGAATTGCTCAAGATCCAGCGCACGCGCGACGCTTGTTTTGAAGAGCAACTGGATCTCGTCGGCCGATTCGACCTTGCCCTGCCAGTGAAAGCTGGATCGCACAGCGCCGAGTTGCGTGACGCACGCTGCAAGACGTGCCGCGAGCGCGTCCGACGTCAGCTTTTCCGCGGTTGTCGAGTCGGGTACCGTGGTCAGCATCAAAGTGACGTTCATACTCACCGACGACTCCAGCCATCGAGATTCAGTGGCGCTATCGTATCACCTTGCCCGATTGGACCACAGCAAGCGCTCGACTTCGCCACGATAGGTATCGGGGCACCACAAACAAAAAAACCAGGCATCAAGCCTGGTTTTTTTATGACAGTCCGCGAGCTTATTCAGCTTCCGCGACGTTTTCCGCTTCTACCGGTTCCGGACGATCGAGCAGTTCGACCAGCGCCATCGGCGCATTGTCGCCGACGCGGAAACCGAACTTCAGGATACGCAGGTAGCCGCCCGGACGGTTCGCGAAACGCGGACCGAGCACGTCGAACAGCTTCGTGACCGAGTCACGATCGCGCAGGCGGTTGAACGCCAGACGGCGGTTCGCGAGCGACGGCTTCTTGCCGAGCGTAATCAACGGCTCGACGACTTTACGGAGTTCCTTCGCCTTCGGCAGCGTCGTCTTGATGACTTCGTGCTCGATCAGCGAGTTGGACATGTTACGGAGCATTGCCAGACGGTGGCTGCTCGTGCGGTTCAGTTTCCGCAAACCATGACGGTGACGCATTTCAGTTTCCTTGATTCAAAGTTTTGATCCAGCTCTTCTATCGCGCTCGGCTCACCGGAATGAGCGAGTGCACGGGCCGGTAGAGAAAAAGCAAGACGCGGATTTTAAAGGAAAATCCGCGTCTTTGCCAGTCGCGGTACGGCTGCGAATGACTTGCCTGTGCGCTTACTTATCCAAACCAGCCGGCGGCCAGTTCTCAAGCTTCATACCGAGCGTCAGGCCGCGCGAGGCGAGTACTTCCTTAATCTCGTTCAGCGACTTGCGGCCCAGGTTCGGCGTCTTCAGCAGTTCATTTTCCGTGCGCTGGATCAAATCGCCGATGTAGTAAATATTTTCGGCTTTCAGGCAGTTCGCGGAACGAACCGTCAGTTCGAGATCGTCGACCGGACGCAGCAGGATCGGATCGATCTGCGGCGCGCGTGACGGTGCTTCCGCCGTGGCTTCCGTGCCTTCCAGCGCAGCGAACACCGACAGTTGATCAACCAGAATACGCGCCGATTGACGGATCGCTTCTTCCGGAGAAATCACACCGTTGGTTTCGATATTCATTACGAGCTTGTCGAGGTCGGTACGCTGTTCGACACGCGCGCTTTCCACTGCATAGCTCACACGGCGAACCGGCGAGAACGACGCATCCAGCACGATACGGCCGATGATCTTGGCCGATTCTTCGCCATATCGACGTACATTGCCCGGCACATAGCCGCGGCCCTTCTCGACCTTGATCTGCACGTCGAGCTTGCCGCCCTTCGACAGATGCGCAATCACATGATTCGGATTGATTACTTCGCAATCGTGCGCGAGTTCGATGTCACCGGCGGTGACAAGACCTTCACCTTCCTTGCGCAGCGTAACCGTCACTTCGTCACGGTTATGCAGCTTGAACACGACACCCTTCAGGTTCAGCAACAGGTTGACCACGTCCTCCTGCACACCATCGAGCGTCGAGTACTCATGCACGACGCCTGCGATCGTCACTTCGGTCGGCGCGTAGCCGATCATCGACGACAGCAATACACGCCGAAGCGCGTTACCCAAGGTGTGGCCATAACCGCGTTCGAACGGTTCCATGACCACTTTCGCATGGCTCTCACCAAGCGATTCGACAGCGATAATCTTGGGCTTCAACAAACTGGTTTGCATAGGTTTTCCTTTTCAATACCCTCGGCTCGTTACACCGATAAGGCTGACCGGTAACAACCTGAAAATAAACAGCCGAGGCGCCCCCTTGCGCTAGGCAATCAGGGTACCCCGGCCATCAATCCGATTAGCGCGAATACAATTCGACGATCAGGCTTTCGTTGATATCGCCGGCGATGTCGCTGCGTTCCGGCATCTGCTTGAACGTGCCTTCGAATTTCTTCGCATCGACAGCGACCCAGCTGGGCATACCACCTTGTTCAGCGAGCGACAGCGCCTCAAGAATGCGCGCCTGCTTCTTCGCCTGTTCACGGATCGCGACCACATCGCCAGCCTTCACTTGCAGCGACGGAATGTTCGCGACTGTGCCGTTCACGGTGATCGCCTTGTGGCCCACGAGCTGACGTGCTTCAGCGCGCGTCGAGCCGAAGCCCATGCGATACACGACGTTGTCGAGACGCGACTCAAGCAATTGCAGCAGGTTTTCACCCGTGTTGCCCTTGCGGCGGTCGGCTTCGGTGAAGTAACGGCGAAACTGGCGCTCGAGAATGCCGTAGATGCGCTTCACTTTCTGTTTTTCGCGCAGCTGCGTGCCGTAGTCGGACGTACGCGCACCCGACGTGCGGCCGTGCTGGCCAGGCTTGCTGTCAAGCTTGCACTTGTCAGCGAGCGAACGACGGGCGCTCTTCAGGAAGAGGTCAGTGCCTTCACGGCGGGACAGCTTGGCTTTAGGGCCGATATAGCGTGCCACTTTGCGTTCCTTCTATGATTGATCACGTGAATTTGCATTCACGCTAGTCCGAACCCTTTGGGTCGAACGGTGGGCTTAGTCGATTCAATAACGCGAGCAGCCCATTACCGCCGATATTCAACACCCGGCGGCAACAGGCGCAAGCAAAAACGCGTCTTAGATACGACGACGCTTCGGCGGACGGCAACCGTTGTGCGGAACCGGCGTCACGTCGGAGATCGCGGTGATCTTGATGCCAAGACCATGCAACGCGCGCACCGCAGACTCACGGCCAGGGCCCGGGCCCTTGATCCGCACTTCGAGGTTCTTCACGCCATACTCCATCGCCACGCGGCCAGCCGATTCAGCGGCCACCTGAGCTGCAAACGGCGTCGATTTACGCGAGCCCTTGAAACCCTGACCACCCGACGTCGCCCAGGCAAGCGCGTTGCCTTGACGATCGGTGATCGTGATGATGGTGTTGTTGAACGACGCGTGAACGTGAACCACGCCTTCGGCGACGTTCTTCTTGACCTTCTTGCGAACGCGTTGCGCCGCGGTGTTGTTCGAAGCCTTAGCCATACGTTTTCCTGGTAACTGTCAGTCCCGCTTACTTCTTCAGCGATTGCGCTGCACGACGCGGACCCTTGCGCGTACGGGCATTCGTACGCGTACGTTGGCCACGCAGGGGCAGGCCCTTACGGTGACGCACGCCACGGTAGCAGCCGAGATCCATCAGGCGCTTGATGTTCATCGTCGTTTCACGGCGCAGATCGCCTTCGACGATGAACTTGCCGACTTCTTCACGCAGCTTTTCGAGGTCTGCGTCGGTCAGGTCCTTAACCTTCTTCGAAAATGCCACACCAGAGGCGGCGCAAATGTCGCGCGAGCGCGTGCGGCCAATACCGTAAATTGCCGTCAGGCCGATTTCGGTATGCTGGTGGTTCGGGATGTTAACCCCTGCGATACGAGCCATTGTTTTTCCTCAAACAAAAAGCGCAAGCAAAAGCGCGGCGTTCAGCCTTGACGCTGTTTGTGGCGCGGATCAGAGCTGCAAATCACGCGCACAACGCCCTTGCGCTTGA
>DASXXR010000180.1:0-6548 GCA_036502945.1 Paraburkholderia sp. | reverse complement strand
CCGATAGTCGAACGTGTAGCGGGTGCGGCCGTTCTCCGTCACCGGCGGCTCGGCGACATAGCCGCGCGCGTCGCTGTAAAGCGGCACGTCGGCGGGCAGGTCGAAGATCAGTTGCTGCATGTCGACCGGCCCGCGCGTCGGTTCGACGAAGTACCCGAACGTGCCCGCCTGCAACGGCTTCGTGCGTGTCTTGCGAAACGCCAGATGCACGCGCGAACCCGCTTCGACGCCGGGGAAGATGACCGTGCGCAGCACGCCGTCCTGGAAGGTCGGCGCACCGGCGGAACGCGGCTCCTGCACGTCGCGGATGCCGTCCGCGCCGACCGGATGCGCGACGCCGTTGCGGTCGATGGTCTCGGCGACCAGCAACTGGACCTGCTCGATGTCCTTGTTGAACCACACGTAGCGCTGCGCGATTTCGTCGACGCCGCTCGTCGTGTTCGCGCGCAGTACCGTGTCGTCGTGCTCTTCAACCGAGCCGTCCTTCTGCACGACAAAAAGATGCACGTCACGTTCGATCGTGGACGGCGGGATGTCGTCGGATGCGCTTGAATCGTCGGCGTAGACCGCGGACGCGCCGCATGCGCAGATGACGAACTGCAACGCCGCCACTGCCCGCATGCGCTGTGCGCGACGGCTCATCTGCGCAGCCCGGCGACATGCAGCGCCTGCACGCCGAGCGAGCGGGCAATGGACGGCAGCGCGGTCGCCATGATCGACGTGTCGAGGTTTTGCAGCAGCAGCGGACAGGCGACGATGATCGGTATGAGTCGGGCGCGGTCGGTCATGCGTTCTTTTACCGCAAAACGCCAGGCCCGAGGGAAGTTCACCTTACCCACCCTGTTATGTTTCGTTGCACGTTGCCGGGTGTTGTGCGGTTTCCTCTACCGCGCGCCGCAGCGACAATGCGATGCCTTGCGCGGCCAGCCACACCTCGTTGAGCGATGGATACGTCGGCGCGATGCGCATATGCCGGTCATCCGGATCGTGTCCGTACGGAAACGCCGCGCCGGCAGGCGTCAGCACGAGCCCCGCTTCGGCGGCCAGCGCGACTGTGCGTTTAGCCCGGCCCGGCGGCGCATACAGACTGATGAAATAGCCGCCCGCCGGCTCGTTCCATGTCACGCCCGGCACGTCCGCCAGCAGATCGCCGAAGGCCGTTGCGACCGCATCGAACTTCGGCTGCAGCAACGCGCGATGCTTCGCCATCAGCGCCTCTACGCCCGCCACGTCGCGCAGCATGCGCACATGGCGCAACTGGTTCAGCTTGTCCGGCCCGATCGTGCGCACGCCGGCGCGCTGCTGGAACCACGCGACGTTACGCTGCGACGACGCAAGAAACGCCACCGCACTGCCCGCCCATGTCACCTTCGATAGCGACGCGAACACGAGCGCGCGATCTGCATGCCTCGCCTGCGCACATTCGGTGACGATGTTCGGCGTCGCGTGCCGCTCGTCGGTCAGGTGATGAAAACGGTATGCGTCGTCCCAGAAGAGCCGGAAATCCGGCGCCGCCGCAGGCATCGCGGCGAGCCGTCGAACGGTTTGCGCCGAATAGATCGTGCCGCCCGGATTGCTGTATAGCGGCATGCACCAGATACCTTTGATTGCCGCGTTGTCGCGAACCTGCGTTTCGACGAAATCCATATCCGGGCCGTCGTCGCACATCGGCACGGCGATCATCCGGATGCCGAGCGCCTCGCAGATCGCGAAATGCCGATCGTAGCCGGGCACCGGGCATAGAAACGCGACCTCGTCGCGCTGGCACCATGCGTCGCCGCCCGGCACACCCGAGAGCATCGCGAACGACAGCGCGTCGTACATCAACTCGAGGCTCGAGTTGCCCGCGGCGATCACCTGCTCGGCCCCCACATCCAGCAGCGCGGCGCCGAATTCGCGCGCTTCGGGCAAGCCGAGACTTTGGCCGTAGTTGCGGCAGTCGATGCCGTCGCGCGAATGAAATCCCGCGCGGCTAGCTTCGTCGAGCAGCGTACGCGAAAGATCCAGTTGCTCCGGCGAGGGCTTGCCGCGCGACATGTCGAGGCTCATGCGAAGCTGCTTGAAATCGTCATAGGTCATCGGCATCGTGAGGTTCCCGGCTGCAATCCGTCGTTCTGCAAAAGTTGTACGCCATTCGCGCACCATCAGTATGCCGACAGCCCTGTATTCAGGCAAACGCGTCATATTGAACCTTTCAGTCAGCTTTTCTGACGGAGGTGAAAGCACGGGATCTCGATGTGCTCGCGATGTGCTCGCGATGTGCTCGCGATAGTCGTCGCGATTGCCGAGCCTGGCCGGATGGGGCTGTTCAGCGTGCACGCGTCACTCGCTCTCGCCAAGCCCCGCGAGCAACGCGTGCAGCTTCTCGACATGCCTTATCAGCAAATGCCGGTGCTTCTCGATCTGCTCGAGCCGGCCTGCCAGATCGGCGTTCACCTGTTCGTCGAGATCGGCCGCGGCCATCACCTCTTCGACTTTCGCGCGAACCGCTGTTGTGTCGACCGGCGGATGCGTCAAATAACGCTCGAAGCGCCGGACTTCCTGCGCAGCCATATCGCGGACTTTTCGAAAATGCGCCTGCTTGCGATGCAGTTCGGTGTCGACCAGGTCGTCGTCGGGCTTCTTCGCGGCAGTCTGGCCGAAGATCGGCTCAGGCGCCCGCAACACCGCCTTCTTGCGCACCGGGTGCGCGGTGCCGCGAAAACGTGCGAGCGGCGCTTCGTTGTCGATGGCGGCGCGCGCATTCTGCGGCACGTCCCGCGCTTCATGCGGTTCGTCCATCCAGCCCACCGGCAAGCCTGTCACCGCCTCGACGCCGCGCACGAATTCTTCGCTAAAGTCGCGCTGACCGGCCAGCATCAGCTTCAGATACGACGCGGAGAACGTCATCATTCGCGCAAGCCGTGTCGCCGCGCCTACTTCGCGCGTCAACACCGTCAGATTTGCCCGCCAGACCGGGAGCTGGGATTCGTCGGAATATTCCATTGCTGGGTCTTCCTTCCGTTCTTCCTACTCTCTCGTTCGACCGCCTTCGCGACGCGCTCTCGAGCGCTGCCGCATGCGTCGTGTCCGTGAAAGAGTAGTCGCTCCGATAGACCCCGCGCAACCGGATTCGTGTGGCCGATGCGGCGCAAAGGCAACAACGGCGCTGCTTTGCGCGGATTTGCAGCTGATTTCTGCGCGCTGCGCGCCGTGTTACTTGCGCGGGGGTCCGTCGAGCAGCGGCTCGAGATGCGGTACGGATAGAAACGGCATGCCCAGTGCGGAGCACGCGCGACGAAAAGCGCTGCGAGGGTGTGGCTTGAGAAGTCGCTAGCGATGCCGCCACCTAAACAAACAACTAAGCAACCAAGCAACTAAGCCGAAGCGACCTGCTCGAGCGCGGCCTTGATCAGCGTTTCAAGCAGCGGCTCGATTTTTGCGGCGAGCGCGTCGTCGTACGCATACGGCATCTGCTCTTCCATATACGTGATCTGCGTGAGTTCAAGCTGCACCGCGTGCACCTGCTGCGCGGGCTGGCCATACTGACGCGTGATGTAACCGCCCTTGAAGCGCCCGTTTGCGACCGCCGTATATCCGCCGTGCCGTTCGACCACCGCAGCCAGCGTTTCGGCTACGCCCGGCACGGCGCTCGCGCCGTTCGACGTGCCGAAGTTGAAGTCCGCAAGCCGTCCGTCGAAGAAGCGCGGCACGCGTGAGCGGATCGAATGTGCTTCCCATAGCAACACCTTGCCGTGTTTCGCCTTCAAGGCCGCCAGTTCGCCTGCGAGCGCTTCGTGATACGGCTGCCAGTACGCAGCACGGCGCCGCGCGATTTCCGCAGCGTCGGGCAAGCAGCCTTCGCGGTACAGCGGTTCCTTGTCGAACGTATCGACCGGCAGCAGCCCGGTCGTGTCCTGCCCCGGGTACAGGTTCGCGCCATCGGGCGGACGGTTCAGATCGATCACGTAACGCGCGTACGACGGCATCAGCATCGACGCGCCCATTCGCTTAGCAAATGCATAGAGCCGTTCGAGATGCCAATCGCAGTCGTCGGTGCGCGCAGCGGCTGGCGTCATCGTTGCGGCGATGTCTTCGGGAATGCGCGTGCCCATGTGCGGAATCGAAATCAGAAGCGGCAGGCTTCCCTGTTGAAGCGAGAAAACCGGCGGGTTGTTCGAGGCAGTCATGTCAGTGGGAAATCCGTTGAAGTCTGGGTTGGCCGCGGTGCCTGGGGTGGACGCGTGTTACTTCAGCAGTTCCGCGAGCGCCGCGCGGTATTGCGCGTAAGCCGTCTCTTCGTTGCGATGCCGGCGGTTATCGACGACCTTGTCGCCGCCTGTATAAACGTCGCGGATCGGCGTCTCGCCGTGTTCGCAGAACACGACGCCCGATAGCCACGCATCGTACGCGTGTTCAGCCACACTCGAATGGTCGGCGTCGAGCACGAGCCAGTCGGCGCGCCGGCCGGATTCGAGCGCGCCGGTCGCGCGGCCGGTCGCGCGCGCGCCGCCTTCCAGCGCCGCCGCGAAGAGCCGGTCCGCGACATGCGTGGCGTCAGCGGACGCGAGCACATTGCGCTGCCGCCGCACGAGCCGCTGCCCATACTCCAGCAGCCGAAGCTCGGCGCGCCAGTCGACGCCGATATGGCTATCCGAACCCACGCCGAAGCGCCCTTTTGCATCCAGATACGCTTGCGCCGGGAATAGACCGTCGCCGAGATTCGCCTCGGTCGTGAGGCACAGGCCCGCTACCGCGCCGCTCATTGCAAGCGCCACCGTTTCGCGAACGTCGATATGCGTCGCATGCACGAGACACCAGCGTGCATTCACGTCGAAGTGATCGAGCAGCCATTGCACCGGCCGCGCGCCGTGTGCTTGAACGCAGGCATCGACTTCGGCGGTCTGCTCGGCAATGTGAATATGCACCGGCGCGCCCGGCAGCATCGAATCGAGTCCGCCGAGCAACGCGCGCAGCGAATCGGCCGATACGGCGCGCAACGAATGGGGCGCCACGCCGTAACGCAACGCGTCGCTTTCGGGCCGCGCGCGCCGCAGCGCATCGGTGAGGGCAAGCAGGCTGTCGGGCGTGTTGAGAAAGCGCCGCTGGTCGTCGCGCGGCGCCTCTGCGCCGAAGCCACTGTACTGATACAGCACCGGCAACATCGTCATGCCGATGCCGCTCGCGCGCGCCGCATCGACGACGCGCTGCGCCAGTTCGGCCTCGTTCGCATAACAGCTGCCGTCCGGCGCGTGATGCACATAGTGAAACTCGCACACCGACGTATAACCGGCCTTCAGCATTTCGATGTAAAGCCACTGAGCAATCGCCGCAAGTCCCTCCGGCGCGATACGCGCGGCGAAACGGTACATCAGGTCGCGCCAGCTCCAGAACGTATCGGTCGCATTCGCGCGATATTCGGTGAGCCCCGCCATCGCGCGCTGGAACGCGTGCGAATGCAGGTTCGGCATGCCCGGCAACACAGACCCGGCCGCCCGGGCCACGCCTCGCGGCGCGGGCGTATCGGGCGTCACCGCCGTCAGCGTGCCGTGCTCGTCCCATTGCAGCAATACGTTGCGGCGCCAACCATCGGGCAGCCACGCGAATTCAGCGAAAAGCGATTGATTGGCTTGAGTCATGTTTTCGCAAGTGCATCAAACATGGCGCGCGTGCGAACCGCGGACATGAACCGTTTCCCCGGCGCGCACGACACGTGCGCACAACGGCCGCCCGATCCAGTAAGCAAGTTCGGCAAGCGATTGAACCGACCATACAGCGAAGTCCGCCGCGCTCCCTGCCGCCAGCACGCCGTGCAGGTCCGGCCTGCCGAGCGCTTGCGCCGCGTGGCGCGTCACGCCTTGCAGCACTTCGGGCACCGTCATCCGGAACAGGGTCGTCGCCATGTTCATCATCAACAGCAGCGACGTCGCGGGCGAAGTGCCCGGATTGCTGTCGGTGGAAATCGCGATCGGCACTTCGTAACGGCGCAGCAGATCGAGTGGCGGCAACTGTGTCTCACGGATGAAGTAATACGCGCCCGGCAGCAGCACCGCCGCCGTGCCCGCCGCCCGCATCGCGGCGACGCCCGCTTCGTCGAGGAATTCGAGGTGATCCGCGGACAGCGCCCCATGACGCGCCGCCAGCGCCGCGCCGCCGCTGTTCGACAATTGTTCCGCATGCATCTTCACCGGCAGCTTGCGGCGCGCGGCCGCGTCGAACACGCGCTCGCTTTGCGCAAGCGAAAAGCCGATGCGTTCGCAGAACACGTCGACTGCATCGACGAGCCCCTCGTCGGCGAGAGCCGGCAGCATGCGCTCGCAGACTTCGGCGATGTAGTCGTCGGCGCGGCCCGCGTATTCGGGCGGCAGCGCATGCGCGCCGAGAAACGTCGTGTAGACCGACACCGGATAGCGCTCGCCCAATTGCCGCGCGACGCGCAGCATCTTGCGCTCGCTCGCCAGATCGAGGCCGTAGCCGGACTTGATTTCGATTGCGGTGACGCCTTCGGCAAGCAGCGCTTCGAGCCGCGCCGCCGCCTCGTGGAACAAGGTGCTTTCATCGGCGGCACG
>DASXXR010000179.1:0-21926 GCA_036502945.1 Paraburkholderia sp. | reverse complement strand
TAAGGCCCCGGCACGCCGCTTTCCAGTGCGGCGAGCCGCACGAAACCCACCATGTCCGCGACGTTCGTGTACGAGCGCAGCGTCGCGAATTCGCCGTTGCCCGGCAGATCGATCGGCAGCACGCGTGCGCCGTTCAGCGCGTCTTGCAAGTACGCCGGCAACGCCCCCCAATGGCGCGTCTCGCGCGTGAGCCCGCGTAGCAGAATCCAGGCGCTCATGCGCCCGCCCGATACCAGTAGTCGAACGCGCGCTGCAGCAGGTGCTCGCGCGTCGCGCCCTGCGGCAACCATCGTTGCGGCGAATACGCAGCCCGCGTCAGAAAATCGAGCAGATTCGCGTGGCGCCGCAGCACGCGCTCGGTGCGGTGCGCTTTCACCGGATTGAACATGCCCTGCCGTGAAAAAATCTGCCGCGGGTTCTTCTTGATCCAGAGCCACGACCCGAGTTCGAGCGTCATCGGCAGAAAAACGTTGGGTGGCGCTGCGCGGTCATACGCACAGTCCCACAAGTCGCCGTGCAGCAGATACTGATGGCTCTGCGGCTCGAACAGGTAACCGTGATGCGGATGCGCATGCTCGAACATCGTTTTCAAAGCGAACATTTCCGCTAGATGCGGCATCGCGCGGCGTGTGCGCGCGTAAGGAAACCAGATGCTGTCGCGCCAGCCATAACCGGAATGGCAGTCGAGCGCGAAACTGAACGGTCGTGCCGCCAGTTCCGTGGCGACCACCTGCAGCAGCGCCGCCGCTTCGGCTTCCATCGGCGCGCCGCGCCCGCCCCGATACCACGGCAGCCATGCGCCGAGGCGCTGCCCGCCGGCCAGCCACGGCACGTGCTCGTCGGCATCCTGCGGCCCGTTGCGCATCAGGTCGACGCCGTTCGGGTTGGCGCGCGTCGCCAACCACATGCCCCCCGGGTTGACGATCGGCATGAAGATCAGCCGGACCGATTGCAACTGACGCACGAGCAATTCGTCCCATTCAAGCCGGCCCAGCAGCGAGCGCATGTAATCGAGCACCAATTGCGAGCCGATCCGCTCAAGCCCATGAATGCCGCCGAAAAAACCGATTGCGGGCGCACGCGGATCGCTGGAGCCGATGCTCGCGGTGTGCACGGCAAACGTCCTGCCCCGCACCTGCGCTTCGCAGACGGTGCGAATCTCGAAGCTGGCGCTGCCGCCGTCGAGAATTGCCTTCAGATCGTCATACTCCGCGAAACTATCGGGCAGAAAGCTGAGAGCCTGCATGGCGGCACCGGTGGAGAGTGCTCGGTTATTGGGGACGGCTCATGCGCTGACCCTCCAATATAGCCTGCCGCAGCCGGCGCCGGATGACAGCGAAGCGACTTGTCTTGCAGACTTCATACAACCTGCATACGGTTCGTCTGCTAACGATGAGGTTACTTTCGGATACATATAGTCGTCTAGACGTTGGGACACCTTCACTCAACCGTCACAGTCGCTTTCTAGAATGTCCCCCAAACGATCCGGCAACAGCCGGCGTTATCGACAGGATATCTATGGAAGCCATCCGCATCGAACGTCTGAGCAAGACGTTCAGTAACGGCCGCAAAGCACTCGACGAAATCGATCTGCGCGTCGAGCCAGGCGAAATGGTGGCGTTGATCGGGGCATCCGGTTCGGGGAAATCGACGTTGCTTCGCCATATTGCAGGCTTTACCGTTTCCGATGCGCAACCGTCGCAGATCGCGATTCTCGGGCGGCCGATTCAGCAGAACGGCCGCATTGTGCGCGAAGTGCGGCGCATCCGGCGCGACATCGGCTTCGTGTTTCAGCAATTCAATCTCGTCAACCGGATGTCGGTTGAAACCAATGTGCTGGTCGGCGCGCTGGCGCGGCTGCCATTGTGGCGCAGGCTGACGGGCGCCTTTCCGCGCAGCGAACGCGAGCTTTCGGCCGCCGCGCTGCGTGAAGTCGGCATTGGCGATCACGCGCGCGAACGCGCGGGCAATCTGTCCGGCGGCCAGCAGCAGCGCGCGGCGCTCGCGCGCGCGCTGGTACAGCAGGCCCGCATCATTCTCGCCGACGAACCGATCGCTTCGCTCGACCCCGAATCGGCGCGCCGCGTGATGGAAATGTTGCGCAAGCTGAACACCGACCACAATCTGACGGTGCTGGTTTCGCTGCATCAGGTCGACATCGCGATGCAGTATTGCCCGCGCACCGTTGCATTGCGGCGCGGCAAGGTCGTGTATGACGGCGCGTCGGCCAATCTCACGCCCGCGCTGTTGCAGCAGCTCTATGGCGACGACGCGCGCGAACTGCTCGACGAGCAGAACGCCGACCCTGAGGCCGAAGCACAGCCTTACGTATTCGCGCTCGACGCTGCGCATTCCGCGTAAAAGCGGCGGCCCGCCGCGCAAACGAAATTCGTTTCACCCTGACCAACCAACCCGGATTCTGAACTCATGAAATTCTTGCGCTCACTGATCGTCGGCGTAGCCGCATTTGCCTGCGTCGCCGCTCATGCTGAAGACCTCAGTTTCGGCATCATCTCGACGGACTCGTCCAGCGTGCTGAAGCAGCGCTGGCAGCCGCTGATCGACGATCTGAACAAGAAAACCGGTCTCAACGTGAAGACCTTCTTCGCGACGGACTATTCGGGCATCATCGAAGGCATGCGCTTCAACAAGGTCCAGATCGGCTACTTCGGCAACGCGTCGGCGATGGAAGCCGTAGACCGCTCAAGCGGCGAGGTCTTCGCGAAGGCCACCAACGCAAGCGGCGAAGCGGGCTACTACTCGCTCCTGATCACGAACGTGAACAGCCGCTTCAAGACGCTCGACGACGTATTCAAGAACACGAAGGACGTGACGCTCGGCTACGGCGATCCGAACTCCACGTCAGGCACGCTGATTCCCGGCTACTACCTGTTTGCGAAGCACAACGCGCCGGTCGCGACGTCGTTCAAGACGGTGCTGCCGTCGAGCCACGAAGCCAACCTGCTGGCCGTCGTGAACAACAAGATCGACATCGCGACGAACAACTCGGAGCAGCTCGGCCGGCTGAAGCTGCAACATCCGGAGCAGTACGCGAAAGTGCGTGTGCTGTGGCAGTCGCCGCTGATTTCGACGGACCCGCTCGTGTGGCGCAAGGACCTGCCGCAAGCAACGAAGGACAAGCTGCGCGACTTCTTCGTCAACTATGCAAAGACCGATCCGCGTGAAAAGGCTGTGATGGCCAATCTGACGAACTACAGCGGCTTTACCGCGTCGTCGGACGAGCAGCTGGTGCCGATCCGCCAGGTCGCGTTGTTCCAGCAGAAGGAGAAGATCGCCGCCGACACGCACCTGTCCGACGCCGATCGCAAAACCCAGGTCGCCGCCATCGAAGCCAAGCTGAGCGCACTCAACACTGCTGCCGCGAAGCAATGAACGCTGCGGATCCGACCACTGACCGAGCATTGCGCGACAAACCCGTCGCACCGAGCGCCGCGGCGGCCGGCAAGCGCAGCTGGGCATCGACGCTCGGCTGGATCGCGCTGATTGCGGCGCTCGGCGTGTCGTGGCGAGCGGCGGACATGCGCCCGCTCGATCTGTTCGCCGACGCGGGCAACATGGGCGAGTTCGCGAAAGACTTCTTTCCGCCCGACTTCACCGACTGGCGCATCTACGTTCAGGAACTGGCGGTGACGCTTGCCGTTGCCGTGTGGGGCACGGCGCTCGCGATCGTCTGCGCGATTCCTTGCGGGCTGATGTCCGCGCACAACATGGCGCCCGCGTGGGTCGTCCAGCCGATGCGCCGGGTGATGGACGCATGCCGCGCGATCAACGAGATGGTGTTCGCGATGCTGTTCATCGTCGCGGTCGGCCTCGGGCCGTTCGCGGGCGTGCTCGCGTTGTGGGTGCATACAACAGGCGTGCTCGCCAAGCTGTTCGCCGAAGCTGTCGAAGCGATCGACCCGCGGCCCGCCGAAGGCGTGCGTGCAACCGGCGCGACGAGTCTCGACGAGATCATCTACGGCGTACTGCCTCAAGTGCTGCCGTTGTGGATTTCGTATGCGCTGTACCGGTTCGAATCGAACGTGCGCTCGGCGATGGTGGTCGGGATGGTCGGCGCGGGCGGCATCGGCGTCATTCTTTACGAGGCGATCCGCTCGTTCGACTATGCACAAACGTCGGCGGTGCTGATCATGGTGATCGTGGTGGTGACGGCGATCGACATCCTTTCCGCGCGGTTGCGTGAGCGCGTGATCTGACGAAGCAGCGCGGCGATACGCTTAGCACCGTATCGCCGACGAAGCAGAAAGGCTCGCACCGGGCTGAACCGGTGCGGGCCTTTTGCATTATTCACTCGCTCTGTACAGCTCGCATGCCGTTGTTCAGCCGCGGCACAAGACGCCCGTACCCGCCCTTCTGGAATAATCACACCGTCGCGGGCTGCATCGGCAGCTTCTCCCCTTTGACTCGTCCCAAGCCTTTGATGGAAACCGCCGTCGTATTGCTGGTTCTGCTCTCCGCGCTGCTGCACGCCAGCTGGAACGCGTCGCTGCATCTCGCCGAAGACCGCATCTGGCTGCTGGGGATGATGTGGATTCCGTACCTCGCTGTCAGCACGCTCGGTGTGCTCGTGCTGCCCTTGCCGGCGCCGGCCAGCTGGCCGTATATCCTCGCTTCGGTCGTGCTCGAGTTCGTTTATTGCCTGGCACTGATCCGCGCCTATCGCAGCGGCGACTTCGGGCAAATCTATCCGATCGCGCGCGGGCTCTCGCCACTGCTCGTATTCATCGGTGCGCTGGTGTTCGCGCATGAATCGTTGAAGCTGCTCGCCGCGGCCGGTGTGATGCTCGTATCGGTGGGCATCATGTCGCTCGCGTTTCGCCGCGGCATGCGTTTTTCCGGCGAAAGCGTGCCCTATGCGCTTCTGACCGGGTTCTTCATCGCGTCGTATTCGGTCGTCGACGGACTGGGTGCGCGCCTTGCGGGCAACAGCCTCAGCTACATCATGTGGGTCTATCTGATCTGGAACGTGCCGCAGTTTCTGCTCGTCTGGCGCTGGCGCGGCGGCGCGCGCGGACTTTTCATCGGCCGCGCAAAGGTGGTCAAAGGCATGCTTGCCGGCGCCATCGCGCTGACCGCCTATTGCCTGATCATCGAGGCGTACCGCTATCTGCCGATCGCGATGGTTTCGGCGCTGCGCGAACTCAGTTCGATCTTCGCCGTGTTGATCGGCTGGCTGTTCATGCACGAGAAGCTGACCGCGCGGCGCGTGTCAGCATGTGTGCTCGTTACGCTCGGCGCGGTGTTGATTCGTCTTTGAGCCGCGTTGCGGGCGCACCGTGCCGCTGGCGGGGAAAGCACGTGCGGCACCTGCGCTCGCATAAGTGGCTCCTATATTTTGGCCAAAATGGCTCTGAAATTAAGAGCCAAATCTGACTATAGTCATTGCATGCGCCACGCCGTGCGGGGGCGCCGGACAGCCAGACAAACCAAACATCGAGGAGATACCGTGAAGAATGCCGAACTGAAGATTCGCAAGGACGCCGCGACGCCGCGCGGCGTCGGCGTGACGTGTGATTTCTACGCTGAGCGCGCCGAAAACGCCGAGCTGTGGGACGTCGAAGGGCGGCGCTTCATCGACTTCGCTGCCGGCATCGCGGTCAATAACACGGGCCATCGCCATCCGAAGATCGTTGCAGCCATCCGCGCGCAACTCGACCATTTCATGCACACGGCGTATCAGATCGTGCCGTACGCGTCGTACATCGAACTCGCCGAGAAAATCAACCGCCGCACGCCAGGCGATTATCCGAAGAAAACGGCGTTTTTCACCACGGGTGCCGAAGCCGTCGAGAACGCGATCAAGATCGCGCGCGCCGCGACCGGACGGCCAGGCGTGATCGCCTTCACCGGCGGCTTTCACGGCCGCACGCTGATGGGCATGGCGCTGACGGGCAAGGTCGCGCCGTACAAGCTCGGCTTCGGCCCGTTCCCGTCGGACGTGTTTCATGCGCCGTTTCCGAATGCGTTGCATGGCGTAACGACCGCCGACTCACTGCGGGCCATCGAATTCCTGTTCAAAGCCGACATCGACCCGAAGCGCGTCGCCGCGATCATTTTCGAGCCGGTGCAAGGCGAAGGCGGTTTCTATCCGGCGCCTGCGGAGTTCGTCCGTGCGCTGCGCAAGCTGTGCGACGAGCACGGCATCCTGTTGATCGCCGACGAAGTGCAAACGGGTTTCGCACGCACCGGCAAGCTGTTTGCGATGCATCACTACGACGTCGCACCCGACCTGATGACACTCGCGAAGAGTCTCGCGGGCGGGATGCCGCTGTCGGGCGTCGTGGGCCGCGCGGATGTCATGGATGCCGCCGCGCCCGGCGGACTGGGCGGCACTTATGCGGGCAATCCGCTCGCGGTGGCGGCGGCGCATGCGGTGCTCGACATCATCGATGAAGAGCAGTTGTGCGAACGCGCGGTCGTGCTGGGGGAAAGGCTCAAAGCGAAGCTGCGCGCGCTTCAAGACAGCGTGCCGCAGATCGCGGAAGTGCGCGGCCCCGGCGCGATGGTCGCCATCGAGTTTTGCAAAGCCGGCTCGCACGAGCCCGATGCGGAACTCGCGAAGCGTGTGCAGGCGCGAGCGCTCGAGCGCGGGCTGTTGCTGCTCGTGTGCGGCGTGTATTCGAATGTCGTCCGGTTTCTGTTTCCCCTCACGATTCAGGATGCGGTCTTCGATGAGGGCGTCGGCATTCTCGAAGAGGTGTTGAAAGAAACGATTCGCGTGGCCGCCTGATTTTTTGTTGACCCACCGCGGCAACGCAGCGCGAGCGAAATCATGACTCAAGCGACAAGGCAACTTGCACTAAACGAGCACGCCGACGACCTCGCGCTGATCCTGACCACCGAGCAAGGCAAACCGCTCGCCGAAGCGAAGGGCGAAATCGTCTACGCGGCTTCGTTCCTGGAATGGTTCGCGGAAGAAGCCAAACGCGTGTACGGCGACACGATTCCGACGCCGGCGCAAGTTCGGCATGGTCGGGATCAACACCGGCATGATTTCGAACGAAGTGGCGCCGTTCGGCGGCGTCAAGCAGTCGGGCCTCGGGCGCGAGGGCTCGCACTACGGCATCGAAGACTATCTTGTGATCAAGTATCTGTGCGTCGGCGGCGTCTGAGCCAAACGCCGCCGTGCCGGCCGGGCGCTACCGCGCCCGGCCGGCACGGCGACCATTGTCATGCTCCGAAGAAGTCGTTCAACAGCCGGTTCACTTCCGACGCCGCTTCCATATGCACCATGTGGCCCTTGCCTTGCAGAACATGCACGCGGATGTCGCTCGGCAAGCCTTCTGCGTGCCGCGCCGGAATGACCTGGTCCTCCTTACCCCAGATCACCAGCGCGCGCGGCGCAAGCGTACCTAGCCGGTCGCGATAGAGGCGCTGCTGCAAGCCGCCCGCGAACGCTAGCGCCGCGATCTTCTGCAACGCTTCGTTGACGCCTTCGAGCCGTTTGTACTTCACGACGTCTTCGATCATCTGCCGCGTGACGAGCGACGGGTCCGCGAAAAGCTTCAGTATCTGCGGCTTCAGCGCGTTGCGGCTGCTGCCCGCGACGAAGCCTTCTATGTACTCGCGATTGATCTCCGCGCCGAGCCCCACACCGGCGATCAGCGCGAGCGACGCGACCCGTTCGGGCGCTTTCGCCGCGACCGTCATCGCGACGAGACTGCCCATCGAATGGCCAGCCAGATGCGCGCGCTCGATGCCCCGGTCGTCGAGAAACGCGATCACCGCATCCGCGAGTTCGTCGACGCTGCCGGTCTCGACCGCTTTGCCCGACTCGCCGTGGCCGGGCAGATCGAGCGCCCACACGGCCCGATGCGCGGCGAGATCTGCATGGTTGAACATCCACGCATTCAGATCGCCGCCGAAACCGTGAATCAGCACGGCGGGGATGTCGCCGTCGCCGATCTTCAGGTAGCGCATGGTGCGCCCGCCGATCTGCGCCTTCTCCGGCTGCGGCCCCGCATCGCCTTCAGCGGCGGTGAGCGGCACGAAGTCGCGCTGAAACGCGGTGACGGCGGCGTCGATGTCAGCGTCCGCCGCCTGTTCATCGGCAACGACGCCGAGCAATGCGCCGACCGGCAGCGTGTCGCCTTCCTGCGCGATCTGGCGGCGCAGTGTGCCGTCGAACGCGCATTCGACACCCGACGCAATCTTGTCGGTTTCGACATCGAGCACCTCGTCGCCGCGGCTCACCTTGTCGCCAATCGCCTTCAGCCAGCCGTTCACCTGCCCCTGCTCCATCGAAAGGCCCCACTTGGGCATCGTAATCATGTGGATCGGCATTGCTCAACTCCTTGCTTTGACGACCGCCGCGGCGATCTTGTCCGCCGACGGGATGTACAGATCTTCGAGCACGCCGCTAAACGGCGTCGGCGTATGCGGCGCGGTGACGAGTTCGATCGGCGCCTTAAGCGAATGGAACGCCTTCTGCGCGACGAGCGCCGCGATATCCGTCGCGATCGAGCAGCGCGGCGTCGCTTCGTCGACGACCACCACCCGGCCGGTACGCTCCGCGCTTTCGAGAATCGTCTCTTCATCGAGCGGCGACGTCGTGCGCAGATCGATGATCTCGACGTGGATGCCCTGCCTGGCGAGCTTGTCGGCGGCATCCGTTGCATGGTGCACCATGCGGCCGTACGTGACGAGGGTCACGTCGTCGCCTTCGCGCACGATGTTCGCCTCGCCGAACGGGATCGCGTATGACTCTTCCGGCACGTCGCCCTCGCGCCCATAGAGCAGCTTGTGTTCGCAGAAGATGACGGGGTCGTTGTCGCGAATCGCCTGGATCAGCAAGCCCTTTGCGTCATAGGGTGTCGATGGGCACACGACCTTCAGCCCCGGTATATGCGTGAACAGCGACGTGAGCATCTGCGAATGCTGGGCCGCCGCGCGCAGCCCGGCGCCTTGCATTGTGCGGATCACCACCGGCGTCACGGCCTTGCCGCCGAACATATAACGGAATTTCGCGGCCTGATTGAAGATCTGATCGAAACACACACCCATGAAGTCGATGAACATCAGTTCCGCCACCGGACGCATGCCGCACGCCGCCGCGCCGATCGCCGTGCCGATAAAACCGCCTTCCGACAGCGGCGTATCGAGCACGCGCCCCGGAAACTTGTGATAAAGCCCTTTCGTCACGCCGAGCACGCCGCCCCACGCATCGTGTTCGCCGGGCGTGCCTTCACCGCCCGCGTTGTCCTCGCCCATCACGATGACGCTTTCATCGCGCGCCATCTCCTGACTCAGTGCTTCGTTGATTGCCTGAGAGAATGTGATCTTCCGTGCCATGTCCATCTCCTGTCGACCAGAGTTGGCGCTTTAGCGCTTACTCTGGCCCCATGCAAGATATTGCGGTCGACCAGAGTTGGCGCTTTAGCGCTTACTCTGGTCCCACGCAAGATAGTTGCGCAATCGCGCTGCATCGCGTTACGGGTACGACACATAGACGTCGGTCAACAGATCCTCGGCGCCCGGCAACGGAGCGGCCTTCGCCTCGCTCACCGCGCCGTCGATCAACTGCTTCACCTTCTCGTCGATATCGCGCAGTTCGCTCACGCCCAGCATCTCGGTGCGCACCACGCGCTCCTCAAAGCGCTTCAGGCAATCTTTTTCATCGCGCAGTTTCTGCACTTCTCCAGGCCCGCGATACGTCTGCGCATCGCCTTCGAAGTGCCCGAAATAGCGCGACAGCTTCACTTCGACGAGCGTCGACCCGCCGCCGCCGCGCGCGCGTTCAATCGCCTCGCCGAGCGCTTCATGCACAGCGAAGAAGTCGAAGCCGTCGACGATCACGCCCGGCATCCCAAAGCCGCTCGCACGGTCGGCGATGTTGTCCGCTGCAACCGCCCACGACGACGACGTCGACTCCGCATAGCCGTTGTTCTCCGCGACGAAGATCGCCGGCAGGCGCCAAATCGACGCCAGATTCATCGATTCGAAAATCACACCCTGATTCGACGCGCCATCGCCGAAAAAGCACACGCCGACACCGCCCGATTTCCTGAACTTCGCCGCGAGCGCCGCACCGCACACCAGCGGGCCGCCCGCGCCGACGATCCCATTCGCACCGAGCATGCCCTTCGACAGATCCGCGATATGCATCGAGCCCCCCTTGCCGCGGCACACCCCCGTGCTGCGGCCATAGATCTCGGCCATCATCCCGCGCACGTCGACGCCCTTCGCGATGCAGTGGCCATGACCGCGGTGCGTGGTCGCGACATAGTCGGCGTCGTTCAGATGCAGCATCGTGCCGACTGCCGACGCCTCTTCGCCCGCGTACAGATGCACGAATCCCGGTATCTCGCCGGTCGCGAACTCGACGTGCAAGCGTTCCTCGAACTCGCGAATCGTACGCATCAGCCGGTACGCTTCCAGTAGCTTTTCCTTGCTCAACTGATTCGAAACAGACATGGTGTGCCTCCTTTGATAATGTCGATCGCTACGGCAATACGAGCGAATGCGGGCACGGCGCGCAAAGTGCGCGTCGTGCCCGTTATCCGTGCTGCGCGGCCATTGCGCGCATCAGCTGCCGCGACGCCGCGAAGCGCAGCGTGCGGCCCACGTCGACCGTCAACGGCCCGGCCCAATCCAGCGCGATCTCATAGCGGTCGTCGCGCTCTATTTCGATTTCACGTTCACCGTCGAAGGCGAGCGTGCCTTGGCCCGCATCGAGCGGCAGCCAGTCACCGATCTCGAAGCGCTCGCAGGTGCGCATCGTTACCTGATCGACGCGGCCCGGCGCAATCGGCGCGAAAATCGGCACGCCCGCCTCACCGGCGCGCGCAAACGTCAAATGCAGGCCGTGCGACGCGCTGCGCTCGACGGGCGCCCATGCGCCGCCGATCGACGACAACCCGATGCCGTCGGGCGCCGCGAAGGTGAGAAAGAGCGACTCGATATCGGCCGTCTCCGACATCGCGCGCGCGCCGATAAACCGCTGGCGGCTCACGCACACGTCGACGAGCGCGATCTCTTCGCGGCCGCGGTTCGGCCCCGCGATGCAGCGCACGACAAGCCGCTTGTTACGCGTCAGCGCGACCTCGGGCGGCACGACGCCGGCCGCGACCAGCGCGCCGGCAAGGCCCGCGACCGTCGCCTCGCGCAGATCGGGAAACGCGTTGTTCGTGCCCGTCGACAGTGTCAGCAGCGGCACGCTGCCGCAATGCGCGGCAACCGCGCGATGCGTGCCGTCGCCGCCGAGCACCGCAATCAGATCGACACCCGCACGCACCATGTACGCGACGCCCGCATGGGTATCCGCGACGCTGTCGGTGATCGGCAGATCGATGAATTCGACCTCGGGCCAGCGCTCCGGGCCGCCCAGCGCGGCATGCGTTTCGAGTGCGCGACGCAGCAAGGCGGCGACGCCGGTCTTGTCGCGCAGCGTCAGCACGCGGCCGTCGCCGAGCATGCCGAGGCCCGCGAGCAAACGCACCACCATGTTGGCTTTCTCCGCGGTCGGGAAGACCGACGCGTGCGTCGTGAGCCGGCGAATGTCGCGTCCGGACGCAGGATTCGCGATCACGCCGACGGTGATAGGCGATGGCAAAGGGTTGTCTCCTGTCCGCGACCGGCACAGACCTAATATAGGTCAGGCGCGCATAGCGCACGAAAAAGCCTCGTTAGACAGCACATTTTTACCGCATCGTGACCATGCGGCCGCGCGCAGAGACGTTTCCGGAAAACTTGCCCATGCTTGCCGCGCATGTTGAGAACGGCTGGTGACAGAATTCAGGGCCGCGCTTTCCACCCGAGGAGTCGGGGTGTACGCTGGATCATTAGTTATGATTCGGCTCGCTTGCTATTCACCCAGAGCCAGAACACTCGCCCCCTCACCATGACCATCGATAACTCTTCTGAGCCCGCGGGCCAGCCAGCCGCTCCGGAGGCCCTGGCGGCCCCACCGTTAGACTTCCCGGTTGTGGGCATTGGCGCGTCGGCGGGCGGCATACAGGCGCTTCTGCGGTTCTTCGAGCAGATGCCGCGGGACGCCGGCATGGCGTTTGTGATCGTGCTGCATCTTTCTCCGAAGCATGAAAGCCGGGCGGACGACGTGCTCCAGCGCGTAACCGCGATGCCCGTGATCCAGGTACGGGAGTCCACGCGCATCGAGAAGAACTGCGTGTACCTGATCTCGCCGTCCAATGATCTGTCGATGGTTGACGGCTATCTTCGCGTCACGCCCGCCGACCGCCCGCCGGGACGGCCGGTCGCCATCGACCGGTTTTTCCGGAGCCTCGCGCAGGCGCACGGAACCCATGCGGTCAGCGTGATTCTCTCGGGCACCGGCAGCGACGGGACGGCCGGAATCGGACGCATCAAGGAGCACGGCGGCGTCACGCTGGTCCAGTGCCCCGACGACGCCGAATACACGGAGATGCCGCAAAACGCCCTCGATACCGGGCTGGTAGATATTTCACTGCCGGCAGTCGACCTGCCCCAGAAGCTGGTCGAACTGTGGACCAACTCCCGCCGGATCCAGTTGCCTGAGCTCGAAGGCACACCCCCTATCGCCGGCGAGCCCGCCAGCCCGGACGCCGCCAAGGCTGCCGAGCAAGCGCTGCGGGATATCCTGGCCACGTTGCGCACGCATACGGGCCATGACTTCCGGCACTACAAGCGCGCGACGGTATTGCGACGCGTCGAGCGGCGCCTGCAGGTCAACGCCCTGCCCGACCTTCCGTCGTATCAGCGATTCCTGAAGGCGAACCCGGAAGAAACGAGAGCCCTGCTCAAGGACATGCTGATCGGCGTGACGAATTTCTTTCGCGACCGGGAGGCATTTGAAGCCGTCGAGCGCGAAGTGATCACCGCGATCTATAGCGGGAAAAGCCCGGACGAACAGGTGCGCGCGTGGGTAGCGGGTTGCTCGACGGGGGAGGAAGCCTATTCGCTTGCCATGCTGCTGTCCGAGCCCGTGCCGGTCGTCAGCGAGGTAGCCGGCATTCAGGTGTTTGCTACCGATATCGATGAACGCGCCATCGAGACGGCGCGGGCGGGCCGCTATCTCGAGTCGATCCTCACCGATGTGCCGCCCTCACGGCTGCGGCAATTCTTCACGCACGCGCGTGGGGTTTACACCATCAACAAGTCGCTGCGCGAGAAAATACTGTTTGCCGCGCACAATATCCTGCGCGACCCGCCGTTCTCTCAACTCGACATGGTGTCGTGCCGCAATCTGCTCATTTACCTCGACCGCAGCGTGCAGCGCCAGGTGCTGCAGACGTTCCATTTCGCGTTGCGGCCCGGCGGCTTTCTGTTTCTCGGCACATCGGAGTCGGCGGAAATCGCTGAAGATCTGTTCGCCACAGTCGACAAGAAAAACCGCATATTTCGCGCAAAGATCACTGCCGGTCGCGCGCGCGGGGCACCGTCACTGCCAGCCGCCGGCCGCTCGGCGCTGCCTGCCCCGATCGACATCCCCAAGACACCCATCCGGCCGGCGACCTTTTCGCTGGCATCGCTCCACCAGCGCGTCATCGAGCACTTTTCGCCGCCGAGTGTGCTGGTCGATCGGGATGCGGAGATCCTGCATATGTCCGGGCAGGTCGAGCGCTTCCTGCGTTATGTGAGCGGCGAGCCGTCCCACAATCTCCTGAAGGTGGTCAATCCCGACCTGCGCATCGAGCTGCGCACCACGCTCTTCCAGGCCCTGCAGCTCGGGCGGAGCGCGACCGCGAGGCGCGTGCGCTTCCTGCGCGGCGACACCTGCTCGCACGTCGACATTGCGGTGCATCCCTTCTGCGACGATGCGGCGGGCGGCAACGTCGTGGCCGTCTTCTTTGAAGAGATCGAAGAGATCAGCAAGGGCGATGAACTCGCCGGCACCAGCGCGGCCGACCACGGCCCGGTGATTACCCACCTCGAAGACGAACTCCGCCGGACCAAGGAACTGCTGCAGGCGAACATCGAGCATTCGAATGTTTCGAACGAGGAACTGAAAGCATCGAACGAAGAACTGCAGGCCATCAACGAAGAGCTGCGCTCGGCGACGGAAGAGCTTGAAACAAGCAAGGAAGAGCTTCAGTCGGTCAATGAGGAACTGGTCACGGTCAACACCGAGCTGCAATCGAAAGTGGAAGACGAGGCCCGCGCCAATGACGACCTTCAGAATCTCATCGCATCGACGGGCATCGCGACGATCTTCGTCGACCGGGCGATGCGCATCAAACGCTTCACGGCGCCTGCAGTCAACATCTTCAACCTGATCGAAACGGATCTCGGCCGGCCGTTGCTCGATCTCGCGCATCGCCTGAACTACCCGGAGCTGGCGCAGGATGCCGCGGCGGCTTTCGAATCGTTGAAAGTCACGGAACGCGAAGTGGCGACCAACGACGGCGACTGGTTTATCGCGCGGCTGCTACCCTACCGGACACTTGACGACCGTATCGACGGCGCGGTTCTGACGCTGATCGATATCACCGCACGGCGGCGCGCCGAAGAATCCGCGCGTACGAGCGAGGAACGGCTCAAGCTGGCCGCGATCACGACCAACGACTACGCGATCATCGTGCAGGACCTGAACGGTGTGATCGTGAGCTGGAATCAAGGCGCACAGGGTGTGTTCGGCTATGACGGCAGCGAGGCAGTCGGACAGCCTATCGACCTGATTTTTACCGCAGAGGACCGCGCCAAAGGTGTGCCGCTCGCCGAGCGTATGACCGCCCTGAACACGGGCCGCGCAGACGATGAGCGTTGGCATCTGCGCAAGGACGGCAAGCGGATTTATTGCAGCGGCGTGATGACGCCGATCACCACGGAAAGCTTCAAGGGCTATGCGAAGATCGCGCGCGACCTCACGGACCGCAAGAGCGTGGAGAGCCAGCAAAAGGTCGAACTCGCGCTCGAGCGCAGGGTTCGCGCCCAGGCCGAGTCGGCCAACCGGCAGAAGGACGAGTTTTTTGCCGTGCTCTCTCACGAACTGAAAAACCCGCTGAACCTGATCCACGTCAAGGCGGAGATGCTGACGCGCGCGCCCACCGTCCGGGACATCCCGCTGGTCCGGCATGCGGCCGATGCGATTTTACGTTCCGTCATCGGTCAGGCAAAGATCATCGACGATCTGCTTGACCTGTCGCGGGCGCGGACCGGCAAGCTCACGCTGCAGCTCGCAGCCGTGGACATCGCTTCGATCGTGCGCGCCGTGTCCGACGCCAGCGCGGCTGATGCAACGGCGAGCGGCATCGCACTGTCGGTTGCGGGCGCGGACCGGCCGGCCGTCATCCAGGCGGACGCCGTTCGCCTCGAACAGATTCTCTGGAACCTGATGCGCAACGCGCTGAAATTCACTCCCGCGGGCGGCCGTATCGACGTCACCCTCACGCATGAGGACGGATTCGTCTGTGTCGAGGTGGCCGATACGGGGCACGGCATTGCACCCGACTTTCTGCCGCGCATCTTCGACATGTTCACGCAGGCCCACGCCGGCCCTAGCCGTGATCGCGGTGGACTGGGCATCGGGCTGTCGCTGGTCAGGCAGCTGACCGAGATGCACGGAGGGGAAATAGCGGCCCAGTCGGCCGGCATCGGACACGGCGCGCGATTCCGTCTGCGGCTGCCTGAAGTCCCGCCGTCACCGCACCTGGCGCTCGCGCCCGACACGGGGGATACCGGCATCCTGAAGGGACTGCGCATACTGCTTGTCGACGATTCCGTCGAAGGGCTGGACGGATTCCGCGCACTACTCGAACTGGAGGGGGCGCACGTGCGAGCCGAGCTGACCGGCAAGGGGGCGCTTGCGGCGGCATCCGAGACGCAGTTCGATCTTGTCCTGTCGGATATCGGCATGCCTGAAATGAGCGGCTACGACCTCATTGCCGAGCTGCGCAAGCTGCCCCGGACGGCAAGCGTCCCGGCCATCGCGCTGACCGGATTTGGTCGCCGCAAGGACATGGTCCAAGCCCTGCATGCCGGATTCGATGCGCACCTCGGCAAGCCGGTTTCGATGAAGGCTTTGCTTGTCGCTGTCAGGCAGGCCATGGCCACGCGCTAGCCTGAAGCGGCGATACGGCAAAGAGACGATCAAACGGATCAGACACGGATCAGACCGCGGGAGATTCGTCCGCCTGCTCGGAACTGTCGTCTGCCATCCGCGTTTTCAACGGAGCGGAGAAGATCGAATCGATGAAAGTATGGACGCGATCTTCCCCGTACCTGAACGCTTCCTGCTCGGAAAGAAAGTCGAACTGCTCAGAGAAAGTCGCGACCTGCCGACCGGGAATATCAGGGGAGGAAACCTTCCACGACACGCGATAGCGTCGGCACGTGCCCCCGAATGCATGTGCCCTGGCTTGCGTGACGTGGACTTCGATGTCGCAACCGCGGTATGGCGGACAGGACCGGCTAGCCATGGCATCCTCCCAGAAAAGCATTGGCGCGTGATGTAACTCGTCGGCAGCATTCGCTGTGCCTGGCTAAAGCGGGTCCAGGCAGCGCGACTCACGTCTTACGGACAAAAGCGCCCTGCTCCGGGACCCATCCTTCCTTTACTTGTCGCTCTTCTTCGGAATCTTCGCGCCTGACTTGCGCGCCTGATTCAATGCAATGGCCACAGCCTGCTTGTGCGGCTTGCCGTGTTTGGTCTCTGTCTTGATGTTTCGCGATACGGTGTCCTTCGAGGTTCCTTTCTTCAATGGCATGATTCGCTCCGGTCAATCGTCGGTTTAAAAGAAGCAATCGCACGAAAATGCGGTCGCGCTGCGACGGTGCAATACCGCCGGACCTCAGGGCGCCGGCCCTGCGCCGGCGCCGCTCGGCTTATTTCCCGAGCGCCTCGGCTGCGACCTTTTCCTCGGCAAGAAGGGAAAGTTTATCGTCGGTCGCTTTCTCTTCTTTCAACGTTTCGGTAAGGAGGTCAACAGCGGCCTTTTCACCCAGCTGTTTTGCAAGTGCGATCAATGAACCATACGCAGCAATCTCGTAGTGCTCAACTTTCTGGGCAGCCGCGATAAGCGCCGTGTCGAGGACAGCGCCTTTCTCGATTTCATCAATCTGCTCCTGGCCTTCCTCAACCAGACCTTCCATCGCGACGCATTTGATACGCTTGAGCTTGATGCCGGTCGCCTCGACTATACGGTCGATTCTTTCTATCTGGCCCTGCGTCTCCTCCAGATGGGTGTCGAACGCCGACCGGAGTTCTGTATGAGTCGACGCGCTCGCCATCTTGGGTAGCGACTTCGTCATCTGCTTTTCGGCACTGTAGATGTCGGACAGTGAATGAATGAAAAGGTCCTTCAGCGTCTTCGTCGTCATGGCTAATCCCTCAAGTAGGTTTCCGGAACACGCCCACCAGAGCAGGCGCGGCGTGACGGCAGTGGCCGCAAGCCCTGTGCCCAGAATGGCAACGCGGCCGTACTATCCCCCGGATACAAAGAAACGGACGACTAAGGTGTAGAGGCCGAGCGAGCGCGTGAAAGACGTCTGTCCGCGGGAATGACGCTTGCGCTAGAAGACGTGCCGGTGGCCCGTCAGTCAACCCCACCTGGTGAGCAAATCCACAGGGAGAAACAGCCATGCGATTTCTAGTTAATCAGGAAGGATTGCCACGCGTTTCGTGGGGCGCCGTCTTTACGGGCGTCATCCTCTCAGTCGTTGTCTATCTGATCTTCAGCGTGCTGGGCATAGCCATTGGTGCTTCACTGCTGAACCCGTTATCCCAACCCAATCCAACGCGGGCGTTCGGCTTCGGCTCCGGCGTGTGGCTGATTGTCGCCACCGTCGTCTCCGTGTTTGTCGGTTCGTACTTCGCTGGGCGTTGCGCGCCGGTGCTCGGATGGCTACATGGCCTGCTTGCGTGGGCAGTCATGCTGGTCTTCGTGGCGTTCTCGATGGCGTCCGCAGCAGGCGGCGCGCTCAGCGTGGCGGGGAACCTCGCGGCAACCGGCGCTACAGTAGGAGCCACCGCCGCCAGAGACGGCAGCAACAGCGGACTGAATGCTCTATCGCAACAGGCTCAAACCGCGATCGCAACGCTTGGCGCAGCAGCGTCCAGTCCGCAGGCCGAGGCTGACGCCCGTCAGGCTGCCGATACCGCAGCGAGAACGGTCGCACGTGCGAGCTGGTTTTCATTCGCCGCGCTGTTTGTGGGGGCGGTTATCGCCATCGGTGCAGGCGGCTTGGGATTTCGCCATCAACCGGCATTCGAGGCTGGCCGCAAGACAATTTTGCCGGATAACCGGGGCGTCGTCGGGTCGGGCGGTGTCGGAGAAAACCTCGGGCGCCGCACTTGATGGGGGCGACGCGAGCGCGCCCAGCGCAAGCAACGCGCTGGGCGCTCATTGGTTGCTGGCGTGACGCACCGCAGGGCGAAAATACGTCGACATGGTGATAGCGCCGTTGTACGAATGGGAAGCAGTAGGTATCGCGGCTGCGCATTGCTGGGTGCATAGCTGTGTGCGTTGGTCTGGTGAATCACGCTGCATTAAGCACCGCGATCCGCTCGGCGAGTCGCCGCAACCGCATCCGCAATTCAGGCGGATCCAGCACTTCGACATGTCCCGCAAAGCCGAGCAGCTGCTCGGCCGCATAGTCGAATCCCTCGACCGGCAGCGTCACTTCCTGCCAGCCGTCGTCGGACGGCGGCGCACTATGTGCCTGCTCGACCGCGGCCGCGCCCAGCCGCCCAAGACGCGTGATACCTTCCGGCGACAATCGCAGCCGCGCGACGTTCTTCAGCAAGCCTTTCTCAAATACCGCGACAGCCGCTGCCCATTCGCTGCGCAGATCGAACGCGGCAGGCCGCTCGAAGGTCTGGTCAAGCACTATCAGCCGCGCGATGCTGGCGACCTTGTAGATACGCATCTGCGTGCGAACCCGCGCCACCAGATACCAGTCGCCCGCCTTCAGCACGAGACCGAGCGGCTCGCGCAGGCGTTCGCCCTCCGGTTCGCTATTGCGCCTGCTTAACGACTCCCAGCTCTGATAGTGCATCGCGATGCGTTTCTGCTCCCAGACGGCGCTTGCCAGCAGCGTCAACTGTGGAACCGCGGCGGGCCGCCGGTACCAGCCGACCGGATCGATATGCAGCCGCGAACCGATGCGCGATGCATCGGGCGCCGCATCCGGCAGCGCCGTGACGAGCTTTAACTGCGCCGCACGCAATTGCTCGGACAAGCCGAGATCCGATACGGCGCCGGCAAGACCCGCGATCGACAGCGTCTCCGCCTCCGCCTTCGTGATACCCGTGAGCCGCGCACGATAGCCGTCGAGCAGCGCAAAACCGCCTCCTGGCCCGCGATCCGCATAAACCGGGACGCCCGCCGTGCTCAGTTGATCGATGTCGCGATAGACCGTGCGGATCGATACGTCGAATTCTTCTGCCAGCGCCTGCGCCGTCACTCGCCCTCTGACCTGAAACATCAGCAGCATCGAAACCAGCCGGCTCGTACTCAATTGCCTCTCCTCATAATTCATGACATAGGTTGTCAGCTATTGACGAGTATAACGGTCGACACGAACACGAGGTGTTGGGCCGCCGCCTGTCGATCCCGCTCGATCTCTTAAGGAGCTGCTGTATGTCCGTTACTTATGTCATTCGCTTTCAGGTCATTCCCGAAAAGCTCGAGCGCTTCATGAATCTGCTGAGTGACGTACTCGACGCCATGCGCGAAGAGTCGAATTTCCACGAGGCCGTGCTGCATCGCGATCCGGATTCTCCGCATCGGCTGATGCTTTACGAAACGTGGGAGAGTCATGAAGACGTGCTCGCTGAACAGATCAATCGTCCTTATCGGCAGGCTTATCACGAAGCGCTTGCCGATCTGCTGGTCAAACCTAGAGAAGTCACGATCTGGCATACCGTACGAGCCGACCGCCGGCAACGCCGGGAGCTTGTCGCATGAGCGCCGCAAGCGCGTTACGTGCCGGCTCGGGCCGCCTGAACGTCATGCAAGGCGCCGCGCTTTACATCGGCGCCGTGCTCGGCACGGGCGTCATCGCGCTGCCCGCGCTGGCGGCGGAAGTGGCCGGCCCGGCGTCGCTCGTTGCCTGGGCGGCGCTCGTGCTGCTGTCGGTACCGCTCGCGGCGACGTTCGCCGCGCTGGGCGCGCGCTATCCTGATGCGGGAGGCGTGTCCACGTACGTCCGCCATGCGTTCGGACCGCGAATCGCCGCGGTGGTCGGCTGGTGTTTCTACTTCGCGGTACCGGCCGGCGCGCCGGCTGCGGCGATGTTCGGCGGCGCTTATGTTGCTGCCGCATTTGGCGGTGGGCAGATCACAGTCATCGGCACAGCGGCGGCGTTGATGTTCGTCGTCACTGTCGCCAATACGTTTGGGTTGACCGTATCGGGGCGCCTGCAGCTCGTGCTTGCCGCGCTTCTCGTTGCATTGCTGTTGACCGCGGTCGTCGCGTCAGTGCCGCATGCGCGCGCGGCCAATCTGTATCCGTTCGCACCGCACGGCTGGCTGGCGATCGGGCCCGCGGCGGCACTGCTGGTCTGGAGCTTTGCGGGCTGGGAAGCAATCACGCATCTCGCAGCCGAATTCCGCCATCCGCATCGTGACTTGCCGCTTGCGACAGGCGTGGCGGTGGCCGTCGTCGGGGTGCTGTACATGGCCGTTGCAGCGGCCAGCGTGCTCGTCCTCGGGCCTGCGGCCGGCACATCGAATGCGCCGCTGGCGGAACTGCTCGCAACAGGGCTTGGCGGCCAGGTGCAAGTGCTCGCCGCCGTCGCGGCATTACTGCTCACGCTCGGCACGATGAACGCCTACTTCGCCGGCGCAGCAAAGCTAGGCGCTGCGCTGGGCCGCGACGGCGCGTTGCCCGGCTGGCTCGCGGAGGGCAGTCGCGCAGGCGATGTGCCGCGCCGCAGCCTGATGGTCGTCGCGGCACTGGCCGCGCTCGCACTGTGTGCTGTCGTCATGGCGGGCCTGGGGCCGCGGCCGCTCGTCCTGCTCACAACCGGATCGTTCGTCACCGTCTATGCGCTCGGCACTGCCGCTGCAATACGGCTGCTGCCGAAGCGCAGTTGGGCGCGTCGATGCGCGCAGGTTGCACTTGTCGTGGTAGCCGGACTGTGCGTCGCGACAGGCTGGTATCTGCTGTGGCCGCTCGTTATTACGGGCTGCGCATTGCTTTATCTGCATGTGCACCGATCCGCTTTCACTAGCGGCAATGCGTAACATGACCCGACAACACGGACAACTGGATGATTCTGCAACAAACAGTATTGACAAGCCGTGCTTCGCCAGACAAACTCAGCCGCATGCTTACGTTCACTTCCGCCGCCGTCGCGATCAAAAACCCAATGCGGGCCAGCAATGGCGGGCTTATGGGAGTGTGTGCGCGTTAGCAGTCTGGAACAGCGAAACAACCTCAAGGCCCCGCCGGAAACGGAAGGGGCCTTTTGTTTTGTGCGCGGCTTCCGTTCACCGGCTCAATCGATGGAGAGCATCATGAACCAGGCAAGCCCGCAATTTACCCGTGACGAGCCACACTTCGTGTCGCGTTCGCACGACGAAAGACTGCCAAAGGTCGTCATCCATTTCGAAGTGCAGCCTGGCGCAACACTGTCGTGGCGCGTCGATGCCCACGCTGAGTTATCTGTACAACCCAGTATCCAATCCGGCGTCCAAACCGGTACGCAGCGCGGCATGCGCGGCGATCATGTATGGCTGACGCGCGTCGCGTCGCCCTATGACCATTGGCTCCAGCCAGGTCAGCCGTTGCAACTGCGGCGCGGTGAACGCGTATGGGTCAGCACGGATGCCAACGTCGCTGCGCGACTTTCGCTGACTACTTATCCTTCAGCGCGGCGCAGTATCGTAGGCCGCTGGCTTGAGCGTCTGTCGTTGCTGAATCCGGATATCTATGCGCCGCACTCGCGCTGAATGGTGTTTGCGGCACTTCCGGCAATGTGGTCGCCTCAATGAAGCTGCACTGCCGTGCGGCCTGGCACAGCAGTAC
>DASXXR010000178.1:0-3083 GCA_036502945.1 Paraburkholderia sp. | reverse complement strand
TGCGCGAGCTCGGCCTCGAGCTCGAGAATCGCCGCGGGACGCGACGTTGCCGACAGATGCACCCGCGCCGCCGCCTGGTCGATCAGATCGATCGCCTTGTCCGGCAAGAACCGCCCGCTGATATAGCGGTCCGACAGTTCGGCCGCGCCGACGATCGCATCGTCCTGAATCGTCACGCGGTGGTGCGCCTCGAGACGGTCGCGCAGCCCGCGCAGAATATTGATGGTCTGCACGACGCTCGGCTCGGGCACGAGCACCGGCTGGAAACGGCGCTCGAGCGCGGCGTCTTTCTCGATGTACTTCTGGTATTCGGAAAGCGTCGTCGCGCCGATCAGATTCAGTTCGCCGCGCGCCATCGCGGGCTTGAACACGTTGGCGATATCGAGGCCGCCCTCGCTGCCGCCCTGGCCCGCGCCGACGATCGTATGCACTTCGTCGACGAACAGCACAAGCGAATCGAGATTCGCCGCGATTTCATCCACCAGCTGTTTGACGCGCTCCTCGAATTCGCCGCGGAACTTCGCCCCGGCAACCAGCGAGTTCACGTTCAGTTCGACGAGCCGCTTGTCGCGGAGCGATTCCGGCACGTCGCCGTTGATCATCCGCTGCGCGAGCCCTTCGACGACCGCGGTCTTGCCGACGCCCGGCTCGCCGATCAGCACAGGATTGTTCTTGCGCCGCCGTGCGAGCACTTCGACCAGCGTTTCGATTTCGCTCGACCGGCCGATCACCGGGTCGAGTTGCCCGTCGCGCGCAAGCGCCGTCAGGTCGCGGCTGTATTTATCGAGCTGCGGCGTGTTGGCAGGCGGGGCGACCGTGTCGCGTTTCGCGCTCGGGCCGATAGCCTGCAGCGTTTGCTGGCGCAATGCATTGGCGTCGAGACCGTACTTCGCGAACAGATTGCTGGCGAAGCTGTTCTTGACTTCGGCAAGACCGATCAGCAGATGCTCGGGACCGACGTAGCTATGGCCAAGCTCGCGCGACGCGAGAAACCCGCGTTCAAGCGTGCTCTTCAGGCACGGGGAAACGCCGATCTGATCATCGGGCGGCGGCTCGACGTCGGTGCGCTTCGACGCATTTGCGTCGATGTACTCGCGGACATCGGTGGCGGAAATGCCGAGGCTCTTCAGGATCGAAACGATCGCGGCGTGGTCGGCAAGCACGTACAACAGGTGTTCGGTATCGACCTCGCGGCGGCCGAACTGTACCGCGCATTCCGCCGCGCGCTGCAGTATTTCCTTCGCGAGTTCGCTGAAATGCCGCTCGATGTTGATCACCGCTTCGACGCCTTCGACGCGTGGCGGAACCGGCTGCCCGACACGGCCCGCATAGTCGAGCGGCCCCTCGATCTGCTCGGGCATGCCGGTGCGGAACAGCGCTTCGAGTGGCGAGAGCGTACGCTGATGCCGCGTGAGCTGCTCATAGTGAAAGTCGCAAACATCGAGAATCCGCCTGCGCCCGCTCTGAAGCACCGCGAGACGAACGCTCGCAGGCCTGACGCCGCAGATGTCACAGACTTGCCGTGCCATATGAGCTCCTCTGGAAGGGATTCGCGTAAATCAAGCACGGGCAGGCACGAGAGGCCGCGTCGCACCATCAGCGCGCAGCAGATGCGACTGCCGCACTGTCGGACTTGCGGACTTGCGTGCTTCGACCTGGATTCAGGCTGGCGCGCGGCTTGCGAGTCGTGCCTGTACGCCGGATCGGCAACAGGACTGCTATCGCCGCCCGGTTAGTCAGCGCAAGATCGATCGTACAGGAAGGCCAGCAGGAACGCATTCATGGTGGCTGCGGCCGCGGCACGCGCGGCGCTTGGGCGCGTCGCTCCTGATCGAAGGCGCGAGCGGCCAGCAGGCGGCGGGTAAGTGACTAGCCAGTGGCCGGCTAGTGGCTGGTACCCAGATATGCCGCTTTAACCAGCGGATCGTTCTTCAACTGGGTCGCCGGGCCGTGCGTCGCAATCTTGCCGTTCTCAAGCACATAGCCGTAATCGGCCACATTGAGCGCGGCGGCCGCGAACTGTTCGACGAGCAGCATCGTCACGCCCTGTTCTTTCAGGCGTCCGATGATGCGGAACACTTCGTCGACGAGAATCGGCGCAAGACCCATCGACGGTTCATCCAGCAACACCAGATCCGGGTTGAGCATCACGGCGCGCGCCATGGCGAGCATCTGCTGCTCGCCGCCCGACAGCGTGCCCGCGAGCTGATTGCGCCGTTCCTTCAAACGCGGGAACAAGTCGATCGCGCGCTCGAGATCTGCGGCGATATCGCCGCGCGGACGCGCCCATGTCATACGCGGAAATGCGCCAAGCAGCAGGTTGTCGGTGACCGACATCGTCGCGAACACGCGCCGCCCTTCCGGCGAATGTGCGAGCCCAAGACGCGCGATGCGGTGCGAATCCAGCGCGTCGATACGCTTCGCGTCGCCACCCACGCCCATCGTGATCTCGCCTTCGCTCGGCCGGATCATGCCGGAGATCGCGCGCATCGTCGTGGTTTTGCCCGCGCCGTTCGAGCCGATCAGCGTCACGACCGAAGCCTTTTCCACATCCATCGAAATGCCGTGCAGCACCTTCACTTTGCCGTAGCCCGCGTGCAGATTCCGGATCGATAACATCGTGTTTTCCCGTGTATTCGCGTGTACTTCGTGCGTTGTGTGCGTCGCGTGCGTTACATGCCCGGCATCAGGCGGCGATACCGCCCAGATAGGCTTCGATGACTTTCTCGTCGGCCTGCACTTCAGCAGGCTTGCCTTCCGCGATCTTCTGTCCGAAGTCCAGCACCGACACCGTGTCGCAGACGTTCATCACCACATCCATGTGGTGTTCGATCAGCACGACGGTAATGCCGTGGTCGCGCACCTTGCGGATGATCGTCACGAGTTCCTTGATGTCGGGTGCAGTGAGACCGGCGGCGGGCTCGTCGAGCAGCAGCACTTTTGGATCGAGCGCCAGCGCCCGTGCGATTTCCAGCAGGCGTTGCTTGCCGTACGGCAGATTGCGCGCTTCCTCGGCCGCGACCTTGTCGAGCCCGACAAAGCGCAGCATGCCGAATGCACGCTCGCGCGCAGCGCGCTCTTCG
>DASXXR010000177.1:0-3628 GCA_036502945.1 Paraburkholderia sp. | reverse complement strand
CCGATTGCGACCGCGCCGATGACCGCGGCCAGCTTCGCCGCCAGTAACTCGCCCCACAGGCTCGTCGTCAGCGGCGCAAGCGACCCGCCGAGCCCGCGGTAAGCGTCGAATGCGCCCGCGGCGATTGCGACGGCGAACGTGACCGTTGCGACCTTCGACAACCGTAGCGTGTTGGCGACTGCATCGCTGTGAGCCGGCGCAAAGAGCCGCCGTAACGGCAACGCCGCCGCGATCACGGTGCCGGCCCAACCAGCCGTAGCGAGCAGATGCACCGTATGCACGAGTTCGGGAATCGAGAAGTCCCCGGCGTCGGCGGCGTGCGTCGTGCCCGCGTGAGCGAACGCGACGGCCACGACGGCCGCGCCCAGCAGCGCGGTGCGGGCCGCATGCAAGCGCGCCCGAAGCGGCCTTACCGCCGCCGCGAGCCACGCCGCGGCGCCCGCCGCGATGCCGACGATCCACATCATGCCGAAATGCGAATGCGTCAGCACGAGCGGAATCGCGCGGAATGTATCGGCATTCCAGCTGCCGGTCATTGTGCCTGCCTGCAACGGCAGGTAGCACAGCTGCGCGATGAGCCAGCCGGCCGCTGCGATAGTGGCCGTGGTTCGTTGCGACGGCGCTGGAAAACCAAGCAGCAACGCACCGACGAGCATCGCAAACGCGATGTCGCCAGCCGCGCCCAACGCCATCTGCGCGATGACGAGCGGATCGATTGCTGCCTGCATGCTACTTGACGTCGAACGGATAGTCGCCGTGCGTCCGGTGGCCGTCCGACGCGACCGCGGCCCATTGCACCGTGTAGTGGCCAGGCGCGAGCGACGGCAGTTTGACGGAGAGGTCGGTCGGCTGCTGCGGATCGACCTTCGCGTCGCCGGTGCTGACGCGCTTGCCGCTCGAATCGGAGACGGTCAACGTGCTGAACGACGGTTCCAGCGGCCCGTCGAAACGGATCGACACCTCCGCAGGCGCTTCGACCGTGGCGCCGGCAGCCGGGCTTTCCTTACGCGGAAACACATGCGCGGCTGCGTTATTCGCATGGAAGACCATCGGGCCGATGACCACCATGCTTCCAATGAAGCGGGACACCATATTCCATTGCTGATTCATGATTCACTCCTGGTTTACTGGAAGAGCGGCCTGCCGATCGTGGTCGGTGCGAGGTCGTCGAAGAATAGATGCGCTTGCAACAGGATGCCGGTGTGCGAACCGCTCGCATGATTGACCGGAATCTGCGCCTCGATGCCGAACTGTCCATAGCGATTGATCCAGATCACGCCGGGATTGATCGTGCCGGTCGTCTGGCCCTGGCTAGTGGACAGGGGAATCTCGACAATCGGAATCAGGTTCGAAAACGGTTGCGGCAACCCGATGTCGTGCACGTGCTGCTGCAGATACGGAAGGCTGTATTGCACCGTGAACGCCCAGTTGAACGCGTTAGGGTTGCCGTTGCCGGTCGCAAACGAAGGCCCGATTTCCGTTGTCAACGCAAGCGGCCGCAGATACGCGACGGAATCCGGTAAATCGCCGAAGCCTTTACCGGCGAAGAACGTCGGCGAGATCGTCGAGAAGTTGTCCTCGATCGCGCGGCTGCCGGAGTTCGCGATGTTGTCGTCGATCCCGACCGACGTCATGAACTCATGCGGGTCGTTCACGTACAACAGGTATTTCAGACCGATGTCGAAGTTGTCGAAACCATGTGCCGCCGGGTTGTTCTGCAGCGCATAGCCGCCGGCAATCGATAGCGCAAGCCGCGGCGTGATCAGCTTGTCCCATTCGAAATTGAACGTGTTCATGCTTTGATCGCCGTTGTCGCCGGCTACTTTCTGATGGCCGTACTGGAAATCGAATTCGTCGCCGACACCTGGGTCGTCGACGGCCAGCGTCGCGGGGAACACGCGGTCACCCGCGATTGCATGCGCGTCGGCGTGCGACGCAGCAAGCGCCGCGGCCATGATCAGCAACGGGCGCAAGGGGCACAACACGCGGTGTGCGAGTGCGTTGGGCAAGTCTTTGCGTCGATTCATATCGAAGGTCTTCCATTGACGAACGCGCGCACCCGTTCGGCTTCGCGTGTCCGATTTGATGTTCGACCGCCGTGGTCCGGCGCATGACGGGCAAGTGCGTGCCGCCAGCATGTGGCGCAGTCGTCATTCCGGTTAAAACCAGCGGTCAGGAAGCGAGCAATGGGCCGACGGCGGGAGGCGCGCGCGGTTGCGCGGCGAGGAACGTAGGAGAAGGGAACAGCGTCTTGCCAGCCTTTAGCGCGATCGCCGTCGTCCTGATGAACAAGACGGCGAACAATGCAGCAAGCAGCGCCGGCATAGCGGGAAAATGCGCGACGAAGCTGCAAAACGCGCAGGCGTCGAACCTCGCGCCGCCGTGCTGGTCCATGCCGGGCATGGCAGCCGTCGAATCGTGCGGCGACATGCGCTGCATGTGCTGCATCGACGGCATATCGCACCCTTGATGCCCTTGTGCGGACATCGGATGCAGTTGTAATTCTTCATGCGCGAGAACCTGCGACACCAATGGCGCGAAAGTCGCCAGCAGTATGGCGAACATTCCGAGCCAGGCGCCCAGGGTGTTCCTAACGTTTCGTCGCGCTGCGATCATGTTTGCGATTAAGGGTCTCGGCGATCATCAGGCAACACGCTATCTGTGAAAGCGCCGCCTTTTGCATCCCTGCTACAAACTCCTGAGGGCGGTGTTTTATTCCCCCGTATCTGAACCTTATTTTTGTAAGCGTGCGCGGAGTCAATGAAGCGCTTCGCGAAATGTTGCGTCCCTTACAGTGCTGCGCCGCAAAAAGCAGCTCGCTTGATCTGCACGACGGTCAAGGCGCACTATGATCCGTTCTGGCCGGGTTCCTGGCCCAGGCGATTGCGTGCACACGGAGGGAGACATGTCCGAGCCCGATCAGAAGCGAGTCGTCGACGTGCTTAACCGGATTCTGGAATCGGAGCTTGCCGGGGTCGTTCGCTATACGCATTACTCGTTCGTCGTATTCGGCTTTGGCCGCATACCGATCGTTGCGTGGCTCAGACAGCAGGCCGACGAATCGCTGCTTCACGCGCAGCAGGCCGGCGAATGGATTACGACGCTAGGCGCTTACCCTTCGCTTGAAATCGGGCCTTTGCTGGATTCGCATACCTTCGATATTGCTTCGATTCTTCGCGAATCGCTCGAAGCGGAGAAAGTAGCGCTCGGGCTTTACCGTGAACTGCTGACGCTGGTGCAGGATCGCTCGGTCGCACTCGAAGAATACGCGCGGCAAATGATCCATGTCGAGGAGATGCACGCGGGCGAAGTGGACAAGATGTTACGGCGGCCGGGCGCAGTAGCTACGTCATCGGACGCCGCACCTCGTGCGTGAAGAGCTTGTTATCGTTCGACGCGAACCCATTACCCGATTGTTCGATAACCCGGACATCTATTGGGCCGTTTGCTGGCGCTGATACTCGTCGCGCTTCATCTGCATATAGTCTTGCCGATCCACTTCATGCAACTGCCGCGGATACTGTTCAGTCGCATTGAACCAGCTCGTGAGGCGCTGTTCCAGACGCTGGTTGGGTGCAACGGAAAGTGCGCCGAGATAGGCATCTATCGCCAGGTAGTAGCGCATCGT
>DASXXR010000176.1:0-12716 GCA_036502945.1 Paraburkholderia sp. | reverse complement strand
GCATGGCGCGCGACTTCCGTCACCTCGACCGGCGCGAAGACCTGTCCCGACATGCGGTTTTCCGCGCGCGCGAGCGCAAGCAGCTGCGTGACGAGCCGCGCCGCATGCTCGGAACTGGTCGCGATCTGTTCGAGCGAGCGGTGGACCTCCGCCGACGCGTCCTGCCGCAGCGCCAGCTCCGCCTGCGTGCGCAGGCCGGCGAGCGGCGTTTTCATCTGATGCGCGGCATCCGCGATGAAGCGCTTTTGCAGTTCCATGTTCTGCTCGAGGCGCGTCAGCAGATCGTTGAACGACGTGACGAGCGGTTCGATTTCCGGCGGCGCGCGGCGCGCTTCGAGCGGCGACAGGTCGTCCGGACGGCGCGCGCGAATATGCGTCTGCAGCGCGTGCAGCGGCGCCAGCCCACGCGACAGCCCGAACCACACCAGCACGATCGCGAGCGGCAGAATCACGAACTGCGGCAGGATCACGCCCTTGATGATGTCGTTCGCGAGCCGGCTGCGTTTGTCGAGCGTTTCGGCAACCTGCACGAGCACGGGTTGCGCGCCGGGCGTTTGCGGAAACTCGACGGTTGTGTAGGCGATGCGGATATCGCTGCCGCGCAGCACGTCGTCGCGAAACTCGACAATGCCCGGCTGCGGACGGTCCTGCTCGTGCGGCAGCGGCATGTCGCGCTCGCCGGCCACCAGCTCGCCGCGCGTGCCGAGCACCTGATAAAACACGCTATCTATATTGTCGGTACGTAAAAAATCGCGCGTCGAATCGGGAAGCGACAGTTCCGCGACGCCGTTCACCGGATGAATCTGCCGCGCGAGTACATACGCATCGGTTTCGAGCGCGCGGTCGAACGGGCCGTTTGCAATCGACTTCGCGACCAGATACGTGACGGCAATGCTCATCGGCCATAGCAGCAGGAGCGGTGCAAGCATCCAGTCGAGAATTTCGCCGAACAGCGACCGCGGGCGCGTCTGCGCGGCTGCCTCGCTTTCGTCGGGCGGCGCGAACGGGTTGGCGTAGCGGGCGTCACGGTCGTCGTCGAGATCCGCCGCGTGCGCCGTAGCGCGTTCTGCGCGGTCGGACATGGGGTGCCTTTACTTGAAGTGGTGGCTCGCGGGCATCGCTGCGGATGCGGGCGGCTCGGGCGCGACGATGGGTTCTGCTGCCGGTTCTGTTACCTGATCGGTCTGCGTTGCTTGCGCTCCTTGCGGCGCCGACGTGGCTTTTTCGAGGCAGTAGCCGAGGCCGCGCACGGTGATGATGCGCACGCCGCTCGGTTCTATTTTCTTGCGCAGCCGGTGCACGTAGACTTCGATCGCGTTATTGCTGACTTCTTCTCCCCATTCGCACAGGTGATCGACCAGTTGCTCCTTCGACACCAGCCTGCCGATCCGCTGCAGCAACACTTCGAGCAATCCCAGTTCGCGCGCCGACAGATCGACCACCTGATCGCCGACATACGCAATCCGGCCGACCTGGTCGAACGACAGCGAGCCGTGCCTGACCACCGTCGGGCCGCCGCCTGCGCCGCGCCGCGTGAGCGCCCGCACGCGCGCTTCGAGCTCGTTGAGCGCGAACGGCTTCGCCATGTAATCGTCGGCGCCCAGATCGAGGCCTTTCACGCGTTCGTCGACGCTATCGGCCGCGGTGAGAATCAGCACCGGCAGGTTCGAATTGCGCGCGCGCAGGCGGCGCAGCACCTCGAGCCCCGACATGCGCGGCAGGCCGAGATCGAGAATCAGCAGATCGAAAGCCTGCATCGACAGCGCGGTATCCGCTTCGACGCCGTTCTTCACGTGGTCGACGGCATAGGCCGATTGGCGGAGTGATCGAACGAGGCCGTCCGCGAGTATGCTGTCGTCTTCGGCAATGAGGATTCGCATGATGCGCTGAACGAGGCGTGGGGCCGGCACCGCGCTTGAGCGTCGCGCAGCGTCTCCAAATTATTGTGGTGGTGTGGTGTGCGATTGGCCATGCGTGTTTACACATGCACACACACGCGAAATAGGCTTGCCAAAACCACTGTTTTTTTATACAGTGTCTGCGATTAGCGTGACGCCCCGAATAAAGGGCTGCACACCTGCTCAGACGCCGTTCATCATAGCAAAGGACGATTCATGGAAGAAAGCAAGAAAGGCCCGGCTGGATTGACGGCTGAAAAGAGCAAGGCGCTTGCTGCCGCGCTCGCGCAGATCGAAAAACAGTTCGGCAAAGGGTCGGTCATGCGGCTCGGCGCAGGTGAGGCGGTCGAAGATATCCAGGTGGTCTCCACCGGGTCGCTCGGCCTTGATATCGCACTGGGCGTCGGCGGCTTGCCGCGCGGCCGCGTGGTCGAAATCTACGGGCCGGAATCGTCGGGCAAGACCACGCTGACGCTGCAGGTCATCGCCGAAATGCAGAAGATCGGTGGCACCGCAGCGTTTATCGACGCGGAACACGCGCTTGATATTCAGTACGCGGGCAAGCTCGGCGTGAACGTGTCCGATCTGCTGGTTTCGCAGCCGGATACCGGTGAACAGGCGCTTGAAATTGCCGATGCGCTGGTGCGTTCGGGCTCGATCGACATGATCGTGATCGACTCGGTTGCAGCGCTCGTGCCGAAGGCCGAAATCGAAGGTGAAATGGGCGACTCGCTGCCGGGTCTGCAGGCGCGCCTGATGTCGCAGGCGCTGCGCAAACTCACCGGCACGATCAAGCGCACGAACTGCCTCGTCATCTTCATTAACCAGATCCGCATGAAGATCGGCGTGATGTTCGGCAACCCGGAAACCACCACGGGCGGTAACGCGCTGAAGTTCTACGCGTCGGTGCGCCTCGACATTCGCCGTATCGGTTCGATCAAGAAGAACGATGAAGTGATCGGCAACGAGACGCGCGTGAAGGTGGTGAAGAACAAGGTCGCGCCGCCGTTCCGCGAAGCGATTTTCGACATCCTGTACGGCGAGGGTATTTCGCGTCAGGGTGAGGTGATCGATCTGGGCGTGCAAGCGAAGATCGTCGATAAGGCCGGCGCCTGGTACAGCTACAACGGCGAACGTATCGGCCAGGGTAAAGACAATGCACGCGAATTCCTGCGCGAGAATTCCGACATCGCACGTGAAATCGAAAACCGCATCCGCGAATCGCTAGGTGTGAACGCGATGGCGGTGGAAGCTGTGGTTGGCGCGGAAGTCGCGGGCGAAGAAGAGTAAGCGTCGCGTGATACGCAAGGGCCGACCTGTGTCCAATTCAGGACGTGAAGCGGGCGGCCCGCCGCGTGACGTTGATTCGGGGGATTCGTTCGATCCCTTTGAGTCTTTTGACGCGCATGACCGGGAGGAAGGGCGCGGGTCGTCGGCACGGTCCGACTCCGGCGCTGCCGCTGGCGCCGCGGCAGGCGAAACCACCTACACACGCTCGCGTCGCGTCCCGGATCCAGGCAACCCTTCCGCAAACCCGGCCTCCGGTTCGCAACGTCCCGCCCGTTCTCTGAAAGGCCGCGCGTTGGCCTTTCTGTCCCGGCGTGAATATAGCCGCGCGGAACTATCCCGCAAGCTGACGCCATTCGCCGAAGAAGCTGACTCGCTCGAATCCCTGCTCGACACACTCGAACGTGAAGGCTGGCTGTCCGACTCACGCTTTGCCGAAAGCATCGTTCATCGGCGCGCTTCGCGGCTCGGTGCAAGCCGCATCGTCAACGAACTGAAGCGGCATGCGGTCGGCCAGACGCTGATCGAAGAAACCGCCGCGCAGCTCCGCGACACTGAACTGGCGCGAGCGCAGGCGGTGTGGCGCAAGAAGTACGGTCAGCTTCCCGGAACACCCGCGGAACGCGCGAAACAGGCGCGTTTCCTCGCCGCGCGGGGTTTTTCGCAGTCGATCATCAGCAGGATTCTCAAAGGAATCGACGAAGAATGGAGCACCGGCTAGGCGGCGCGCTGCTCCAGCACGGGTTGCCCGTCTGTCCGAATCGCACGGCCGGTCCCGCAGTCAAAATACCCGATATGCTAAAATTCGCTGGTTTCCAAATCTGGCCTTCTTTCCTCTCGCATGCCGCTTTCCCCGCCAGCGTCCCGTCAATTGCGCCATCGTCGCGCAATCCGAGCGGATGCCTATGAGCGTGCGGATGGGTTGTGGGATATCGAAGCGTGTCTGACCGACGTCAAGCCGCGTGACACGGCGCTTGCGTCGGGCGTCCGGCCCAATGGTCTGCCGATCCATGAACTCTGGCTTCGCATCACGATCGATCGCAAGCTCAACGTCGTCGACGCCGAAGCGTCGTCGGCCTGGGTGCCGTATCCCGGTCTGTGCGAAGCCTCCAATCCCGCCTATCGCGCCCTCATCGGGCTCAACCTGTTCCACAACTTTCGTCGCGATGCCGCCCGTTTGCTCGGCGGCACGGCGGGCTGCACGCATCTCACCGAGCTTTGCGCGGTGTTGCCGAGCGCCGCAATCCAGGCGTTCGCCGGCGATGTGTGGAACACGAACACGAACACGACCGGCGGCAGCCCGGGCGAAGCCAACGCCAGCCATACCGCCAACGGCAACACCGACGCCAGCGGCACACAAAACAACATTCGAGACAAACAAGAGAACGACGCAAACGCGCATTCAAACGATAAACCGCCATTCCAGTTGGGTCGCTGCCATACGTTGCGATTCGACGGCGAGGCGGTGCGACAGTTCTATCCGCGCTGGTACGGCCGTGCGCCGCGTTCCACTGAACCCGCGCATGCAGCGGGCGACCGGGCGCTCCGCGAAGACGGCGCATCGCGCGTCAGCGAGACCGCTGAAAAACCAGCCGGAACAGAAGTTCAATCCAACTCTCAGACTGAAGGGAATCACGCATGAAGATTCACGAGTACCAGGGTAAGGAAATCCTGCGGAAATTCGGAGTCGCGGTTCCGCGCGGCAAGCCGGTGTTCTCGGTGGACGACGCGGTCAAGGCCGCGCAGGAGCTGGGCGGCCCGGTATGGGTCGTGAAGGCTCAGATCCACGCGGGTGGCCGTGGCAAGGGTGGCGGCGTGAAGGTCGCGAAGTCGCTGGACCAGGTTCGCGAGTATTCGAACCAGATCCTCGGCATGCAGCTCGTCACGCACCAGACCGGTCCGGAAGGCCAGAAGGTGAATCGCCTGCTGATCGAAGAAGGCGCTGACATCAAGAAGGAACTGTATGTCGGTCTCGTGATCGATCGCGTGACACAGAAGATCGTCGTGATGGCATCGAGCGAAGGCGGCATGGACGTCGAAGAAGTCGCGGAAAAGACGCCCGAGCTGATCCACAAGATCGCAGTCGACCCGTCGACGGGCCTGAAGGACGCCGAAGCCGACGAGCTCGCGAAGAAGATCGGCGTGCCCGACGCTTCGGTGCCGCAAGCGCGCGCGATCCTGCAAGGTCTCTACAAGGCGTTCTGGGAAACCGACGCGTCGCTCGCCGAAATCAACCCGCTGATCCTGACGGGCGACGGCAAGGTGATCGCACTTGACGCCAAATTCAACTTCGATTCGAACGCACTGTTCCGTCATCCGGAAATCGTCGCGTATCGTGATCTGGACGAAGAAGATCCGGCTGAAGTCGAAGCGTCGAAGTTCGATCTCGCGTACATCTCGCTCGACGGCAACATCGGCTGTCTCGTGAACGGCGCAGGCCTCGCGATGGCGACGATGGACACGATCAAGCTGTTCGGCGGCGAACCGGCGAACTTCCTCGACGTCGGCGGCGGCGCGACGACCGAGAAGGTGACCGAAGCCTTCAAGATCATGCTGAAGAACCCGAACCTGACGGCCATTCTCGTCAATATCTTCGGCGGCATCATGCGCTGCGACGTGATCGCGGAAGGCGTGATGGCGGCTTCGAAGGCGGTGTCGCTGAAGGTGCCGCTCGTCGTGCGGATGAAGGGCACGAATGAGGACCTCGGCAAGAAGATGCTCGCCGAGTCGGGCCTGCCGATCATCTCCGCGGACAGCATGGAAGAAGCGGCGCAGAAGGTTGTCGCGGCGGCCTCGGGCAAGAAGGCCTGAGCCCACTGCTCACGCAATTCTTAGGACAACCCGGCGCTTAGCACCGGATACGAATGGCGGCGCGAGTGCGGCGCGTGGCGCGGAACGATCCGCGCGGCGCGAGGCGACGCGAAGCCAAACGAACAGAGGTCAATACATGTCGATTCTGATCAACAAACACACGAAGGTCATCACGCAGGGCATCACCGGCAAGACCGGTCAGTTCCATACGCGCGCATGCCGTGAATATGCAAACGGCCGCGAGGCGTACGTCGCGGGCGTGAACCCGAAGAAGGCCGGCGAAGATTTCGAAGGCATTCCGATTTACGCAAGCGTCAAGGAAGCGAAGGCTGAAACGGGCGCAACCGTGTCGGTCATTTACGTGCCGCCGGCAGGCGCAGCCGCTGCAATCTGGGAAGCGGTCGAAGCCGATCTCGATCTCGCGATCTGCATCACCGAAGGCATTCCGGTGCGCGACATGATCGAACTCAAAGACCGCATGCGTCGCGAGAACCGCAAGACGCTGCTGCTCGGACCGAACTGCCCGGGCACGATCACGCCGGACGAGCTGAAGATCGGCATCATGCCGGGCCACATCCACCGCAAGGGCCGCATCGGCGTCGTGTCACGTTCGGGCACGCTGACGTATGAAGCAGTCGGCCAGTTGACGGCGCTGGGCCTTGGCCAGTCGTCGGCGGTCGGCATCGGCGGCGACCCGATCAACGGCCTGAAGCACATCGACGTGATGAAGATGTTCAACGACGATCCGGAAACGGACGCCGTCATCATGATCGGCGAAATCGGCGGTCCGGACGAAGCGAACGCTTCTTACTGGATCAAGGACAACATGAAGAAGCCGGTGGTCGGCTTCATCGCCGGTGTGACGGCGCCTGCGGGCAAGCGCATGGGCCACGCCGGCGCGCTGATCTCGGGTGGTGCCGATACGGCAGACGCGAAGCTCGAAATCATGGACGCCTGTGGCATCAAGGTGACGAAGAACCCGTCGGAGATGGCCCGCCTGCTCAAGTCGGTGCTGTAAGCGACTGCTTTCATTTGTTGCTGTAGCCAATACGCCGGCCCACCGCCGGCGTATTTTTGATACTCTTACGAAACCCTTTCGTGAGACATGGTTCCAAAGCGAGGGAGCAATGCTCCCTCGCTTTTTTATTGCCTGTCTGCTTCGCAACCTTTTATTCTTCTTTCATGCTCGAGTTCTTTGCGACGCTCCACTGGGGCGCAGTCTTTCAGATCATCGTGATCGACATCCTGCTGGGTGGCGATAACGCGGTGGTCATTGCGCTCGCGTGCCGCAATCTGCCGCCCGAGCAGCGCACGCGCGGCATCCTGTGGGGCACCGCGGGCGCGATCCTGTTACGTATCGCGTTGATCGCGTTCGCGGTCGTGCTGCTCGATGTTCCGCTTCTCAAGTTTGCGGGCGGTCTGCTGCTGCTGTGGATCGGCGTACGCCTGCTGGCGCCGGCGCACGACGTGCACGCGAACATCAAGCCTGCGGACAAGCTGGTTGCTGCCATCAAGACCATCATCGTCGCCGACGCGGTGATGAGCCTCGACAATGTGATCGCGATCGCCGGCGCGGCGGAACAGGCTGACCCGGGGCATCGCATCGCGCTTGTGATCTTCGGTCTGGCCGTCAGCATACCGTTGATCGTATGGGGCAGCACGCTCGTGCTCAAGCTGCTCGACCGCTACCCGATCGTCACCGCGCTAGGCGCCGCACTGCTTGGCTGGATTGCAGGCGGCCTCATCATCAACGACCCGGCCGGCGACCGCTGGCCGATCCTCGACACGCCGGCGGCCGAATACGGCATGTGTGTCGCCGGAGCGGTGTTCGTGCTGATGGTCGGGTATCTGCTGAAACGCCGCAACGCGCACCGCATGGCGGGCAACCCGCCGCCAAACGCTCACTGATGGCACTGGGAGACACTGTACGAGAACCCGCGAACGCCCACCATATGCCGTTTGGCTGACTGGGTAAGCACGGCATCACTGGCTACGATCGAAGCGTCTGTCCTGATTCGCGGGGTAGGCGCTTTTGTTTTTAGGAGTCTGTTGATGATCGTTACTGCTGTCGTTTCTTCGTTGTCTTCGTTTTGTTCTCGCTGGCGCTATACGGTGCTGGAACCGCGCTGGCAATGGTCCACCGGGTTCGCGCGGGTCTGTTATGCCTGTGGTTTCACGTTGATCGAACTGATGATCGTGCTTGCGATCGTCGGGGTGATCGCCGCCTATGCCATTCCTGCATATCAGGACTATCTGGCGCGCAGCCGTGTGGGCGAAGGTTTGTCGCTGGCTGCGTCGGCCCGGCTCGCGGTTGCAGAGAACGCGGCCAGCGGCAATGCGCTCGGCGGCGGTTATGCGTCGCCGCCCGGAACGCGCAATGTGCAGTCTATCCATGTCGATGACGATAGTGGCCAGATCACCATCGCGTTCACCACGCGCGTGGCGCCCGCAGACTCGAACACGCTGGTGCTGGTGCCGTCGGCACCCGACAACGCGGATGCGCCGACTGCCCGCGTCGGCTTGACGAAGGGCGCGGCGCAACCCGGAACCGTGACGTGGGAATGCTTCGCAGGCGGCAAGAACGCGTCTTCGCTACCCGCACCCGGAGCCGGACCGCAGCCCGCAGCCGCCGCGACGCTGGCGTCGAATCTTGCGCCACCGGAGTGCCGTGCGTGATCGATAGCTGATCCACAAGAGCCGTCTTCGTGACGTTATTCGCGGGTATTTCGGCGCAACCGGCGCACAGCAAGAGGATTTTTTTGTATAGTGCGCCGATTGCCGACGCCTTCCGTTACTCATGCCCACCCCTTTCGCACGTTATCTTTCGCTGTTCCTGCTGGCCTTTGCGTTGATTCTGCCTCCTGCAGTCGTCAACCATACGTACCCGATCCCGACGTTCTATGCAGAGTTCACCACGCTGTCGCTGTATCTGCTGACCGGTGCCGCGGTTGCGCTGCTGGTGTGGACCGCGCGGCCGCGAATCGCATTCAGGTCGCCGACGGTTGCGCTCGTGCCGCTCGGGTTCGGCGTACTGCTGGTCGCGCAGACTGTGCTGCTGCCGGTTGCGCAGCCTTCGATGAACTGGTTGGGCGGCGGCTTTCTGCTCGCGGCCTTCATGGCGGTGCACGCAGGCTACGGCCTGAACCGCGCCAATCTGGCCGAGACGGCCTGGTGCACGGCGGCTGTCGCGCTGATCGTCGGCGGGCTCTTTGCGGTGTTCTGCCAGGTCGTGCAACTGTTTCATCTCGAAGCGAAGGTGACGCCGCTCGTCGTCGCGTACAACATCGTGGTCGAACGTCGCCCGTTCGGTAACATGGCGCAGGCGAACCACCTCGCGAGCTATATCGCCTTTGCGATGGCCGGCGCGATGTTCCTTGTGCAGACGCGGCGTCTTAACGTCGTCGTATGGGGCGCGTTGTCGGCTATTTATTCGCTCGGATTTGCGCTGACCGTGTCGCGTGGGCCGTGGCTGCAGACAGGCGTGATCGTCGTCGCGGGTTTCTGGATGGCGTTCGCTGAAATGCGCCGCGATCCTGTGCGCCGCCGCGGCAATCGGGAATGGTTGATTCCATTTGCGCTCGCCGTGTTGTTTGTTGTGGTGAACGCGCTGGTGCGGTGGGCGAATGTCCGATATGACCTTGGTCTGGCCGTGTCGGCGGCGGATCGCTTCCGGGAAGCGGGCCAAATCGCCCCGCGCCTCGCGTTATGGAAATACGGCTGGACGATGTTCCAGACCCATCCGCTGCTGGGCGTCGGCTGGGGTGAATTCCCGCGCTTTGAGTTCGATCTTGCGAAGCAGCTTGGCAACGTCGAGATCGCGAACAACTCGCACAACATCTTTATCGATCTGCTGGCTAAGACAGGTCTGATCGGCGTCGGCATCGTGCTGCTCGGGCTCGGCGCGTGGTTCATCCGTGTGCTGCGCGTGCCGCACACGGCGGCGCGCGTATTCGGTCTCGCGATGATCGGCGTGCTCGTGATGCACGCGCTCGTCGAATATCCGCAGCAGTACATGTTCTTCCTGTTGCCGGCGATGTTCGTATTCGGTTTGCTGGAGGCGAAACCGTTGCGGTGGGTGCCGGGCGGCGTGTCGTTTGCGGTATATGGGGTGATCGTCTTCGGCGGGCTCGCGGCGCTTTACCCGATATATCGCGACTACAACCGGGCGGAAGTGCTGTACTACGGCTCGCATCCGGCGGAGCAGTATCGCGCGGATCCGTCGTTCCTGTTCAGCGCGTGGGGCGAATACGGCATGGCGACACTGCTGCCCATCAATGCAATGGACTTGCAGTACAAGCTTGCCATGCACAAGCAGGCGATCGCGTTGCTGCCGGGCGAGACCGTGTTGCGCCGCTATGCGGCGCTGCAGGCGTTGAGCGGCGATACGGCGTCGGCCTTCGATACCGTCGATCGTCTAAAGCTGTTTGCTGAAGAACTGCATGATTGGCCATCGCAACTGGCGTATCTGTACGAGCTTTGCGATCAGCAGAAGGCACTTGCCGGCTTTAAGGCCGAGCTTGTGAAGAAGTATGGCATGCCGCCGGCGGATACTAATCAGGACGACGATGAAGATGATGATGATTAAGTGAGCAAACGGGACATGGCTTGATAGCAACTTAATCGGCCGAGCCACTCTGGAGAAGGATGTCAATTTTCTCCAATACCTGGCGACGCCGAGCGGGTAGCATGACGGTCATTCCGTTTCGTATGCCAGTCATGCGAAACGAAACGTCCATTCTCGTGGCGAGTTGACACACGCGTCTTGTCAATTCGTCGGTAATTCGACAGTGATATGAACCCCGCAACAAACGGTTTTCTCCTTTCCCTCTCGCTTTGTCTCGACATCGGCATCGTCAACATCGCGATGATGACCATGGCGATGCAAAGAGGCTACTGGACGGGATTCTGGCTCGGTTTGGGCTCGTGCATCGGCGACCTGCTTTATGCGATTCTTGCGTTAGCAGGGATGACAGCGTTGCTGCACTTCGCTGCGGTCCGCTGGGGAATGTGGCTGGGCGGCACGGTGGTGCTGGTTGTTCTGGCGATCAAGATGCTGGTGTCCGCACTCAAGTCGACGACCACCGAAACGCAGTCGAGCGATTCGAGCAACGGCACTCCTTTCCAGCAGTTGCTGAAGGGAATGTTGCTGGCGCTTTCTTCACCATCGGCGATAGTCTGGTTCGCGGCAGTGGGAGGTGCGCTGATCGCGCAATCCGGTGCACAAGGCTGGCAGGCAACCGGCAGCTTTCTCGCAGGGTTTTTCGGCGCGGGCGTACTTTGGACGGTCGCCGTGTGTTTCGTGGCACGACAAGGCGGCAAGGCTTTCGGTACGAAGGCGCTGGCCTTCTGCTACTTTGCGTCTGCGGGGCTGTTCGCGTTCTTTGCGTGGCAGGTCGTATCGTCCGGCTACAGGACGCTCATCCTCGGGCTGCCCGTTTGATCTGCCGGTCCGGCTCCGCAAACTGGAGCGGACTGAACCCCATTACCTTCTTGAACGCGTTGCTGAAATGGCTCTGATCATAAAAGCCTAGATCGAGCGCGACATCCATCGCGTGTTGCCCACTTCGCAGGCGTCGCCGCGCTTCGACCAGTCGCAACTGCATGTGGTATTTCGCGGGCGGCATACCAAAAGCGGACTTAAAGCACCTGATGAGATGAAACTTGCTGACATTGCCGATCTTGGACAGCGCTTCAAGACTCATTTGGCTATCGAGATTTGCCTGCATGTATTCCATGACGGCCCTCAAGCGTGTAACACCAAGCGATTTCTCACCCGGCTCCATGACAAAGCCGCCGTTTGCCAGCAAAGAGGCGGCTAGTTCGATCGTCGCCGCTTCAAAATCCGCTTCGCTTTCGTCGCCCGCTGAGCGATACAGATCGAGTACAACCCGAAATAGTTCAGAACTGGCGAACACCCCCTGAGCAACCTCCGGCGCCACAGAGCGAGACATCCAGGCATTATCTCGGCCTATTTCAACAAACGCCGCGGGATCGACGTACAGAGAGACGAATTCTGCATGGTCCGCGGAATGACCGAAGGTCGAAGCTTGCACGGCTTGTGGGTTGTAGACTGTTACCGTCTGCGCCGCTGCGTGTAAGTCCTTTCCATCGAGCCAGATCCGCTCGCTGCCGGATAGATTGGCGCTGACGACGTATTCATCGTGCGTATGACGGGGAAAGGATGCACCATTGACGGCCCGCATTCTGGCAACCTCGATACCGCGCGCACGATAAAACTCAGCCATTTTGAGCATCTTGCCTATCCGTTTGTCCTTCGTCTTCCTCTACTTATACCAAGTTTGCCCGATCGGATGAAGCGTCGTCAGCATTCGCACTCGAAATAGAGGACGCTCTGCAGCAAACGGTCAACCCACCGCTTTAAACCTGCGCGACCCAATCCCCCGACTTCCCCCCATGCTTTTCCAGTACGCGCACATCGGTAATCGTCATTCCCCGATCCACCGCCTTACACATGTCATACACAGTCAGCAGTCCGACCTGCACGGCAGTCAACGCTTCCATCTCGACACCGGTGCGCCCTAGCGTTTCCACCTGCGCCGTGCAATGCACACCAGGCAGCGTCTCATCGAGTTCGAACTCGACCGTAACGCGCGTCAGTGCCAGCGGATGGCACAGCGGGATCAGATCGGCGGTGCGCTTCGCGCCCTGGATCGCGGCGATTCTCGCGATACCGATCACATCGCCCTTTTTCGCATTGCC
>DASXXR010000175.1:0-1825 GCA_036502945.1 Paraburkholderia sp. | reverse complement strand
CGCTCAATCGATATCCAGCACGATCGGCTGATGATCCGAAGCGCGCGTCTCACCGTCGATCTCACAACGGCGCAGCCTGCCGCGCAGGTCTTCGGTGACGAACACGAAGTCGCACGTCAGCGGGCCGTCTTGCCATTGCCCGGTATCGTAGACGCCGGCAGTCGGCGGCGGCGTCGCACCGGGATGCAGCGATGTCCATGCATCGATGAACGCCGGGCTGCCGCCGAGCGGCTCAAGCATGCGCCGATACGCTTCGCTGTCGTACGCGCTGTTGAAGTCGCCGCAGACGATCGCGCTCACTGGCCGTCCGGTATCGGTGAACGGGCCGATCGCATTTTCGGCGGCGGCCGGATGCGCCGCATGAGCCGCTGCTTCCTGCTGGATGCGCCGCAGATGATCGACCTGCGCCAGCCGCTGCGGCAGCGAGTAAAACTCCAGATGCGTGACGATCACGCGCAACGGCCCGAAAGGCGCTCGTAGCACCGCTTCGAGCGCGACCCGCTGCATCGACGGCGCGTCGGGGTCGGCCGGCCAGGGCAACGCGTGGCGGATTACCCGTTCGACCGGCAGGCGCGTCGCGAGCGCGTTGCCGAACTGACGGCGCGGCGCACCTGGCCCGTCGAGCTTTAGCGGCGGCAGATCGGCGCCGATCGCCTCGAGCACCGTGAAGCCCGGCAGTTCGTCGGCGAGTTCGGCGAACTGGTCGTCGCCGGGATGGCCCGCCAGCACGTTGAACCCGCGGGTGACTTCCTGCATGCACAGCACGTCGAAATCGGCGAGGCCGCGTGCCTCGTTCAGCATGCGCGCAAGGCTTACTTCACCGCGGGCGCTACGTCCCCACTGGACATTCCAGTTGATCAGTCGCATCGTCAAATCTCCGTCGCAGGTTGCCGTTCGTCTACAATCTCGCCTTTACTCCACAGTCTGTCAGGAAGCCGCAGGTGTCTCAAACTGCTCCCCGTATTGCATCCGGTGCGCGCGCCGGCTCGCCCGGCAAGGCCAAGCGGGCATCCGCCGAAGCGGCCGCCGCCCGATCCTCCGCTTCGCCCATCGCGCTCCCCGTTCTCGAAATCGAATCGCTCGATATGGAAGCGCGCGGCGTCGGCCGCACCGTCACGGAAGACGGCACGCCCGGCAAGGTGATTTTTGTCGAGGGCGCACTGCCCGGCGAACGCGTCACCTATTTGAGTTATAGAAGGAAGCCGAGCTTCGAGCAGGCGCAAGTTGTCGATATCCTGCGCGAAAGCGTGATTCGCACCCAGCCGCAGTGCCGGTTTTTCGGCACCTGCGGCGGCTGTTCGATGCAGCATCTCGACGTGCGCGCGCAAATCGCCGTCAAACAGCGCGTGCTCGAGGACAACCTCGCGCATCTCGCGAAGCTGCGCGCCGAAACGATTTTCCGGCCGATCCACGGGCCGTCGTGGGGATACCGCTATCGCGCGCGGCTAACCGTGCGCAACGTCGTGAAGAAGGGCGGCGTGCTGGTGGGGTTCCACGAGCGCAAGAGCAGCTACGTCGCCGACATGACGAGTTGTGAAGTGCTGCCGCCGCATGTATCGGCGATGCTGGTGCCGCTGCGCCGGCTGGTCGAAGGGCTGTCGATACGCGAACGGATGCCGCAGATTGAGCTGGCGGTGGGTTCGACGGTGACGGCGCTCGTGCTGCGCGTGCTGGAGCCGATCAATGCGGCAGACGAACAGTTGCTGCGCGATTTCGCCGACGCGCACCACGTGCAGTTCTGGCTGCAGCCGAAGGGGCCGGACTCGGTCGTACCGTTCTATCCGCTCGACGCGCAACTCGACTACACGCTGCCGGAGTTCGGTAT
>DASXXR010000174.1:0-3433 GCA_036502945.1 Paraburkholderia sp. | reverse complement strand
GGCGCCGTCATTTTAGTCGAGTCTCCCACTTTTCATGCCAGCCCTCAAAGTCTCTTCCGATCAACGCGCCGAGTTGCGCGCCCAAGCCCACGCGCTCAAGCCAGTCGTTCTGATCGGCGGCGAAGGTTTGACCGACGCCGTACTGGCCGAAATCAAGGTGCACCTGGTCGCGCATCAATTGATCAAGATCCGCGTGTTTGGCGACGAGCGCGAAGAGCGGGTTGCAATTTACGACGGAATTTGCGAACGCCTCGGCGCCGCGCCGATTCAGCACATCGGCAAACTGCTTGTCATCTGGAAACCGGAAACCGCACCCGTCGCTACAAAAATGCGGCGCGGCGAACTGCCCAGCGCGCGCGAGGCGGCGGCGGAAGGTGCGGCCGGCAAAAGCCGCGCACCGCGCGTCGTCAAGGTGCTCAAGCCGTCCGACAATCCGTTGCGCCGGCCGAAGCCGCAAAAGGTCATCGTGCGCGGCAACGAGCGCTTGACGGCCGGCGGCACTGTCAAACGCGCAAAGAAACGCCTGCCCAGCGCGAAGCGCTCGCATCAATCGGCGAAGTAAGCCGTCGGGCAGCGGGAGAGCGTTTGCGGTCGTTTGCGGTCGTTTGCATTAGGGACGCGACATTCAGTCGCGTCCGCTTCAAAACCAACCCAGCTGCATGACTCTGCTGCTGGTTTTGGACGCGATACTGAGACGGCGCTCAACCGGCCGTTTTTGGCTGGCCTGTCGCGGGGCTGGTGCTCAAGCTCCCCGCCGCGCCTTCCACGCCGGCCGGCAGCTTCCACACCAACGCAAGCCCCAGCAGGCTTTCGACCAGATAGAACAAGCTCGACACGCCGTGCAGCATGCCGAAGCGGCTGGCATAGACCGAATGGCCGACATCAGTGCCGGCCCCTTCAGCGGCCATGCGTAACGCATTCATAAAAGGCTGCAGCGCGAAATAGCCCAACAGCACGCAGACCAGCATGCCGGCGATCAGCCAGCGCAGCCGGCGGTACGCATCGCCGCCGCGACGAATCAGCACGTTGCACAGCGCGAGCAGCAACACGCCGCACACAACGCCGACCACGCCCTCGATGCGAAACAGCTGCGCAGCGACGGCGCCCGCCGTCATCCGGTCAAGCGACGTAAACAGCACCGGCGCAACCGCATAGCCGATCGTGAGCAGGCTGCCCACCCACACCACCGTCAACAGGCGAAACAACCGATGCGGCATCAAGGACACGGGTTCAGCCTCAGATATAGCGAACGGAGATGATTTCGTACTCGCGCACGCCGCTCGGCGCCTGCACGGACGCCACATCGCCTTCGGACTTGCCGATCAGCGCACGGGCGATCGGCGAACTGACCGAGATCAGGCCGCGCTCGAGATCCGCCTCATCGTCGCCGACGATCTGGTAAGTCACGGCGTTGCCGGACTTGAGATCTTCGAGCTCGACCGTCGCTGCGAACACGACGCGCCCTTCCGCATCGAGCGCAGCGGGGTCGATGATCCGCGCGGCGGCAAGCTTCGATTCGATATCGGCGATACGGCCTTCGACAAAGCCTTGCTTCTCTTTTGCCGCATCGTATTCGGCGTTTTCCGACAGATCGCCTTGCGCGCGCGCTTCCGCGATCGAGTTAATGACCGCGGGACGTTCTACCGATTTCAGGCGCTGCAATTCAACGCGCAATTGGTCAGCGCCGCGTTTCGTCAATGGAATAGTGCTCATAAACAGCTCTTTGGCAAAAAACAGCCTAAAAAAAATCAACCGCGGTTAAGTGCATCCCCAAAGAGGTACCTGCTGGTAGGAAAAGCCCGACCCGGTACCTTCAGGGACGCCGCTTAACCGCGGCACTTACAGCTTGGACTGAGATTCGAAGCCTTAGTTTAGGCGAGCGTGAAGCCCTTGTAAATCATAGACCTCAAGGTCCTTCAGGTAACGCAGGCCTTCGACCGCCGCGCGCGCACCGGACATGGTCGTGTAGTACGTGACCTTGTTCGCCTGCGCACTCATGCGGATTGAGCGTGAATCGGCAATCGCGGAGCGCGTTTCGTCGACGGTCGTGAAAACGAGGGCAATTTCGCCGTTCTTGATCATATCGACGATGTGCGGACGGCCGTCCTTCACCTTGTTGACCACCTTCACCGGCACGCCGGCAGCTTCGATCGCCGCGGCCGTCCCCTTGGTCGCGACGAGCGGGTAGCCGAGTTCGTGCAGCATCCGCGCGACTTCGACGGCCTTCGTCTTGTCGGCGTCCATGACGGTCAGCAGCACCGTGCCCGACTCCGGCAGGCGCGAACCCGCCGCGAGCTGCGACTTGAAGAGCGCTTCGCCGAACGTGCGGCCGACACCCATCACTTCGCCGGTGGAACGCATTTCAGGCCCGAGCACCGGGTCGACGGCGGGGAATTTGATGAACGGAAACACCGCTTCCTTGACGCTGAAGTACGGCGGCACGATTTCCTTCGTCACGCGCTGCTGCGCGAGCGTCTGGCCGACCATCGCGCGCGCGGCGATCTTCGCAAGCGGCAGGCTGGTGGCCTTTGACACGTACGGCACCGTACGTGACGCGCGCGGATTCACTTCAAGCACGTAGATCACGTCCTGCTTCGAGCCGTCGGCCTGCGGCACCTGCTGGATTGCGAACTGCACGTTCATCAGTCCGATCACGTTCAGCGCCCTCGCCATCGCACCGGTTTGCCGCTTCAGCTCGGCGACGGTTTCCTTCGACAGCGAATACGGCGGCAGCGAACAGGCCGAATCGCCCGAGTGCACGCCGGCCTGCTCGATGTGCTCCATCACGCCGCCGATGAACACTGCCTCGCCATCGGAAATGCAATCCACATCGCATTCGATCGCATCGTTCAGGAAGCGGTCGAGCAGCACCGGCGAATCGTGGCTGACCTTCACCGCTTCGCGCATATAGCGCTCGAGATCGCGCGGCTCGTGAACGATTTCCATCGCGCGGCCACCCAGCACGTAGGACGGACGCACGACGAGCGGATAACCGATCTCCTCGGCGAGCTTCAGCGCGTCGTCTTCGGTGCGCGCGGTGCGGTTCGGCGGCTGGCGCAGGTTCAGCTTCTGCAACAGCTTCTGGAAGCGTTCGCGGTCTTCGGCGGCGTCGATCATATCCGGCGACGTGCCGACGATCGGCACGCCGTTCGCCTCGAGATCGAGCGCGAGCTTCAGCGGCGTCTGACCGCCGTACTGAACGATCACGCCGAGCGGCTTTTCCTTGTCGACGATTTCGAGCACGTCTTCGAGCGTCAGCGGCTCGAAGTACAGGCGATCAGACGTGTCGTAATCGGTCGAAACGGTTTCAGGGTTGCAGTTGACCATGATCGTTTCGTAGCCGTCTTCGCTCAACGCGAGCGCGGCATGCACGCAGCAATAGTCGAACTCGATGCCCTGGCCGATCCGGTTCGGGCCGCCGCCCAGCACCATG
>DASXXR010000173.1:0-13056 GCA_036502945.1 Paraburkholderia sp. | reverse complement strand
CGCAGCAATGGTTCCCATTTTAGGATAGCGCCCAAAGTTGTCAAGTATTTTTTGTGCATCGCACAATGATGATAATTTATCGAGAAAACAATACGTTATGAAGTATTTATGGAATTGTGTCGGACTATGCGGGCAGCATGTTTTCACATGCTTGGTGCATAATCCAGCGGCTGCTCCAGCGCACGGGGCGTTACGTGGGCGACCTAACGAAGAGCCGCAGCCGCGATAGAATCTCGATGTAAACTAAAACTGTCTCGGAACGTTAATACGTCATCGCAAGTCGAATGCGCGATGCGCTAGTCCGCAGTATTCGTTTAAGAGTATTCGGCGGTGCGGCAAACGCAACCTCGGAAAGAACATTCTTCAGGACGTTTGTGAGGTGCATTCCGCGCGTTGCGTTGCAACCGTGTTTCCCCCGATTAAGTAGTGTGTTCAGGCTGCCGTTAGCTTGGGAAATTCTTTTCTCGAAGTGGTCGGCGCTCGGAAAAAATGGGTGCGTCATTGAATTTGTCGATGAAGAGTGCGACGTTCATTGTCTTTCAACACCCGGGCCTTACAACTCGGTTTAAAGAGAGCGGGTAAGTGCTTAATATTGCTAATTTTTCGTGGTTTTACTACACTGGCGGACAAATCCTTGCCGCTCAACCAGAACACTAATGAAAACCGACATGTTTTCGTCACTCAAAGTGATGCACGGCGCGGTGCTCGGCACCGCACTGTCGGTGGCCGCCTCAGTGGTCATCGCAGCAGCGTCTGCTGCGCCGGCTGACGCGTTTGCCGCGCCGACCGAGCCTTCGGCCAAGTCCGAGAAAGTTGCCAGGAAAACGGCCAGGAAGCCCGGCGCGCCGGTTGTCAAGGTCGCAAGCAAATCGCCGAAGGCCACTAAGGCTGTCGCCTCGAAAGATGACGACGATGCGCCGCGGGCCGTATCGAAGAAAAAGCGTGTCAGCTATACGATGAACGGGCGCCACCACTCGGTGGTGCGCCGCGTCGCGTTCGAGCCGCGTCCGCCGACGGTGGGCCAGGCGTTCGGGCTGCATGAAACGCCGGACGCGCTGGCGTTGCGCTCGAGCGTTGCGTATGTCGTCGATCAAAACACGTCGGAGTCGCTATTCGACAAGAACTCGCGTGCGGTCGTGCCGATCGCTTCGATCACGAAACTGATGACTGCGATGGTCGTGCTCGATTCAAAGGCGCCGATGACCGAGGAGGTCGAAGTCACGGACGAAGACCGCGATTACGAAAAGAACACGCGCTCGCGTCTGTCCGTGGGCTCCGTGCTGTCGCGCGAAGACATGCTGCACATCGCGTTGATGGCGTCGGAGAACCGTGCGGCGGCGGCGTTATCGCGGTACTTCCCGGGTGGCCGTCCGGCGTTCATGGCGGCGATGAACGAGAAGGCCAAGCAGCTCGGCATGGCCGATACGCACTTTGAGAACCCGACCGGCCTCACCAGCCAGAACGTTTCCAGCGCCCGCGACCTCGTGAAGATGGTCAATGCCGCTTATCAATACCCGGTGATCCGCCGCTTTTCGACGGATCATAGCTACGACGTCTTCACCGGCAAGCGCACGCTTGCGTACAACAGCACGAATGCGCTGGTGCGCAATCCTACGTGGGAGATCGGCCTGCAGAAGACCGGTTTCATCAACGAAGCGGGTGAGTGTCTCGTGATGCAGACCATTATTCATGACCGGCCGGTGATCATGGTGCTGCTCGACTCAGCGGGCAAATACTCGCGTTTCGCGGATGCGTCGCGTTTGCGGACGTGGATCGACAACGGCGGCGAACAGCGCGTGACCAGCGCCGACGCGAACGGCGCGGGAACGTAAGGTAGCGTCGATTCGCTATTTGGGGGTGGCGCGGCGTTCGATCGCGCTTTTGACCGGCTCCAACCTGAACCGCTTTGACTGTACGAAACAAAAGAGCCCCGCAAAATTGCTTGCGGGGCTCTTTGTCATTTGTTTCAGCAGATTCATTCGGCCGTCTTCTCCGGTCTCCGCAGGCGGTTCAAGCGGTATGCTGCGCCGCGAGGGGCTGCGGCGCTTGCGGCCGGTATCCGAGCGACTCGGAGATCACGAGCGCGGTCTTGCTGACCTGCCCGAGCCACGAGTCCTGCAGGCGGTCGGCGGGCGCCGACAGCGACAGGCCGGCGACGAGCTTGCCCGTGTCGTCGTAGATGCCCGCGGCGATGCAACGTACGCCGAGCTCCAACTCTTCGTTGTCACGCGCGCACGACTGCTGGCGCACGTGGGCCAGCTCGCGCTCCAGCTTGGCCAGATCGGTGATGCTGTTCTGCGTGTGGCCCGACAGGCCGGTGCGCGTCGCGTACGCGCGCACGCGGGTCGCTTCGTCCGCGGCGAGGAACAGCTTGCCCACCGACGTCAAATGCAGCGGCGCCCGCCCGCCGATCGCGCGCACCACCTGCATGCCGGAGCGCTCCGAGTAAGCGCGCTCGATGTAGACGATCTCGTCGCCCTGGCGCACCGACAAATTGACGGTTTGCCCCGTAGCGCGATGCAATTCGCGCATCGGCGTCAATGCGGCGTCGCGTACGGACAGGCGTGCCTTCACCAGATTGCCGAGTTCGAGCAGCCGCATACCGAGCCGGTAGGTGCCGGGGTCGGAGCGGTCGACGAGCCGGCACGTCACCATATCGTTCAGGATGCGGTGCGCCGTCGACGGGTGCAACTCGGTGCGTTGCGAGAGTTGTTTCAGGCTGACCGGGTCGCTGTGCGCCGCAAGCGCATCCAGCAGGCGCATCATGCGCTCGATCACCTGGATCGAGGTTTTGGGATCCGGGTTCGTATCGCTCATGGGGATAAATCGGTGACGCGCCACAGCCGCGGAGAATCGATTGTATCTCGTATGGTGAAAAAAGCGAGCGCCGCGCGAGGCCGGTCACGAACCGGCTTTTTCGCGAGCTTAGGGCTTTCCGCGTTGGTATCGCATCTTAAACAGCGGATAATCACGGACGTTTCCCCGGAGGAGGACTCATGCGAGTCGGATTTTTCGTCACCTGTCTGATCGATCTGATGCGTCCCGAGATCGGCTTTTCGGCGATCAAGCTGATCGAGCGCGCCGGCTTCGAAGTTGTCGTGCCGCCTGCGCAAACCTGCTGCGGGCAGCCGGCGTACAACTCGGGTGAGCGGAGCATTGCGCGCGATCTCGCTGAAAAGGTGTTGCGCGAATTCGAGCAGTTCGACTACGTCGTGGTGCCGTCGGGCTCGTGCGGAGGCATGATTCGTGCGCACTACGGCGATCTGTTCGGCGACGACCCGGAACTGATGGGCCGCTTCGGACGGCTTCGTCCGAAGGTCTTCGAATTGACCGATTTTCTCGTCAACGTCGCGAAGGTCGAACTGACGGCCGGTGAGTTCGCCGGTCCGGTGACTTATCACGATTCGTGTTCGGGTTTGCGCGAACTCGGCGTGAAGAGTCAGCCGCGCATGCTGCTCGCGCAGGCCGGCGTCGCCGTGACGGAGATGAAAGGCTGCGAGCATTGCTGCGGTTTCGGCGGCACCTTCGCGATCAAGTACGGCGACATCTCGACTGCGATCGTCGACGAGAAGTGCGACAACATCCGGGCGAGCGGGACGAACGCCGTCGTGCTGGGCGATCTCGGCTGCATGCTGAATATCGAAGGGCGTTTGCGCCGCACCGGCGACACGACGACACGCGTGCTGCACATCGCTCAAGTGCTGGCCGGCGACGCATAGCCGGTGCGCCGCCGCGTTATTGATCGAGCCGCAACTCACTCCCCGATTCGAAAGGCCGCCATGCAAGTTCAAACGATGCAGTTCAAGGCACGCGTGGGCCAGAAGCTCGCCGACCAGCGTCTGCAGCAGAATCTCACGAAGCTGTCGACGAGGCTGGTCTCGGGGCGCGCGGAAAGAATGACCGAGATCGATTTTCAGGCGACGCGCGCCGCGCTCAAGGAGCGCCGCAATCGCGTGCTCGAGAACCTCGATGTCTGGCTGGAAATATTCGAGCGCGAAGCGACGCGGCGCGGCGTCACGGTGCTTTACGCCGAAACGACGCAGGACGCGGCGAAGCTCGTCGCCGACATCGCGCGCCGGCACGACGTGAAGAAGGTGATCAAGACGAAGTCGATGGTGTCGGAAGAGATGCGGCTGAACGAAGTGCTCGGCCGGATGGGCGTGCAGTCGATCGAGACCGATCTCGGCGAGTACATCTTGCAGATCAACGACAACGAGCCGCCCAGCCACATCATCATGCCGGTGGTTCACAAGGATAAGGACGAGATCGCCGATCTGTTCGCGAAGACGCACAACAAGCCTCGTTTAACCGAGATTCCGGAAATGACACGCGAAGCGCGCGAGATGCTGCGGCCGCATTTCATGACCGCGGACATGGGCGTGACGGGCGGCAACTTCATCATCGCCGAGACGGGCTCGGTCGCACTCGTGACCAACGAGGGCAACGAAGGCATGTGCACGGTGATGCCTCGTGTGCATGTCGCGGTGACCGGTGTCGAAAAGGTGCTGCCGACGCTCGAGGATCTCGCCACGGCGATGCGTCTGCTGCCGCGCTCGGCCACCGCGCAGACGATGTCGAACTATTTCTCGCTGCTGACCGGCCCGCGCATGGCCGGCGATCAAGACGGGCCAGAGCATATGTATGTAGTGCTCGTCGACGGTGGACGTACCGGCCTGATAGGCGGAGAGTTTCAGGAGATGCTGCGATGCATCCGTTGCGGCGCATGCATGAACCATTGCCCGGTTTATCAGAAGATCGGCGGCCATGCGTACGGCTGGGTGTACCCTGGGCCGATGGGCTCGGTGCTCACGCCGAGCTACATCGGGCTCGACAAGGCACTCGACCTGCCGCAGGCGGCGACGCTGTGCGGCGAATGCAATAGCGTGTGTCCGGTGGGCATTCCTTTGTCGGATCTGCTGCGCAAGTTGCGCGAGAAGCAGGTGGAGCGACATCTGCGGCCGTGGCGCGAGCGCGCGGGTCTGGCCGTTTGGGGCTATTTCGCGTTGCACCCGGCCGTGTATGCGATGTTCACGAAGCTCGCCGTGCGTCTGCTCGAAAAGATGGGCGGCGAGAAGCGCTCGATCGCGCGATTGCCGCTGGGCGGCGGCTGGACGAATACGCGCGATATGCCGGCGCCGGTCGGCAGAACGTTCCGCGAACTGTATGCGGCGCAGCGCAGCCATCGCGGGTAGGGGCGATGCTTCGTCGAGCGTCGCTGGATGCGGGCTGACCAAAGGCCCAATGCGCCTGCCACGCGCGCCAGCGATCCGCTATGCCCCGCGCCGACCGCGGGGCGGCCGGCGCGGGGCGCCATCAATGATTCGTGATTCGCGACCCATTGTTGGGTGTGACGACCTGCGCCCTTCCGTGATTGCCTCCACCGTTCGATCGGCCTGCGCCTCCGCCATTGCCGCCGTGCGCGCTCGGGCTGCCTGAGCCGTTGCTTTGCGCACCGCCGGCTCCGCCTGCTTGCGGCGGCGGCCCCTGTGGAGCCCCGCCGCTGGAACCATGTTGGCCGTTCCCATTCCTGTTGCCACCATGGCCGTTCCAATCGCCGCGGTAGCCGCGGCCCCCGTACGACTCACGATACGATCGTCCCGAGTAGCCGCCGAAGCCCAGGAATAGCGATGACTGCGGCGGGGCATAACCATATCCATATCCATAGCCGTCATAGCCGTCGTAGCCGCCATAATCGCCGCCATAGGCATAGGCCGAGTTGTTCGGATAGACCGCACAGCCGCCCAGCAGAGCGGCCGCCGTGACCAGCGAAGCGAACAGGAAAGCAGAAGGGTGTTTCATCAGATGGTTTGGTAGCGCGGTGTTCATATCACTAAGACAAGGAGCCGGGCGCGGCGTCGCATTATCTTTGTATGCTTTTGTAAGGTTTCATTTCGCCGTCCGACTAACCCACGGACGCTTGCTCGCGCGAGTCGCGACGCCCACTGTTCACCTGAGCAGAACGGTCTATTCCACGGGGCTGGGTTTTTCCTGATTGCGTCCTCATTTATCATTTCGGTTGGGCATAGTGGGTCATCGTTGACCTGTGCCTCAATAGTGAAGAGGGCGCGACATCATGAAAAAGACAATATCGATGTACTGGCCAATGGCCATCGTTTTACCGCTGGCTGTCGCGGCATTCGTGCATTTGTGCAGCGATGCAGCCACTCGCGCGACGCAAGCGCCGCTTGCCGCGAGCGAAGTGACGGCTGAACTGGCCCGCACGGTTTCGTTCGGACTGGTTGACAGCGAGCCCGCGTCGCCTGCGCAAGCGGAGCGCGCCAACGTGACGTTGCAGCAGCAGCCTTTGTAATCGGGCGTGCGCGGGAACGCTCCGCGCGCCGAACGCTGCCTTTGTATAATCGCGGCACATTTTCCTGCACTTCGACTCATGCGGCTTTGCCGCTCACTTATCGATGAAAACCGTCGCCGTTTGCTTCGTGTGTCTTGGGAATATCTGTCGTTCCCCGACCGCGGAAGGCGTGATGCGGCATCAGGTGGTTGAAGCGAAACTGACGGACCGCATCATCATCGATTCGGCCGGCACTGGCAACTGGCACATCGGTGAAGCGCCGGACGAGCGGGCCCAGCAGGCGGCGCGGCAACGCGGTTACGATTTGTCGCGACTGCGTGGCCGCCAGATCGGCGCCGATGATTTCGAGCGCTTCGATCTGCTGATTGCGATGGATGACGCAAACGTGGCGGCGCTCAACCAAATCTGTCCGCCGACGCATCGAGACAAGATTCGTCTATTGATGGAATTTGCGCCCGAAACCGCCGTACGCGAGGTCGCCGATCCCTATTTCGGCGGCGGAGCGGGTTTCGAGCGGGTGCTCGACCAGTGCGAAGCCGCGTGTCGCGGCCTGATCGCGGCGCTGCGAGGCGAGTCGAACCTTGCGCCCTCGCGTTTATTAAGCAAATGACCCATTTGGAGATAGGGATACTTGACTAAATCTGTCATGTATTTATACTTGACCAAACTTGTCGAGAATTGCGGTTCCCACACACCATGAGACTCACCACGAAAGGCCGTTTCGCCGTCACGGCGATGATTGACCTGGCGTTGCGCCAGGAGCAGGGCCCGGTGACGCTTGCAGGTATCAGCCAGCGCCAGCACATTTCCCTGTCGTATCTCGAGCAACTGTTCGGGAAGCTGCGCCGCCACGAGATCGTCGAATCCGTGCGCGGACCGGGCGGTGGCTACAACCTCGCGCGCCGCGCGGAAAACGTGACGGTGGCGGACATCATCATCGCTGTCGACGAACCGCTCGACGCAACCCAATGCGGCGGCAAAGGCACGTGCGAAGGTACCAAGCATCGCGACGGCCATTGCATGACGCACGAATTGTGGTCGACGCTGAATCAGAAGATGGTCGAGTATCTCGATTCGGTTTCGCTGAAAGATCTCGTGGATCAACAGCGTTCCCGCGAAGCCGCGCCTGCGGTGCTGCGCGACAGACGCGCCGAGGCGCCCGCGGCCGAACCCGCGCGCGTCGTGCCGAAAGGGCCGAATTCTGTTTTCAATATGGCTGGTTCATAGAGCGCCGATCACGAAGCGCCAGAACCCAGGAAGCCAAAGCAACGATGTCCCCGGAGTGATTGATGAATAACGATATTCCCCACCTGCCCATTTACATGGACTACAGCGCGACGACGCCTGTCGATCCGCGCGTGGTGGACAAGATGATTCCGTATCTGCGCGAGCAGTTTGGCAACCCCGCGTCGCGTAGCCATTCGTATGGCTGGGACGCGGAGCGGGGCGTCGAAGAAGCGCGCGAAAACGTCGCCGCGCTGGTGAACGCCGATCCGCGCGAGATTATCTGGACGTCGGGTGCGACGGAGTCGGACAACCTCGCATTGAAGGGCGCCGCGCACTTCTACAAGAGCAAAGGCAAGCACATCATCACGGTGAAGACCGAGCACAAGGCTGTGCTCGATACCGGTCGCGAACTCGAACGCGAAGGGTTCGAAGTCACGTATCTCGACGTCAAGGACGACGGCCTGATCGACCTCGAAGTCTTCAAGGCCGCGTTGCGCCCCGACACGATTCTGGTTTCGGTGATGTTCGTGAATAACGAAATCGGCGTGATCCAGGACATCGAGGCAATCGGCGAAATCTGCCGCGAGAAGGGCATCATTTTCCACGTCGACGCCGCGCAGGCTACCGGCAAGGTCGCAATCGACCTGCAAAAGCTGAAGGTCGACCTGATGTCGTTTTCGGCACACAAGACGTATGGCCCGAAAGGTATCGGCGCGCTGTATGTGCGCCGCAAGCCGCGCGTGCGCATTGAAGCGCAGATGCACGGCGGCGGTCACGAGCGCGGCATGCGTTCGGGCACGCTGGCTACGCACCAGATCGTCGGCATGGGCGAAGCGTTCCGTCTCGCACGCGAAGAAATGGCGACGGAAAACGAGCGCATCCGTATGCTGCGCGACCGCCTGCTGCGCGGCCTGTCGCAGATCGAAGAAGTGTATGTGAACGGCGACTTGGAAAAGCGCGTCCCGCACAACCTGAACATCAGCTTCAACTTCGTCGAAGGCGAATCGCTGATCATGGCGGTGAAGGACGTGGCGGTGTCGTCGGGGTCGGCGTGCACGTCGGCTTCGCTGGAACCGTCATACGTGCTGCGCGCGCTCGGCCGCAACGATGAACTCGCGCACAGCTCGATCCGTTTCACGGTGGGCCGCTTCACGACGGAGCAGGACGTCGATTACGTGATTAACCTGCTGAACGCGAAGATTGCCAGGCTGCGCGACCTGTCGCCGCTTTGGGAGATGCATAAGGACGGTATCGATCTGTCGACCATCAAGTGGGCCGCGCACTGACGCGCACACTGTCGAGGAAACGCTGATCGGTTGCGAGTGCAGGTTGAATCGAATCAAGGAGTGTAAACATGGCTTATAGCGACAAGGTTCTGGACCACTACGAAAACCCGCGTAACGTCGGTTCGTTTGCGAAGGACGACGATGCGGTCGGTACCGGTATGGTCGGCGCGCCGGCTTGCGGCGACGTGATGAAGCTGCAGATTCGCGTCGGCGCGGACGGCATCATTGAAGACGCGAAGTTCAAGACGTACGGCTGCGGTTCGGCGATCGCGTCGAGTTCGCTCGTCACCGAATGGGTGAAGGGCAAGTCGCTCGACGAAGCAATGTCGATCAAGAACACGCAGATCGCCGAAGAACTCGCGTTACCGCCGGTGAAGATCCACTGCTCGATTCTCGCGGAAGACGCGATCAAGGCTGCGGTTGCCGACTACAAGCAGCGCCACGGCGGTGAAACGGCCACTGCGCCGGCAGGCGACAAGCAGGCAGCTTAAGCAACGCTTGATTGACGCCGCCCGCGCAATGGATAGCGGCAGGCGAGCGCGAAATCAAATGGCGGAGCCGGCAGCGGCGGAAGCACGCAACGGACGGTGAACGCGATATAGCGCCCGCCGTCCGGCTTGGGCGAATTGGATGCAGGCAAGGCCGCAGCGCAACGTGAAAACACGCCGCGCTGCGCAATGAGAAACGCTATGGCAATTACGTTGACCGAAAAGGCAGCACAACACGTGCAGAAGTACCTGATCCGACGCGGCAAGGGCGTCGGGTTGCGGCTCGGCGTGCGCACAACCGGTTGTTCGGGCCTTGCGTACAAGCTCGAATATGTCGACGAGCTTGCCGCGGAAGACGAAGTATTCGAATGCAACGGCGTGAAGATCATCGTCGACCCGAAGAGTCTCGCCTACATCGACGGCACCGAACTCGATTTCGCGCGCGAGGGATTGAACGAAGGCTTCAAGTTCAACAATCCGAACGTGAAGGACGAGTGCGGCTGCGGCGAATCATTCCGCGTATGAATCCGCGTGAAGCGGTAAAAAGGCGGCCTGTGCCGCCTTTTTTCAATTTCATGTCGCGCATTTTCACTGCACGCTTGATCGACGGATAAAGTAATTCGATGGCCTCGCTGAACGACAGTCACTTCGACCTGTTTCATTTGCCGGCGCAATTCGCGCTCGACGCGCACGCCCTCGACGACGCCTATCGCACCGTGCAGGCGCAAGTGCATCCCGACCGCTTCGCCGCGGCGGGCGAAGCGCAAAAGCGCATCGCGATGCAATGGGCGACACGCACGAACGAGGCGTATCAGACGCTGCGCGATCCGCTAAAGCGCGCGACGTACCTGCTGTCGCTGCGCGGCATCGATGTCGGCGCCGAAAACAACACGGCGATGGAGCCCGCTTTCCTGATGCAGCAAATGGAATGGCGCGAAAGTATCGAAGATGCAGCGGCCGCTAGAAACATCGCCGCGCTCGATGCATTGCTCGCCGAACTGCGCGATGAAGAACGCGTGCGTATTACGAAGCTCGCGGCGCTGCTCGATAGCGGCGCGGATCAGCCGGCGGGGGAAGCGGTGCGGCAGTTGATGTTCATCGAGCGCGTGGCGTCGGAGGTCGGCACGCAGATCGAGCGGCTGGAGAATTAGCCAGCGCGATAACCCGATAGAACATCGCCAGACCGTCCGTCGTCCTTTCATTAGCAACGCGAATAATCCAGCACGGGGCCCAACGTTCCCCGACAGTTCCCCGAAGAAGATCCCAGATGGCCTTACTGCAAATTTCCGAACCCGGCATGGCGCCCGCGCCGCATCAGCGGCGGCTCGCGGTCGGTATCGATCTCGGCACCACCAATTCTCTCGTTGCCGCCGTGCGCAGCGGCGTGCCCGACGTGTTGCCGGACGAGGAAGGGCACCGGTTGCTGCCTTCCGTCGTCCGCTATCTGGAGAAAGGCGGCCGTCGTATCGGCCGCACGGCGAAGGCCGAGGCCGCGACCGATCCGCGCAACACCATCGTATCGGTCAAGCGTTTCATGGGCCGCGGCAAGAGCGAAGTGGAAGGCGCGGAGAACGCACCGTACGATTTCGTCGACGCGCCCGGCATGGTGCAGATCCGAACAGTCGATGGCGTGAAAAGCCCGGTCGAAGTCTCGGCGGAAATTCTCGCGACGCTGCGCCAGCGCGCGGAAGACTCGCTCGGCGATGAACTGGTCGGCGCGGTGATTACGGTCCCCGCCTATTTCGACGAAGCGCAGCGCCAGGCCACCAAGGACGCGGCGCGCCTCGCCGGCCTGAACGTGCTGCGCCTGCTGAACGAGCCGACCGCCGCCGCGATCGCATACGGTCTCGACAACGGTTCCGAGGGGCTCTACGCGGTGTTCGACCTGGGCGGCGGCACGTTCGACCTGTCGATCCTGAAGCTGACGAAGGGTGTATTCGAAGTGCTCGCGGCGGGGGGCGATTCGGCGCTCGGCGGCGACGATTTCGACCACCTGCTGTATCGCCATGTGCTCGCGCAGGCCGGTATCGCGCCGGGCTCGCTTGTGCCCGAAGACGTGCGCCTGCTGCTCGACACCGTGCGCACGACGAAGGAGGAGCTTTCCAGCGCGCCGCGGGCGTTGCTCGAAGTCGCGCTGTCGAATGGCGTGAAGCTCGCGCTGACGATCGACGAACCCACCTTCGAAACCGTCACGCAGGTGCTCGTCCAGCGCACGCTCGGTCCAACGCGCAAGGCACTGCGTGACGCGAAAGTCGCGACGGGCGACATCAAAGGCGTCGTGCTGGTGGGCGGCGCGACGCGGATGCCGGTGATTCGCCGCGCGGTCGAGGGGTTCTTCGGCCAGCCGCCGCTGATCAATCTCGATCCCGACGAGGTCGTGGCGCTCGGCGCCGCGATCCAGGCCGATCTGCTCGCGGGCAATCGCGGCGGCGAAGGCGACGACTGGCTGCTGCTCGACGTGATTCCGCTGTCGCTCGGCGTCGAAACGATGGGCGGTCTCACCGAAAAGATCATTCCGCGCAATTCGACGATCCCGGTTGCGCGCGCGCAGGATTTCACGACGTTTAAGGACGGCCAGACTGCGATGGCGATCCACGTCGTGCAAGGCGAACGCGAACTGGTGTCCGATTGCCGTTCGCTCGCGCGTTTCGAGCTGCGCGGCATTCCGCCGATGACGGCCGGCGCGGCGCGGATTCGCGTGACCTATCAGGTCGACGCCGATGGGCTGCTGTCGGTATTTGCACGCGAGCAGCATTCGGGCGTGGAAGCGTCAGTGGTCGTGAAGCCGTCTTACGGGCTTGCCGACGACGACGTCGCGCGCATGCTCGAAGACAGTTTCAAGACCGCTGAAACGGACATGCACGCACGCGCGCTGCGCGAAGCGCAGGTTGACGCGCAGCGGCTCGTCGAAGCGACCGAAGCCGCGCTTGCCGCGGACGGCGAACTGCTCGACGCCGACGAGCGCACCGCGCTGGACGCGCTGCTGACGGCACTGCGCAACGTCGCGCAGAGCGACGACGCCGATACCGTCGAAGCGGCGACGAAAGCGCTCGCCGAAGGCACCGACGAATTCGCCGCACGACGGATGAACAAGGGCATTCGCCGCGCGCTGGCCGGCCGCAAGCTTGACGAGATTTGATGCGGAGATTGGATGCGGCGGGCCAATCGCATCGACGCGGCGCATGCGTACCAAAAACGCATGCGCCATCAGTAAAATAGTACGGTGCCTGATGTTCGGCACCCGTGCGTCCAGGTCTGAACGAGATCAAACGGAACAGGTATGCCTCAAATCGTTGTACTGCCTCACGTGGAACTGTGCCCCGAAGGCGCGGTGATCGATGCTGTGCCAGGCAAGAGCATTTGCGACACGCTGCTTGAGAACGGCATCGAAATCGAGCACGCGTGCGAAAAGTCGTGCGCGTGCACAACGTGTCACGTGATCGTGCGGGAAGGCTTCAACGCGCTGGAACCGTCTGAAGAAGACGAAGACGATCTGCTCGACAAGGCATGGGGTCTCGAGCGCGAGTCGCGGCTGTCGTGCCAGGCGATGGTGCCGGCGGACGACGACCTCGTGGTCGAGATTCCGCGCTATTCGATCAACCATGCGAAGGAAAATCACTAACAGGAGCATGCAGCCATGAAGTGGACCGATACGCAAGACATCGCGATGGCATTGACCGACAAGCATCCGGAAATCGATCCGCAACAGGTGCGGTTCACCGACCTGCACCGCTGGGTGATGGAA
>DASXXR010000172.1:0-1803 GCA_036502945.1 Paraburkholderia sp. | reverse complement strand
GGTTCCGCGTTGGGCTTCCAGGTGACGTTCTTCTGTTCACGGCCGGCGCTCGACGACGCGAACCCAAGCCGCTTTGCGCCCGCGCAACTACTGTTCGCCAACGTCGCACTAAGCGATCCGCACGCGGGCAAGCTGCAGCACGACCAGCGCTCGGCGCGCAGCGGCTTTGGTCTTGCCGACGCGAGCGAAACCGACACCAGCGTGCATATCGGCGACTGGTCGCTGCGGCGCTTTGCCGGCAAACCTTATGGGCAATATCGCGTCGACATCGCCGCGGCAAACTTCACCCTCGCATTCACGATGCAGCCGCTACAACCGGTGCTCCTGAACGGCACCCAGGGCTACAGCCGCAAAGGCCCGCTCGCGAGTCAGGCGAGCTACTACTACAGCGAGCCTTCGTTGCGCGTGGAGGGCACGCTGCTGCGCGAGCGCGCGTCCGGACGCCAACCGGAACACGTGCGCGGCACGGCCTGGCTCGATCATGAATGGTCGTCGGCGCTGCTGGCGGACGAGGCGGTCGGCTGGGACTGGATCGGCATCAATCTCGACGACGGCGGCGCGCTGATGGCCTTTCAGATCCGCGACAAGGCCGGGCGCAAGTTCTGGGCAGGCGGCACGCGGCGCGGCGCCGACGGTGCCGCGCGCGAGCTTGCGCCAGGCGATGTCGTCTTCACACCGCTGCGCTGGTGGCGTTCGCCGCACACAGGCGCGCGCTATCCGGTTGCGATGCGCGTCGACGCGGGCGGTCTGCAACTGGTGCTGACACCGCTGCTGGACGACCAGGAGGTGGACAGCCGCACGAGTACGGGCGCGGTGTATTGGGAAGGCGCGGTGAGCGTATCGCAGGCAGCCCATGCAGACGCTAACGAGAGCCAGGCGGATGCCAAAGCGGCAAGCGACGCAAGGACAGGCACGGCGGCTAAGACACTCGGGCACGGCTATCTCGAACTGACCGGATACGTACAGCGGCTCGATCTTTAGTGTGGCGCTAGCATTCCGGTCATCAACCCATTCTTTCAACCGACGATTCGGCGCGGCAACGTGGACCGGCACGCCACCCCTTCACTTCTTTCTTTTAATTTTAGATTTAACCCCACCAGTTTTACGCTAATCATATGCACCTGCACTGTCAAAAATACTAAGCTGGCTCAATAGCAATTCAAGCTGATAGAGCAGCCCTTTAGAATGCCGCAAGCCAAGCCGGTACAACTACTGAACATCCAGGCCGACAATCGGGTCTTTGCCGATATGGCCGACAACGAAGCCAATCCGTGCCTGTCTTGCGGTGCATGCTGCCAGCACTTTCGTGTGTCGATGTACATGGGCGAAATGGCGAGTTCGCCCGGCGGCACGGTGCCCGATGAACTCATCAGCCGCATCAACCCTTTTTTCGTTTGCATGAAGGGAACGGAATCCGGCCATGGCCGCTGTATTGCGTTGCGCGGCACCGTCGGTCAGCCGGGTGTGCACTGCGGCATCTATGAACACCGGCCTACGCCATGCCGCGAATATCGCGTATGGTCCGACGACGGCACGCCCAATCCCGATTGCCAGCGGCTACGCGGCCTCGTCGGACTGCCGCCGTTGAATGCATTGCCGATCTGACCAGGCATGACAGCGACAGCGCACTAAGGCTGCTTGACGTCGAACGAATAGTCGCCGTGCGTGCGGTGCCCGTCCGCTGCCACCGCGACCCAATGCACGGTGTAGTGGCCTGCCGTTAGCACAGGCAGCGGCACACTGACGATGGTCGGCTGCTGCGGATCGACATGCGCCTTTTCCACGTTGATCTGCTTGCCCGTC
>DASXXR010000171.1:0-9871 GCA_036502945.1 Paraburkholderia sp. | reverse complement strand
ATTTCAAGCGCTCGATCATCGCCATGGCCGCCGCCGGATTGTGAGCCTTGAAGCCGCTTATCACGTACAGGAAGACATCGCGAGGGCCTGGCTCAAGGGGCTGCCTAAGAGCCGGCTTGCCGATCGTTTCGAGGCCTTCAGGCGCGCCGCCCGCGGCCCACATTTGCGCCCGTCCGGTCCATAAGTCGAGCGCAGCTTCGGAATAGCCGTGAGCAAATGCGTCGGAGGTGCCCATGATCCGCGCGTACACAAACGGCGCGGTGACGTCCGCGATCTGCAGATACTTCGAATCGCCCGCCATGACAATCGCAACGCCGTGCTTGCGTGCGAGCGCAACGAATTCCTCGTTGCGGAAACTGTCATGCCGAACCTCCACGGCGTGACGTATCGCGCGGCCGTCGACGCGTTTGGGCAGCAACGCCAGAAAGCGATCGAAGTCTTCCGCGTCGAATTGCTTGGTGGGCGCGAACTGCCAGTTGATCGGCCCCAGCTTGTTCTTCAGTTCGAGCACGCCGCTCGCAAGAAAGCGCTCGATCGATTCACCGGCCTCCGCAAGCACGCGCCGATGCGTCGCAAAGCGCGGCGCCTTCAATGAAAACACGAAGTCGTCCGGCGTCTCGTCATGCCACTTCGCGAACGTGGCGGGCTTTTGCGAGCCGTAGAAGGTGCCGTTGATCTCGATCGTGGTGAGCTGGCGGCTCGCGTATTCGAGTTCGCGTTTCTGCGTGAGCCCTTCCGGATAGAACGGCCCGCGCCACGGCGCGAAGGTCCAGCCGCCGATGCCGATACGCACCTTGCCCGCTTCACCGGATGTTTTAACTGGCTTCCCGGTTGAGGTTTTAGCGGCCACCTTGGCTGCCGGCCTGGTTGCCACCGTCTTCGCCGCCGTCTTTCGCGTTGCCATGAATGACGCCTCCCATTGCGTTCGATTCGCTCAAGTGTAGCGAATCGGCAAGAGATTGCAGACAAGACAGGCCGCAGCAACTGCGAACATCCGCCGCAGCCCCGGCCATGCTCAAACCGAGGCCGAAAGCACGTCCGCCAAGTCGCGGTGATGGGACGATAAACGTCCGGCCGGCGGTCCCGCAGCACATGGTTGAACGCATTCAGCTGCCGGTGCCGGCGCGCGTCGGCGAGATTGACGTCGGCCACCAGAATTTCCTCGTCGGTCACGCTGGCGGGACCGGCCGCAGGCCAGCCCTGCGAATCGACGATCATGCTGCTGCCGAGGAACGGCTGTCCGCGTTCGGTGCCCACGCGGTCCGCGGCCGCCACGAACAGGCCGTTCGAATGCGCGCCGCTCATCGCCAGCAGATTCGCCATCACGGGCAATCCGGCCGGCTGCGCGGGCATCGGCACCCAGTTGGTGGGCACGCACAGGATGTCGGCGCCGCCTGCAGCCGCCATCCGGAAAACTTCGGGAAACCAGATGTCATAGCAGATCGCGCACGCCACCCGGCCGAACGGCGTGTGGAAAACCGGCATGCCGAGATTGCCCGGCTCAAAATAGAGCTGCTCGTCACCCCACAGGTGCAGCTTGCGATAGCCGCCCAGCACCCGTTGCGGGCCGATCACCGCAGCGGCGTTATAGAGCGCATCGCCATCGCGTTCAGCGTAGCCGGCGACCAGCGTGACGTCGAGCTGCGCCGCGAGCGCGCTCCATGTACGGATGGTGTCGCCGTCCGTCAGCGTTTCAGACAATGCGAACGCCTCTTCACGCGACTCGAACACATAACCCGAGTTGCACAGCTCGGGCAGTACGATGAGGCGCGCACCGCGCGCATGCGCCTGTTCGATCAAATCGGCCGAATGCGCGACATTGCGCGCTTTTGCACCGACTTCCGGTTGCATCTGGATGCAGGCCACGGTCAACCTGCTTTCGTTACCGGTCTTCATTGATCAATGTTCCTCACGATTGTCGGGCGCAGCAGGTTCCAACGGTGCACGCCTTCATAGGCCTGTGCAACACGCAATATCGTCGCTTCGTCGAACGGTTTGCCCGCGATCTGCAGGCCCACCGGCAAGCCGCGGGCATCGAAGCCGCACGGCAGCGACAGCGCCGGCAGACCGGTCAGATTGAACGGATAGGTCAGACGCCACGAAGCGGCAAGCGGGCTTTCCTCGACGCCGCCCGTGACCACCGCCGCCTGTCCGCGCCGCCATGCGGTCACCGGCGAGGCCGGCGTGACGACCACGTCGACCCGTTCGAATACCGCCTTGAAGTCTTCGATCAACAGCGCGCGCAATTGCTCGGCTTTCAGATAGTCGGAAGCCGACACCATCCGGCCGACCTCGACCAGCGTACGCACATCGTCCGCCATCGCGGCCGTTGCACCTTGCTGCAAGCCGCGGTCGTGATAGGCACTCGATGACGCAAGCTCGATCGCATAGATAGCGCCGAGCCCGTATTGCAGATTCGGCACTTCGAAGTCGACGATCTGCGCGCCAAGCGCCTCCAGCACCTTGATCGCTTCCTCGACGCGCGCTTCGACGTCTCTTTCATTCGCGCCGAAAAAGTGATTGCGGCACACGCCGATGCGCAGCCCGGCAACACCGGCATCCAGCGTTGCGGCGGCGCTGAAGTCGGGCACCGGCACCGCGGCGCTACCCGGGTCGCGGGCATCGTATCCGGCCAGCACGTTCAGCAGCAGCGCGGCGTCGCGCACCGATAGCGCAAGCGGCCCCGCATGATCGAGCGACCAGCTGTGCGGCACGATGCCCGCGCGGCTTACCCGGCCGAAGGTCGGCTTGAGCCCGACGACGCCGCACAGGCTGGCCGGGATGCGAATCGAGCCGCCCGTGTCCGAGCCGAGCGCGCCGTACGCGAGGCCTGCGGCAAGCGCTGCGCCCGAACCGCCGCTCGAGCCGCCGGGAATTCTTGTCAGGTCCCACGGATTGCGGGTAGGCGGCGTCTCGGTGCCCCACGCGAATTCGTGCGTACGGGTCTTGCCGATCAGCACCGCGCCCGCAGCACGCAGACGCGCGACGGCCGCTGAATCCTCGCGCGCAAACGTGTAGCCGGGTGCACGGCTGCCCGCCGTAGTGGGCATATCGGCCGTCAGATAGTTGTCTTTGACTGCGACCGGCACGCCGTGCAGCGGCCCGCGCCGCACGCCGCGCGCGATCTCGTCGGCGCATCGCGCGGCCTCCGCGAGCGCATCGGGATTGACGCATTCGTAGGCCAGCACGTCGGAATCGAGCGCCGCAATACGCGCCAGCAGCGCCTCCATCACATCCACCGGCGAAACGTCGCCCGACGCTATGCGTGCCGAAAGTGCAGTGAGATCGTCGTTCATGCTCCGCCCGCAGCAGGAGACGAATCACGGTCGCCATAAACACGCGCCACATCGAATACGACGGCCGGATGCTGCGCCGATAAATCCAGCGTGCGCAGCTTGCCGATCTCCGCAAGAATCGAACGATAGACCGAAAGATTGTGGATCGCGCGATCCGTCGCGAATTCGACACCCATCCAGCGGGCCAGCACATCGGCATCGCTGCCGGACCGGTGCGACGCGCCGGGGCGGGATGACGGCGGCGTCAACAGCATACAGGTCACATCGGCGGGCGGCGCGCGGCCGGGATCGGCGCGCGTCGGCATTGCGTCGACGAACGGCGCCACTTGCCGTTGCGCAACTTCGAAGACCCGCCGCAGTTCTGCAACCGGGTCGTCATGTTCGTCGACCCGCAGATCGACGCTCGCGTACGCTTCGTCACGCACGACCCGGATTGCCGCCGATTGCCGGCCGCGCTTGTCGCCGCCGGCCGCCTGCCCCGCTTCCAGTGCGCGCATCAGACGCTCTTCGAGCGCGAGCGCTGCACCTGCGTCGAACGCCGCTTGCATCGCATCCAGTGTGGCGCTGCCGGTCAGCATGTTGCCCTGAATCGAGCACGACGGGCTGACGCGCTGCCCGGCCCATCCGGTGCATTGCGCGCCGGTAGAGGCGGCACTGAGCCCGTTGCTGTCGACGATGCCAAGCTGCCGAAGGTCCGCCGCGGGGTCTCCCTGCAACACCAGCTCAAGCGCGCGCTCGGCATCGGCGCCCTGCTTCAGCGCATCGAGCGCGTTCAGCGCAAGGTACGGATTAACCCACGATTGTGTAGATACCGCACCCACACCCGAACGCACATACACGCACATTGCGCCCACGGCCGGCACGGCAGTGCTGACCGCCACCCCAAGCGCGCCGGTTCGGCTGCAACGCGCGACAATCGAAAACGTCATGACGGGTTACCTTCTTTCGCGCTAAAGCGACAGGAAACGTGCGACGGTAGCGTGCGCGGACGGATCCGCCGTCGCCCCCGCTGCGGGTATTTCGCCGAGTTCGAGCACCGCATAGCGGTTAGCCACGGCAAACGCAAAATGCACATGCTGCTCGACGAGCAGCATCGTCGTGCCTGCGCTTTCGCATTCGCGTCTGAGAATGCCCACCAGCCGCTCGATGACCGACGGCTGCATGCCTTCGGTAATTTCATCGATCAAGATGAGTTTCGGCTGCCGGATCAATGCGCGCGCAACCAGCAGCATCTTCTGCTCGCCGCCGGACAGCGTGCCCGCCTTCTGCCGCAAGCGATCTTTCAGAAACGGAAACAGGTTCTCGATACGCTCGAACAACGGCTTGAAATCGCGCTCGCGCGCGAGCGCAAGCTTCAGGTTCTCCTCGACCGAGAGGTCCTGAAACAGCGCCTTCTCCTGCGGAATATAAGCAACGTCACGCCGCGCGATACGATTGGGCGGCATCCCGGCCGTGCTTTCGCCGAACAGCGCGATCTCGCCGCGGTGCGGACGGATAAAGCCCATCAGCGTTTTCAGCAAGGTCGACTTGCCCATGCCGTTCTTGCCGAGAATCGCGACGACATCGCCGCGTGCCAGCGTGAGATCGAGGCCCTTCAGCACCATCGCCTCGCCGTAGCCGCTTTGCAGTGCATCGACCTTTACGACCGTTGGCGCGTTCATGCGTCGCCCTCCGCGTTCGGCCGAGCGGCATGCGCTTCGCCCGCGTACACCGCGCGCACGAGCTCCGAGTTCACAACATCGTCCACGCCGCCGTCCATCACGATGCGCCCTTGATGCAGCACGACGATGCGCGAACTGATCTGCTGCACGAAGTCGAGATCGTGTTCGACCAGCAACAGGCACATCCGGTAGCGCGTCACCAATGCGACAAAAATCTCGCCGATCTGCGTGCGCTCCTGTTTCGTGAGCCCGGCGGTCGGCTCGTCGAGCAGCACAGTGCGCGGCTCGAGCGCCAGCACCATCGCAAGCTCCAGCGCCTGCTTCTGCCCGTGCGAAAGATAGCGGCATTCGCGCTCGGGAATCCGGTCGAGACCGGTCAGCCGCAGCACGTCGAGTGCCGGCTGCGGCAATGCGAGCGTGGTGTCCCGTTTCCATTTCGAAGGCGGCGCGACCCGATAACGCGCAATGCGCAACGCTTCGGCAACGCTTAGCGAATCGAATACGGTCGCCGTCTGAAACTTGCGCCCGATGCCGAGCGCGACGCAATCGTACGGCGCGAGCCGCCGAATCTCCGTGCCGCTGATTTCGACCGTGCCGCCCGAACGTTCCGCACCGTCCGCGATACAGCGCATCAGCGTGCTCTTGCCCGCGCCGTTCGGCCCGATCAGGCTGAGCAATTCGCCGGCGTGCGCATCGAAGCTGATGCCGTCCAGCACCTTGAGGCTGCCGAAATGCTTCTGCACCGCTTTTAGCGAAAGCGCAGGTATCGGCGTGCCGTCCTCGACACGCTCGCGTGCAGGCGCCGCGGCGAACACAACCGGCACCGGCGCCGCGCGCCGCCGGCACGGCAACGCCTGGCGGGCCGCGCTCGCCACCAGCGGCGCGAGTCCGCGCGGCATCGCGACGATCACGACGACGAACGCGACGCCAATCAGGAGCGTCCAGATATACGGCAGATCGCCGCTCAAATACGCGCTGCCGACGTCGATCAGCATCGCGCCGACAATCGGTCCGATCAACGAGCCGCGCCCGCCGAGCGCAACCCAGATCACGAGTTCGGTGCCGAATACGAAGCCTGCGTACTCGGGCGCCACCACCATCTGCACGCAGGCGAACAGGAAGCCTGCAAACGCGGCGATCAGTGCGCACGCGTCCATCAGGCGCGCCTTGTAGCGCGACACGTCGATGCCGAGATATTCACAGCGCGATTCGTTTTCGCGGATCGCCACCAGCAGCCGTCCCGCGTCGCTGCGCACGAACATCCATGCGGTGACCGCGAGCAGGACCAGCAGCGCGCCGGTGATGAAGAACCACACTTCGAGCGGAATATCGAAGCTGTCGAAGCCGGACAGGCCGCTGCTCGACCCGGTGAACTCGCCGCCGGAGTAGATGCCTTGCACCAGCACGATCGGCAATACGAGCGTCACGACGGACGCATAAAGCGGCGACGCGCCGTGATAGAAAGCAAGCCATCCGACTGCACGCGACACGACCCACGCCGCGCCGAGCCCCGCGACGAGCGCGCCCGCCGCAAGCGGCAGCGAGAAGCCCGCATGCACGAAAACGAGTCCGGCCGCATACGCACCGATCCCGAAGAACGCCGACTGACCGAAGGTCAGAATGCCGGTGTAACCCCACAACAGATCGACGGTCAGCGCGAGCGCCGCGTACAGAAACGCGCGGATCAGGTTGTTGACGAGGAAAGTCGGCAGCGCGACGCTGCCTAGCGCCACGATCGCGAGCGCGGCAGCCGCGATAACGAGAGGTCCGCGCCACGGCGAAGCGGCCACGGCGCGCACCGGCAAAGTGGAAGTGGAGACTGGATCAGCCACGTGCAAAGCCCTCCGGTCGAACGCGCAACAGCAACGCAGCAAGCACGGCGATGGTCAGACCGCCCAGCACCGGATTCACGAACGTGCTGACCAGCACTTGCGCACCGCCCAGCACGACGCTCGCGACGGCAAGATTCACCAGCGACGAGCCGGACACCAGCACCAGCATGAACGCGCCGACAATCCACGGCACGCCCATGTTCGGATCGACGCTGGCCAGCGGCGTAATCAGGCACCCCGCTGCCGAAGCCAGCGCGGCACCGGTGCAGAACGTCATAAAGCGCACCCGCGAACTGCTGATGCCGAGCCCGCGTGCGAGCGACTCGTTCATGATCACGGCGCGCGTCTGCAAACCGAGGCGCGTGCCGTTCAGCAGCCACCCCAGCGCAAGCGCGATCAGCACCGCAACGCCGACCAGAATCAGCCGGTACGCCGAGTACTGCGCGCCCGCCAGCGGAATGGCGCCGTCGACGGGGCTCGCCACCATCTGCACCCCGCGCCCGAAGATCAGCGTGATGATCTGGCCGACGATGATGCCGAGACCCCACGTCGCGAGAATCGCATCGAGCGGACGCGCATACAGCGGGCGGACGATAAAGCGCTCCACCGCCATGCCGAGCACGAAGCCGATCACGAGCGCACAGGGAATGCTCCACCACCAGTTGAGTCCCGCCTGCGCAACGATCACGCTCGCGTAGCCGCCCGTCGTCAGAAACGCGCCGTGCGAGAAGTTGATGATTTTCATCACGCCGAAGACGAGCAACAGTCCTGTCGACACGATGAACAGGATCGCCGCCGTCGTGACGATATCAAGCCCCAGGTTCAGCATTGCTGAGACTCCTTGCTGCAGGTCACTTCAAAGCCGGACATTGCGCACCCGGATCGACATGCTTGAACGACTCGATCACCTTGACCGAGCCGTCCGCCTGAACCTGGCCGAGATACATCGTGAGCGGCGTATGGCGCTGTTTGTCCATCTGGATCGTGCCGCGCGGACCGTCGAACGAAACCTGCGCAAGCGCCGGAATGACCTTCGCCGTATCGACAGTGCCCGCCTTTTCCACCGCGGCCTTGTACAGGTAGATCGCTTCGTACTCGGGCACCGACAGGTCGTTCGGCGTTTTCAGATCCGCACCGAAACGCTTCTGCATCGCGGCCATGAATGCATGGTTCGCAGGGGTGTCGATGTTCGTCACGTACGAACCCGAGATATAGATGCCCTGTGCGTCCGCGCCCATGCTTTTCGCGGTGCCTTCATCCACCGCGAGATTGCCGTACGGCACCTTGACGCCCGCTGCGCGCAGTTGCTTCGTCAGGGTGACGTTGGGCGCGCCGCCCGCCGTCGACGTAATGATCGCGTCCGGCTTCGCCGCCTGCAGTTTGCTGATGATCGACGTCCAGTCGGAACCGTCCATCGGCAGATATTCATTGCCCACCACCTTGCCGCCTTGCTTCTCGATGTACGTCTTCGTGAAATCGAGCATGCCGCGCCCGAACGCATAGTCGCTGCCGATCAGGAAGAACGTCTTCGCCTTCTGCTGTTTCATGAAGTAGTCGACGATCGGCGCGACCTGCTGGTCGGGCACCCACGCATCGACATACATGTAGCGGTTGCACGAACGGCCTTCATAGAACGACGTGTAGATGAACGGCACCTTGCCGCGCGACACGATCGGCAGGCCCGCATTGCGTGCCGCGCTGGTCTCCATCGAAATGAGCGCGTTGACCTTCTTGTCGAAGATCAGCGAATCGAACGCTTTCTGCGCGCCCGCGGCGCCGCTGCCGTCGTCGGCTACTTCGAGGCTGACCTGGCGGCCGAGAATGCCGCCTTTCGCGTTGATCTCGTCGACGGCAAGCCGCGCCGACTGCACGACCGACGGCGCGACGACGCTATTCGCGCCGCTCAAGCCGACCGGCACGCCGATCCTGATCGGATCCGCGGCAAGCGCCGCGTGATGCGCGACAGTCAGCGACAACAGCAGCGCAACCGCCGCTGCGCTACGCGAGCGGCTGGCGCTCAAAAGTGAAGATAGCGGGTTCATTGTTATAAGGCTCCTTGGATTTACTTCGATCGAAATCGAATCGCGTCAAAGCGGGTTCGGCTTAAAACTGGACGCCGCGCGTCAACGCACCGTCCACAACAAGGTTCGTCCCACTCACGAAACTCGCCGCCGGACTCGCGACGAACGCGACCGCGTTGGCGATTTCCTGCGGGTGCGCCATGCGGCCGCTCGGATTCAGCGCAAGCGAATCGGCGAAGAGCTTCGGGTTGGTCTGTTCGATGTGTTGCCACAGGCCGCCTTCGAAATAGGTGTTGCCGGGCGACACCGTATTCGCGCGAATGCGCTTCGGCGCAAGTTGATACGCGAGCCCTTGCACATAGTGGATGAGGGCGGCCTTGAACGTGCCGTACGGTCCCGCCACAAAGTCGATCTCGCGGCCGGACACGCTGGAGATCGCGACAATCGACGCCGCCTTGCTGGCTTCGAGATACGGCAACGCGGCATCGACGAGATTGACCGTACCCATCATGTCGGTCTCGAACTCGTCGCGCCAGGCCTGCAGATTGTTGGCAACCGCGAGCGCGCTCACATTGGCCACGACGATGTCGAGCCCGCCGAATTCCTCCGCGACCGAACGCGTCCATGCCTGCAGCGCGGGGCCGTTCGATACGTCGACGGCCGCACCGGTCACGCGAATCGTGCCGCCGGCGCGCTTCGCCAGGTCCGCGACGGTCCGCCCGACAGCTGCGCCGTCGCGTGCGCAAATCGCCACATTCGCGCCTTCAGCCGCGAATGTCTGTGCAATCGCAAGGCCGATACCTTTGGTGGCGCCGGTAACGACCACCTTCAATCCGTCGAGTTGCAGATTCATGTCGATGCTCCTCACGCCTCGGGTGCCAGATATTTCTTGTTGATCGCCGCGCCCACCGAATACTTCGGGTCGACGAAATTGCCGAGCCGGACCTGGCCGCACTGGCTCAGCATCATGTAGGCGTCCCAGCGGTCGAATCCATATTCCAGCTCGAGCCAGCGAACCAGTTCGTTGTAGGCGATACGCGTCGCGTCTTCGAGCGGCCGTG
>DASXXR010000170.1:0-4405 GCA_036502945.1 Paraburkholderia sp. | reverse complement strand
GGGCCGTGCACGGCCCGACAAGCTTCTTCTCCAAGGAGGCGACCATCGCCCGGCCCGGGTTCTCACGCTGGATGGTGCCGCCCGCCGCCCTCGCCGTGCATCTGTGCATTGGCCAGGCCTACGCATTTTCCGTATTTAACGGTCCCCTGACGAAAGTCATCGGTATTACGCAGTCCGCATCGGACGACTGGTCGCTGACCACGCTCGGCTGGATTTTCTCGCTGGCCATCGTCTTTCTGGGTCTTTCGGCGGCATTCGCCGGCAAGTGGCTCGAGAAGGTCGGCCCGCGCCGCACGATGTTCACCGCAGCGTGCTGTTTCGGCGGCGGCTTTATCGTTTCGGCGATCGGTGTGTGGCTGCACCAGATCGCACTGCTTTATCTCGGCTACGGCGTGATCGGCGGCATCGGGCTTGGGCTCGGCTATGTATCGCCGGTCTCGACGCTGATTCGCTGGTTCCCGGACCGCCGCGGCATGGCGACCGGCATGGCGATCATGGGCTTCGGCGGCGGCGCGATGATCGCCGCGCCGCTGTCGGTCGTACTGATGAGCCACTTCCGCAGCGCGACGAGCATCGGTGTCGCTGAAACGTTCATCGTGCTCGGCATTGCGTACTTCATTTCGATGTCGATTGGCGCGCTCGCGATCCGCGTGCCGCCCGCCGGCTGGAAGCCGGCCGGCTGGACGCCGCCCGCAACCAACGCGTCGAAGATGATCACGCGCAACCACGTGCACATCGACCAGGCATTGAAGACGCCGCAGTTCTACCTGATCTGGCTGGTACTGTTCCTGAACGTGACGGCCGGCATCGGCATTCTCGGCCAGGCGTCAGTGATGATTCAGGAGAGCTTCAAGAGCACGGTGACGGCCGCGGCCGCCGCGGGCTTCGTCGGGCTGCTGTCGTTGTTCAACATGGGCGGGCGCTTCGTGTGGGCGTCGTCGTCCGACTGGATCGGCCGCAAGAACACGTACTTCATCTTCTTCGTGCTCGGCCCCGTGCTGTACTACTTCGTGCCGACCTTCGCGGACTCGGGCCAGATCGCCCTCTTCGTGCTGTCCTACTGCGTGATTCTGTCGATGTACGGCGGCGGCTTCGCGACCGTCCCCGCGTATCTCGCGGACATGTTCGGCACGGCGTTCGTCGGCGGCATTCACGGCCGGCTGCTGACCGCATGGGCAGCGGCAGGCGTCGCCGGCCCGGTGCTCGTCAACTACATCCGCGCGTATGAAGTGGCGCACGGCGTCGCGAAAGCGGATGCCTACACGCTGACCGTGCACCTGATGGCCGTGCTGCTCGTGGTTGGTTTCATCTGCAACCTGCTGGTGAAGCGTGTCGACGAGAAACACCATATGACGGAAGCGCAACTGGCCAGCGGCCAATAAGGAGATTCGCATGTCCACCACGACTCAACCGCATCCGACCAACAAGGCGAAGCTCGGCGTCTTCTGGCTCTACGTGCTGATTCCGCTCGCGTGGGGCGTCGTGAATACGCTGCTGCAAGCGATGAAACTGTTCGGCTGAGCGTCTCGTTCAAAGGCGCGCGCGGCAGGTTCGCCGTGCGCAGCGCCGATAAAAAAAGGCCGGGCGTCGACGACTGCCCGGCCTTTGCTTTTGCACCGCCCGCCTTCGCTACGCGGCAACGCGGGTCATTTACCGGTTTGCAGGCGCAGCGGAAAGACGATTTCGAACGTTGTGCCCGCACCTTCATGCGACGCGAAGCGAAGCTCGCCGTCGAGCAGGCGGCACAGTTCCTTGACGATCGCGAGACCGAGCCCCGCGCCCGGCACGTCTTCCTGATTGGCGCGCTCGAATTCCTCGAAGACGCGCTCCTGATCCGACGCACCGATGCCGACGCCGGTATCGGAGACACGCAGGCACCAGTGGCTGTCGCCACGCGCGCTCATCGCCAGTTCGACCTCGCCCGCCTTCGTGTATTTGGCCGCGTTCGTGAGCAGATTGAGGCCGATCTGCTTCAGCTTCAGGCGATTCGACGTCGCGGAGCCGAGGCGCGCATCGAACGACCGGTCGAGACGCAAGCCTTTCGCCTCGATCGCGGGGCCGCACGACGCGACCAGCTCGTCGAACAGGCCGCGCAGATCGAACGGCTCGGCGGCGAGCGGATTCGCATCGCCGAGCACGATCGAATACTCGACCAGTTCGTCGACGAGCGTCTTCATATCCGTTGCCTGCCGGTTTGCCAGCGCAAGCGCCGCCTCGGTCTTCGACGGCGCGCGCGCAATCATTTGCAGCGCCATTGAAAACACGTTCAGGAAATTGCGCAGATCGTGGACGACGCTGCGCGTGATCTGCATCCGCGATTCGTAAAGTTCGCCGACGAGCCGCTGCTTAAGCAGCAATTCGTGATTGGCGCGCTCGAGCCTGCCGGTATATTCGTCGATCTTCTTGTCGCGTTCGGTGACGACCTCGCGAATCGACGTCAGCGTGACGAAGCTGACCGCTTCGTCGATGAAGTGCCGCGCGCGCTCTTCATGACGGCGTGTGAACGGCGGATTGGCTTCGGCAAAGCCGACGATCGCACCCATCAACACCTGGCGGAACAGATCGAGTTCGCGCACGAGTTCGTCGATCCGGTAACCCTGTTTCCAACGCAGTTTGCCGTGCTGTCTCGCGTTACGTTCGATCGCAGGCTCGACCTGATCGAGGTCCTGATCCTCTAGCGCACTGCAGATTTCTTCGAGAATGGCGGGAATGTGGTCGGCAAGCTGCTCGTAAGTCAGCCGTTCGGACTCGGACAGCTCCGCGTCGTCGAACACGGCCTTCATCCATCGTTCCGTCAGGTCGACCTGCTCCTGACGAAGGCTGTCGGCAAAGGCGCGCAGCGGCGCTGACGGTGTGCTGGCCATGAGTGTGGACCTTCCCGCGAAGCGCGGCAGGGATGTCTTGCCAGGCGGCAGAACCTGCCGATCCGTTCGTGAACGACACTCATCGTACTACGACTTCAGCCGGTAGCCCGTCTTGAAGATCCATGCGATCACCACGAGAAAGACGGCAAGAAAGAGCGCCGTCATGCCGAGGCTCACGCCGACGCTGACGTCCGCAAGCCCGTAGAAGCTCCAGCGAAAGCCGCTGACCAGGTAGACGATCGGATTGAACAGCGTGATCACGCGCCAGACCGGCGGCAGCATGCCGACCGAATAAAAGCTGCCGCCGAGAAACGTCAACGGCGTAATGATCAGCAGCGGCACCAGTTGCAGCTTCTCGAAGCTGTCAGCCCAAATGCCCACGATAAAGCCAAGCAAGCTGAACGTGACCGACGTCAGCACGAGAAACAGCACCATCCAGAACGGGTGCTGGATCTGCAGCGGAACGAAGAGGCCCGCGGTGGCAAGAATGATCAGGCCGAGAATGATCGACTTGGTCGCCGCCGCGCCGACGTAGCTGATCACGATCTCGAGATACGAGACCGGCGCGGAAAGCAATTCGTAGATCGTCCCGGTGAAGCGCGGAAAGTAGATGCCGAACGACGCGTTCGAAATGCTTTGCGACAGCAGCGACAACATGATCAGCCCGGGCACGATGAACGAGCCATAGCTGATGCCCTCCACTTCGCGAATCCGCGAGCCGATCGCCGCGCCGAACACGACGAAATACAGCGACGTCGAGATCACCGGCGCAATGATGCTCTGCATGAGCGTGCGGCCGGTGCGCGCCATTTCGAACCGGTAGATGGCACGGATAGCATGGACGTTCATTATTGGCCTCTCAGCACGCTCACGAAGATGTCTTCGAGCGAGCTTTGTGTCGTCTGCAGATCCTTGAAGCGGATGCCTGCATGGTTCAGGTCGTTCAGCAGCGCGACGATGCCTGCCCGTTCACGTTCGCGTTCCGAGTCGTATGTGTAGATCAGTTCGCCGTCGCCGTTCGCGAGTTCGAGCCCGTAGTCGGCAAGCGCGGCAGGAATCTCCGCGAGCGGCGCCTCGAGGTGCAGCCGCAACTGCTTCTTGCCAAGTTTGCGGATCAGTTCGGCTTTGTCTTCCACCAGCACGATTTCGCCGGCATTGATCACGCCGATGCGGTCGGCCATCTCTTCGGCTTCTTCAATATAGTGCGTAGTCAGCACGATGGTCACGCCGCTTGCGGTAAGCGAGCGCACGAGCCGCCACATGTCGCGCCGCAGTTCGACGTCAACGCCGGCGGTCGGCTCATCGAGGAACAGCAGTTGCGGCTCGTGCGACAGCGCCTTCGCGATCAGCACGCGGCGCTTCATGCCGCCCGACAGCGTGATCAGCTTGCTATTGCGTTTGTCCCACAGCGACAGGTCGCGCAATACCTTTTCGATGTACTCAGGGTTCTTCGGCTTGCCGAACAGGCCGCGGCTGAACGATACGGTCGCCCATACGGTTTCGAACGCATCGGTGGTCAGTTCCTGAGGCACGAGGCCGAT
>DASXXR010000169.1:0-12035 GCA_036502945.1 Paraburkholderia sp. | reverse complement strand
AGCACGAGCGAACAAAGACCCGTGCCGTTCACCAGCATCAAGCGCAGATGGGTGCGCACGATGAAGCCGAATTGCTGGCGAATGCTGCCATCGCGCGGCAAGCCGGCTTCAATGGCTTCGATGATCTCGTCGTACCAGTCGCCGATGACGCGCGCGCACAGTTCACGCTTGCCGCGAAAATAGCTGAACACGGTGGCTTCGGAAATGCCGAGCCGGTGAGCGATTTCGGCGGTGGTCGCGCGCTCGTATCCCTTTTCGGCGAAGACGTCGCGACCGGCCTCGAGAATTTCCTTCACGCGCTGCTGCGACTTGCGTCCCGCCGGCTGCCGGCGCGACGCCGAGGTTTCGGCGTTCGATACGCGCATGATATGAGTCCAATTCATATTTGAGTGCCGGAATGATCCGGGTCTCTTCGATGCTAGCACGACAGACACAGCTTACACGCATTCGTAATTTTATGAGTGTCGCTCAAAAATACCTATTGACGCATACATAAATGTGGCGTGAAATGCGCGGTGAGAAGCCGTTTCGCGAGCGTTGAACCGGTACGGCTGTCGAGATTGCTGAGCATCGCTCAAAAAAGCCGGTTGTCGCCGTGCAGCCTGCGGGCTGCCGCGGCCGGTGAATTCCCTGGAGACACAGCATGATCAATCTGCCCGGTTTGCAGTTTCCGCTTGGTGAAGAAATCCAGATGTTGCGCGACAGCGTCGCGGGTTTCGCGGCGAAGGAGATCGCGCCGCGCGCCGGTGAGATCGACCGTACCGATCAGTTCCCGATGGACCTATGGCGCAAGTTCGGCGACCTGGGTGTGCTCGGTATGACTGTCGCGGAAGAGTATGGCGGCGCGAACATGGGATACACCGCGCATATGGTTGCGATGGAGGAGATTTCGCGCGCGTCGGCGTCGGTCGGCCTATCCTACGGCGCGCATTCGAATCTGTGTGTCAACCAGATCCACCGTAACGGCACCGAAGCGCAGAAGCAGAGGTACTTGCCGAAACTCGTTTCGGGTGAGCACATCGGTGCGCTCGCGATGAGCGAGGCGAATGCGGGTTCGGATGTGGTCAGCATGAAATTGCGCGCGGACAGGAAAGGCGACCGTTATGTACTAAACGGTACCAAGATGTGGATTACGAACGGCCCCGATTGCGATACGTTGGTCGTCTATGCGAAGACGGATATCGAGGCAGGCTCGCGTGGCATTACCGCATTCATCGTGGAAAAGAGCATGAAAGGCTTTTCGGTTGCGCAGAAGCTCGACAAGCTCGGCATGCGTGGTTCACATACCGGCGAGCTGGTGTTTGAAAACGTCGAGGTGCCCGCGGAGAATGTGCTCGGCGAACTCAATGGCGGCGCCAAGGTGCTGATGAGCGGGCTCGACTACGAGCGCGCGGTGCTCGCGGGTGGCCCGACCGGCATCATGGTCGCCGTGATGGATGCGGTGGTGCCGTACATCCATGATCGCAAGCAGTTCGGCCAGTCGATCGGCGAGTTCCAGTTGATCCAGGGCAAGGTGGCCGATCTTTATACAACCTTGCAGGCGTGCCGCGCCTATCTTTATGCAGTCGGCCGCCAGCTCGACACGCTCGGCACAGAACACGTGCGGCAAGTGCGCAAAGATTGCGCGGGCGTGATTCTCTACACTGCGGAAAAGGCCACGTGGATGGCGGGCGAAGCGATCCAGATTTTGGGCGGCAACGGTTATGTCAACGAGTATCCGGTGGGCCGCTTGTGGCGCGACGCGAAGCTGTACGAGATCGGCGCGGGCACGAGCGAGATCCGCCGGATGCTGATTGGCCGCGAGCTGTTCGCGGAGACGACGTAAGCTCAGATACGCCGAACATGCTGCACAGGGGACACGCGATGCCGGTCATTGAAACGAAGTTGAACCCGCGCTCGGACGATTTCCGCGCGAACGCGGCCGCGCTGGAGGCGCTGGTCGCGGACTTGCGCGAGAAAATCGCGAAGCTCGCGCTGGGCGGCGGACCGGCGGCGCGCGACAAACACCTGGCGCGCGGCAAGCTGCTGCCGCGCGACCGGGTTGCGCAACTGGTCGATCCGGGCACGCCGTTTCTCGAACTGTCGCAACTCGCGGCGTTCGGCATGTATCACGACGACGCGCCGGGCGCGGGCGTGATCACGGGTATCGGCCGCATCGCCGGGCAGGAATGCATGATCGTCTGCAACGATGCAACCGTGAAGGGCGGCACGTACTATCCGGTCACCGTCAAGAAGCATCTGCGCGCGCAGGAAATTGCGGCGGAAAACCGTTTGCCCTGCGTGTATCTGGTCGATTCCGGCGGCGCGAACCTGCCGAACCAGGACGACGTATTTCCCGATCGCGATCACTTCGGCCGCATCTTCTACAACCAGGCGAACCTGTCGGCGGCAGGCATTGCGCAGATCGCCGTCGTGATGGGCTCGTGCACCGCGGGCGGCGCGTATGTGCCGGCGATGAGCGACGAGTCGATCATCGTCAGGAACCAGGGCACGATTTTTCTCGGCGGCCCGCCGCTGGTCAAGGCGGCGACGGGCGAAGAAGTCAGCGCTGAAGACCTCGGCGGCGGCGACGTGCATACGCGCTTATCCGGTGTCGTCGATCATCTCGCGCAGAACGATGCGCATGCGCTTGCGATTGCACGCAGCATCGTCGGCAATCTGAACCGCCGCAAGGAAGCGCCGCTCGCCATCCAGGAGCCGAAGCCGCCGCGCTACGACGAGCAAAGTATTTACGGTGTGATCCCGGTCGATACCCGCAAGCCGTTCGACATCCGCGAGGTGATTGCGCGCATGGTGGACGACTCCGCGTTCGACGAGTTCAAGGCCCGCTACGGCACGACGCTCGTCACCGGCTTCGCGCATATCTGGGGGCATCCGGTCGGTATCGTCGCGAACAACGGCATCCTGTTTTCAGAGTCGGCGCTAAAGGGCACGCATTTCATCGAGCTGTGCTGCCAGCGCAAGATTCCGCTCGTGTTCCTGCAGAACATTACGGGCTTCATGGTGGGCCGCAAGTACGAAAACGAAGGCATTGCGCGCAACGGCGCGAAGATGGTGACGGCCGTTGCAACGGCGAAGGTGCCGAAGTTCACCGTGATCATCGGCGGTTCGTTCGGCGCGGGCAACTACGGGATGTGCGGCCGCGCCTATTCGCCGCGCTTCCTGTGGATGTGGCCGAATGCGCGTATTTCGGTGATGGGCGGCGAGCAGGCCGCCTCGGTGCTCGCCACGGTGAAGCGCGACGGCATCGAGGCGAAAGGCGGCACGTGGAGCGCCGAACAGGAAGCGGCGTTCAAGCAGCCGATTCGCGACCAGTACGAGCATCAGGGCCATCCGTACTACGCGAGCGCGCGGCTGTGGGACGACGGTGTGATCGACCCCGCGCAGACGCGTGCGGTGCTCGGCCTCGGCCTGTCGGCGGCGATGAACGCGCCGATCGAGGACACGCGTTTCGGCGTATTCAGAATGTGACGGCATCCGCTGCGAAGGAGTGTCGAGCCATGGAAGAACTCAAGTACGAAAACCTGGTGGTCGAATTCGCCCATCAGGTGGCGACGGTCACGTTGAATCGCCCCGAGGTGCGCAACGCGTTCAACGAAGCGATGATCGCCGAATTGACGGCCGTGTTTCGCGGACTGAACGATCGCGACGATGTGCGGGTTGTCGTGCTGGCTGCGAACGGCAAGGCGTTTTGTGCGGGCGCGGACCTGAACTGGATGAAGAGAATGGCGGGTTACTCGGACGAAGAGAACCGCGCCGATGCTTTGCGGCTCGCCGGCATGCTGTCCACGATCTATCGCTGCGGCAAGCCCGTGATCGCGCGTGTGAACGGCGACGCGTACGCCGGCGGGATGGGTTTGATTTCCGCATGCGACATCGTGGTCGCGGTGGATACCGCGCACTTCTGCCTGTCCGAAGCAAGGCTCGGTCTCGTTCCTGCAACCATTGCACCTTACGTCATACGCGCGCTTGGCGAACAGGCGTCGCGCCGCTACTTTACGACGGCCGAACAGTTCGACTGCGCGACCGCGCTACGCCTTGGCTTCGTCAGCGAAGCCGTAAGTGAAGACAAGCTCGAAGACACCGTGCAGCAACTCGCTGCGGTGCTTTGCTCAAATGGGCCGCAGGCGGTGCGCGCATGCAAGCAACTGGTGCAGGACATGGCAGGCCGTGAACTGAACGCAGCGCTGATCGAAGACACCGCTGCGCGCATCGCGCGTGTGCGTGCCGGCGCGGAAGGCCGCGAAGGCGTCGCGTCGTTCCTTGAAAAGCGCGCACCGACGTGGCGCGACTGACGGGTGATCGATGCGCCGCACACGCATGCCGATCTTCACACACAGCGCAATAACAGCGCCAAGGTAGACACCTTATGTTCAACAAGATCCTGATAGCGAACCGGGGCGAGATTGCGTGCCGCGTTGCCGCGACCTGCAAGCGGCTCGGCATCACGACTGTGGCCGTTTATTCCGAAGCGGACGCCAGCGCGAAGCACGTCGCCGCATGCGACGAGGCCGTCCATATCGGCGGTTCGACGGCTGCGGAAAGCTATCTGTGCGTCGAGCGCATCATCCAGGCAGCGCGCGCGAGCGGCGCGCAAGCGGTGCATCCCGGCTACGGTTTTTTGTCCGAGAACGAAGACTTCGCGTACGCGTGTGAAGAGGCGGGCATCGTGTTTATCGGACCGCCGGTCGAAGCGATTGCCGCGATGGGCTCGAAGGCGGCGGCGAAGGCGCTGATGCACGCGGCCGCGGTGCCGCTCGTGCCCGGCTATCACGGCGACGACCAGGACGCGCGGTTGCTGCAACGCGAAGCCGATCAGATCGGCTATCCGGTGCTGCTGAAAGCGAGCGCGGGCGGCGGCGGCAAAGGGATGCGCGTAGTCGGGCGCAGCGAAGATTTCGCGGCGGCCCTGGCTTCGTGCAAACGCGAAGCGGCAAGCAGCTTCGGCAATGACCGTGTGCTGATCGAAAAGTATTTGACGCGGCCGCGCCACGTCGAAGTGCAGGTCTTTGCGGACCGGCACGGCGGCGCCGTGTATCTGTTCGACCGCGACTGTTCGGTACAGCGCCGTCATCAGAAGGTGCTCGAAGAAGCGCCGGCGCCAGGGCTTTCCGCCGGGTTGCGTCACGCGATGGGCGAAGCAGCCGTTGCTGCGGCGCGCGCGGTGAACTATGTCGGCGCGGGCACCGTGGAGTTCATCATGACCGGCGGCGACTTCTATTTCATGGAAATGAATACGCGGCTGCAGGTCGAGCATCCGGTGACGGAGATGGTCACCGGGCACGATCTGGTCGAATGGCAGTTGCGTGTCGCGGCGGGCGAACCACTGCCGCAAGCGCAGGAACAGTTGAAGCTCACCGGCCATGCGATCGAAGCGCGCATCTATGCGGAGCATCCGGCGCGCGGTTTCCTGCCATCCACGGGGACGCTCAGGCATTTGCGCATGCCTGAAGGCGTCGAGTTCGCGATCGGCCTCGCGGCGGGCGGCACGCGTGCGCCGGTTCGTATCGACAGCGGCGTGCGCGAAGGCGACACGATCACACCGTTCTACGACCCGATGATCGCGAAGCTGATCGTGCACGGCGCGACGCGCGACGAAGCATTGAAACGGATGAGCCGCGCGCTGCAGGCCTGCGAAGTGGTCGGCCCTCATACGAATGTCGAGTTTCTGCGGCGCATTGTGGCGAGCGAACCGTTTGCGAGCGCCGATCTCGACACCGGGCTGATCGAACGCCATCACGACGCATTGTTCGCACCGGCTCGCAAGCCGTTCGACGAAGCGCTCGCGCTGGCTTGCGCGGCACTGCTGGCGCGCGAAGGCGGGGCTGCGCACGGCACGTCGCCGTGGGACGCGTTGCCGCATTGGCGCCTGAATAGCGGGTATACGCAGTCGCTTGCGTGGCGCGACATCGACAACGATACGTCGTTCACGGCTAGCTTCGCGCGCGACGGCACCCGGCAAACGCTCGAGTACGCGGGGCGGCGCGTAGCGTACACGTGGTGGGTTGGCGCGGGCGTGCATGAATATGGCGCGACAACCGACGAAGTGCGCGTTACCGGGCGCGTGTTCATCGATGGCGATACTTTTCATGTGTTCTGCCGCGGCGAGGCGCTCGCGTTCGAATGGCAGAATCTGCTCGCGCATGCGGCGGATGTCGAGCACGGCGAAGGTCGGCTGACTGCGCCGATGCCCGGCAAGGTGATCGCGGTGCTGGTCGAAGCAGGGACGGTGGTCGAAAAGGGCACGCCGCTTATCGTGATGGAAGCGATGAATATGGAGCATACGATCGGTGCGCCGGCAGCCGGCAGGGTGGCGGAGGTGCTGTATGCGGTCGGCGATCAGGTGGCCGACGGCGCGCAATTGCTGGTGCTGGAGGCGGAGTAACCGGCGCGCGATACGGCTAGTCCAGGTTGCAAGTTACGCGAGGTGCGGATAACCGAGCGCTACGGCTTCGCTTTCAAGTTGCGTAATGCGCGCATAGTCCGCCATCGACAATGTCGAAAAACCCTTCAGGTGAAGATGCCGCGCACGTTCCGGCCGTGCAGCCAGGGCATCGTTTAGCGCGCTTCGCAATGCCAGGACGGTCTCGGCCGGCACGTCGTTCGATGCAATCAACGGCAGGCCCGGCGATGCAGACGTCCAGCCAATTTCCTTGATGTTCCGCGCAAGCGTGGGGCGCTCATCACGCACGAACGCCATCGTCACGCAGTCTATCGCGGCCACGTCGGCGCGGTTTTCGGCTATGGCTTGCAGCGAACCGGCATGCGAACCCGTGCACAGCGTCGCACCGAAGAACGTCCCACGATGCGCAAGCGGCGCGACCGCATGTCTGAATGCATTGAAACCGCTATTCGAATCGTTCTGATTGAACGCGGCGCGCGCGCCGCGGCAGCGCTCAAGCGTATCGAACGGCGCATCCGCGCGTGTGACCAGCACGCTCGAATAATCCGCGCCGTCGCAGCCGGGCGCGTCGAAACAGGGCGTCGCGATCAACTGCACGTGCTCGCGCAGACCGTTCATCAGCGGATAGCCGCAGGTCTGCGAAAGCAGCAGGTCGCGGCGGCGCCAGAATGCCTCCAGGTCGTCACCGGCCGAACCGATCTGCGCGCGAGGTTCGACGGCGCGCAGCACGTCGGCGAGCCATTCACGCCAGCGCGCTTCGAGCGACGGCGTGACGTTGTACATCGGCAGTGAAGCGATCCAGTTCATGCGGGCGATTCTTGCATATCGGCCGGCGCCGCGCAGGCCCGCATATTGACCGCATCATTCGACGTGATTCAGCACATCCAGCGCTGCCTTGCACGCGCCCTGTAGTTGCTCGCGCATCAAATCCTGCACGGACGGATCCTGCGCGACGATCGCATTGCGGATGCGCACTGTCTGCTTGTACGAGATCCGCATCCGCCCGCCACGCGCCATCGCGATCCGGCGCACGCGCCGTACCGGGCCGATCAGCGCGGCGTGGCTTTCCTGCAGCGTCTTGTTGTCTGCGATCGTCATCACGACCGTATAGAAGCGGTCGAGCGCATCCACGTAGCTGGCGGGATCGTTCGCGGCGACACTCGCCTGCATCGACTCGACCACTTCGTCGAGTTGCGCCCGCCCCAGCGCCGTGATTCTGTCGGCGGCCAATTGCACGGCCAGACATTCGAGCGCCGAGCGCACCGTGTAGATCTCTTCGACATCGCGCACGCTGACGGAACGCACGAATGCGCCGATACGCGGCAGCACGGTCACCAGCCCTTCGCGTTCGAGCTGCGCGAAGGCTTCGCGCATCGGCGTGCGGCTGACATTCAGCTGTTTTGCAACCTGCACTTCTGAAAGGCGGCTGCCCGGCGCGAGCACCCCTTCGACGATCGCTTCGCGCAGCGCCGGCACGACGACACCTTCGCTTAACGAATCGCTGGTTGCATGAATGGTGCGCATCCGCGCGTGATATTTGCGGCCGATCGTATCCAGCGGTGGCTCATGCAGCGAATCCCTGGCATCGCTTTCGACTTTTTTTGCGGTTGGCAATTGACACTCCACGATTCGTTGAATACGCTGTATACAGATTATACAACACAGGAGAATCCGTGGATCACGTTTCTTTACCGCAACCTGTCATCATCGAGCGAGCGGGCGCGGTTCTCACGTTCACGCTGAACAATCCCGACTCGGGCAACGAAATCACCGGCCCGATGTTCGACGCCATGGTGGCTGCATTGCGCAGCGAGGCCATCGAGCCGACGGCGCGTGTGCTGCGCCTTCGTGCGGCGGGGAAAGCATTCTGCAAGGGACGCGAGCGGGCAGGGCGCGATGCCGCGTCGATCCATGCCGAAGTCGCGCGCCTGATCGAACTGAAACGGCTGTTGCGAGGCACGTCGCTGATTACGGTCGCCGAAGTGCAAGGCGACGCTTACGGCTTCGGCTTCGGCCTTGCGATTCTGTGCGACTTCGCGTTGGTGTCGACCCAGGCGCATCTTGCGTTCCCCGAAATGAAAGCGGGGCTGCCGCCCGCGGCAATCATGGCTTACCTGGGCCGCTACGCGTTGCCGAAGCGGGTGTTTCCGATGGTGCTGTTCGGCGATCCGCTGACGCCCGCGGTCGCGCTCGAAGCCGGTCTCATCACGCAGATCTGCGAGCACGAAGCACTGCCCGCCGCGACCGACGCGCTGATCGAACGCATCATCGCGCTCAACGAAGCGGGCGCACGCAATTGCAAGGGCTTCTTCCAGTCGGCCGAAGAAAACTCCCTCGAGCAGAATTTCCGCTACGCCGCTGAAACGCTGACGGTCTCAAGCTTGCGGCTGATGCAAAACCGCTAGCGCATCGCGAACACCGCAATCAGAACAACAACTGAACGGAAACTGGCTGGAGACGCATATGAATGTAAATGCAGGTGCAAGACTTGACCGGCTGCCGATGTCGGCATTCCATCGGCGGATCATGTGGCTGATCGGTATCGGCATGTTTTTCGACGGCTTCGATATTTATGTCGCGTCAACCGTGCTGGGCGCCACGCTGCAATCGGGTTTTTCCACGCTGAGCGAGAACGCGCTATTCGTATCGCTGACCTTTCTCGGCATGATGATCGGTTCGCTGACTACCGGCTTTCTCGGTGATCGTTTCGGCCGGCGCTTCACCTATCAGGTCAACCTTGCGATCTTCGGCGTCGCGTCGCTCGGTGCGGCAATGGCGCCGACCATGACCGTGCTGATCGCGTGCCGTTTCCTGATGGGTGTGGGGTTGGGCGCGGAGAACGTGGTCGGCTACTCGACGCTTGCCGAGTTCGTGCCGCCGCGCTCGCGCGGCCGGCTGCAAGGCCTGATGGCGGTGTTCGTCGTGTCGGGGCTGCCGGTGGCGGGGCTGATCGGTCTGCTCATCATTCCGGCGCTCGGCTGGCGCGCGATGTTCGTGCTGGGCGGCATCGGCGCGCTGGGTGTCTGGTATGCACGCAAGTCGCTGCCCGAGTCGCCGCGCTGGCTGGAATCCGCCGGGCGCGACAAGGAGGCCGAAGCGATCATGCAGCGCATCGAGGCGGAAGTCAGCGCCGAGCGCGGCACGCTGCCTGCGCCGGCGATCATCGCGAAACCCGCGCAGAAGGCGCCGGCGCTCAGCTTCGGATCGCTCTTCGTGGGCTCGATGCTGCAACGAATGATTGTGGGTTGCGTGGCGCTGATCGTCATCAATACGCTGCTATACGGCTTCATCACGTGGCTGCCGACGTTCTTCGTGCACCAGGGCTTCAGCATCGCGAAGTCGTTTGGTTATGCACTTGTGATGTCGCTCGGCGCGCCGGTCGGTTCGGCGATCGGCGCGTTCACCGCCGATTCGTGGGGCCGCAAGCGGACCATCATCATCGCGTCGCTGTTCGCGATCCTGTTCGGCGCGATTTATCCGTTCGTCAGCAATCCGTTGTTGCTGCCGGTGGTCGGCTTCCTGCTGACGATCCCGATTTACGTGCTCGTGGCGCTGCTGTTCGCCGTGTATGTACCGGAACTCTTTCCGACTGAAGTCCGCCTGCGCGCATCCGGCTTTTGCAATACGCTGGGACGCGGGGCAACCATCGTGACGCCGTTTATCGTCGTCGCGTTGTACGCACAACATGGCGTCGTCGGCGTGCTCGCGCTGATGATCAGCCTGCTAATCATTCAGATTATCGTGGTTGCGTGGCTCGGCGTCGAACCGACCGGCCAGCGCCTCGAAGACCTCCAGCCCGGCGAAGAGCACGCTCAAGATAGCGTGAACCCTGCCGCACGGGTGTCACCGCTTAAGTAACACTAAGGACAACGTCAATGGACACAGTCAACAAGCAACATCTCGAAGCCCAGCTTCTTATCGACGGTGAGTGGACCGGTGGGGATACCGGCCGGACCATGGATATCGTCAATCCGGCGACGGGCGCCGTGATCGGCAGTCTCGCGGTGGCCTCCGAGGCGGACGTCGACCGCGCGGTGCGTGCCGGTCACGATGCGTTCGAGCGCGGTGAATGGCGCGACATGCCGATCCAGCAGCGTGCGCGCGTGATGAACCGCTTTGCGGACCTCTTCGAAGCCGACCTCGAAAACTTCTATCGGCTGGAAACGCTGAACAACGGCCGGCCGATTTCCGAAACGCGCGCGCAGATTGGGCGGCTGCCGCAGTTTTACCGCTACTTCGCCGCGCTTGCGTTGACGCGTCGCAGCGATGTGATTCCTATCGAAGGCCCGTATCTGTGCTACACGCAGCGTGTGGCGTTGGGCGTCGTCGCGCTGATGACGTCGTTCAATCACCCGTTGATGATCCTGTCGAAGAGCCTGGCGCCCGCGCTGGCCACCGGCAACAGCGTTGTCATCAAGGCGTCGGAGCAGACGCCGCTCACCACGGTGCGCCTCGCTCGCTTGCTGCAGGAAGCGGGCGTGCCGCGCGGCGTGGTGAACGTGATCAATGGCGAAGGCCGTGAAGCCGGCGCGGCGCTGGCGAAGCATTCGCTGATCCGCAAGGTCGTTTTCACGGGCGGCACGGACGTCGGCCGCTTGATCGGTGAAGCGGCCGCGCGCTCGTTCGCACTGACCACGCTTGAACTCGGCGGCAAGGGCGCGGTGCTCCTGTTCGACGACATGGACCTCGAGCGCGCGGTAAACGGCGCCGCGTTCGCGTCGTTCATCGGCGCGGGCCAGACGTGCGTGTGCGGCGCGCGCATTCTCGTGCAGGAAACGATCTACAAGGCGTTCCTCGAACGCTTCCGCACGAAGACCGCAGGCATTCGCATCGGCAACCCGGACGATCCGAAAACGCAACTCGGCCCGGTGATCTCCGACCGTTCGCGGCAGCGCATTCTCGGCATGCTGGGCCGTGCCGAAGCGGACGGTGCGAAGCTGCTGACGGGCGGCAAGATTCCGGCGCATCTGTCGGAAGGCTTCTACCTCGAGCCGACGGTGTTCTACGACGTCAATCCGAAGTCCGAGATCGGTCAGGATGAAGTGTTCGGTCCGGTGACGGTGGTGATGCCGTTCAAGGATGAAGCAGACGCGCTGCGCATCGCCAACGACACGCAGTTCGGTCTTGCCGCATCGATCTGGACGCTCGACGTGGCGCGCGCGCATCGCGTCGCGAGCAAGCTGGAGTTCGGGATGGTGTGGGTGAACGATCATCACCGTCTCGACCCGGCTTCGCCTTGGGGCGGCTTCAAGAACAGCGGTGTGGGCCGTGAAACGGGAATCGAATCGTTTGACCAGTTCAGCGAGCCGCGCGCGGTGACCATCAATACCAGCGGCAAGACGGTCGACTGGTATGCGGACGATGGCCAGTTGAAGCGTTTGAACTAACGCACGCTTGATGTCGCGGTGCGCGGGCTGTTGATGAATCAGGCTGTGTACCGCGATGTTTCGTTGAGCCGGTGGTTGCCGCTGTGGTTGCTGTCTCGCGCAATCGCTGGGTGTCGAACCGGTTCGGCGAACGGGTGTATCGCGTGAGCGACCGGCTTGAGCGCATAGCGCTTAAGCCATTCCGTATAGCCGTGCACGATGAACTCGCCGTTGCGCGCCAGATAGTCGTGGCGCCGCGCACGATA
>DASXXR010000168.1:0-10153 GCA_036502945.1 Paraburkholderia sp. | reverse complement strand
CGACACGTGGTCGAGGAGGCTTCGAAAGAAAGCAGCTTCGTTCTGACCGGACGCGGACCAATCGGGGATAGGCATGACGGTCGTCTCAATTTTGACATGGAAATCTCAATTCTAGGACTATTGCGGCGACCCCACACGCTGCGCGCGAATCGATTCCGCACTCGACGCGGCCGTCGCGCCCCCGCCCATCGTGATTTTGTCCGTGCGCGCCGGCGCCGCGGCGTGACTGGCACCCTACTTGCATATTCTGGTGGGCAGGGCCTTTCCTGTGTCAGTCTTGAGGAGGTGTGATATGAACAAGCGAGTCAGAATTGGAGACATGGACGTCGAACTTCGGGGAGAAGGCAAGCCGATCGTGTTCTGCCATGGCTTCACCACCACCAGTGCGTTCTGGCGCGAACAACTGGACGTGTTCGCGGGCGCCTATCAGGTCGTCGCGCCGAGTCTGCCCGGTCACGGCACGTCGAGCCATCGGACGGATCGCGCCTATACGATCGATGCGTACGTCGCAGATCTCGCCATTCTGTTCGACGAGTTGCAGCTCGAACCGGCGATCCTTGTCGGACTCTCGATGGGCGGCGTCATTGCACAGCGCTTCGCGCTTGCTTATCCCCAGCGTCTGAGCGGCCTCGTGCTCGTCGACACCACAGCGAGCGGGCTCGGAGAAGCGGTGAAGTCGGGCAATGTGCTCGCCGCAATCGAACGGCTCGGCGTCGAGCAAGCCAGTTGCGACGTGGCCGACCGGTCGTTCGGTGCAGACGCATCCGATTCGCTGATTGAGTTTGCCAGGAGCGAAGTGATACAGACGCCCGAGTTCGTCGCAATACAGGCGATCGTCTCGCTGAACGGCACCAACCTGCGCGATCGTCTTGGGGACGTCCACGTGCCGACACTCGTGGTCTGCGGAGAAGAGGATGACATTACGCCACCCGCAGAATCGCGCGCGCTGGCCGCGGGCATCCCCGGCTCAACGCTCGTGATGATTCCGCATGCGGCGCATTTCCCGATGCTCGAACAACCGGCGCAGTTCAACGCCGAACTTGAGCGCTTCATTGGCCGGATCGATTGGCGCGGGAACGCATGAGGGAACGGTTGCTGAAGATCCTTCGCCGGCCCTCCCTCGTTGCGGGACCGGCGTTTTCGCGGACACCTGATCCCTACCTGCGCTGTTCTCCCCCGATGCCTTCGCCGACACCGTGCGCGCGCTTGGCGCGAAACTCGACACCGCCGCACTCAATCCGGCGACGCTCGCGCGGGCTTCCACGCAGCTCGCTTTGGTCACGTTGAGCGGCTAGCGGAAGCGAGTGGTTGCGGTGCGCATCGGCCTGCCGGCATCGACGCGAAGACGAGTCACGGCCCATGCACATCGACCACCTCGCTACGCATGCGCTTTGGCGTCCATAAATACGAAGCCGGCAACGCCGGCTCCCACGCGCGCTCGGGCCGCACGCGGCACGAAGCGTGGAAACACGCGGAATAAACCCCATTCGGTGAATGTTCTTGAACGTGATGGACGGGGCGACGTTGCGTCCTGGCTGCGAAGAAGATTCGGACGCGCTTCGAGCGCCAACCGTTTCTCTCGCCGCACGATGTCGTAGCCCCACTACGACGCCTTCACGCATTCCCCGGAGATAAATCAATGACAGATACTGACGCAAAGCGTGCACGGCAAGCCGCGCTTCATTCGCCACGTCGCAAAAGCGGAGCACTCGCGCGCCGCACGATGAACAGCCTGTGTGTGATCGCGCTGCTATCGCCCGCTCTCGCGTTCGCCAGCCCGCCGGCCGACAAGCAGAGCGAGCTGCTGGCTCACGGCAAGTACATCGTCGATCGCGTCGGCATGTGCGCCGATTGCCATACGCCGAAGGATGCAACCGGACAGCCGATCAAAGGTGAGGAACTGCACGGCGCGCACCTGCCGTTCACGCCGGACAATCCCATCCCAGGATGGACGAACCAGTCGATAAAAATCGCGGGCATGCCTGCGGGATACACGGAAACCCAACTGGTGACGTTCCTCGAAACGGGGCGGACCCGCGCGGGAGGCATGGCGAACCCGCCGATGCCACCGTACCGCCTGAACGAACACGACGCGCGCGCGGTTGCGGCGTACCTTCGTTCGATAAACTGAGGCTTCGCAGCCGCCGGCACAGTCAGCGCCTGCGCTTTTCCGGCCTGTTGCACACGCAACGCCTGCACGACGCGAAGCCCCCGCTCGCCGGCGGGGGCTTCGCTTGCATTGGCCGTATGGACCTCACGCCCGGCCAGCGCGACTCGCCTCAGATCACGCCGCCGTTAGGCCGCAACACCTGGCCGTTCACCCAGCCGCCATCGGGGCCGGCGAGGAACGACACGGCGGCCGCGACATCGTCCGGCTGACCGAGCCGTTGCAGCGGCGACAGGTTGGTGAAAGCCTTCACCTGCTCGTCGGTCTTGCCGTTGAAGAACAGTTCGGTGGCGACCGGGCCGGGCGCGACCGCGTTCACTGTCACTTCACGGCCGCGCAGCTCCTTCGAGAACACTTGCGTGAGCGTCTCCACCGCCGCCTTCGATGCGCCGTAGACTGCATAGCCCGGCGATTTCAGCCCGACCTGCGAGCTCGAAAAATTGATGATGCGTCCGCCCTTGCCGATGCGCGCAGCCGCTTCGCGCATCGTGTTGAAGGTGCCGCGCACGTTGGTGTTGAAAGTCTGGTCGAAGGTGGCGTCGGTGGTGTCGTCGAGTGGGACGACCTTCATCACGCCCGCGTTGTTCACGAGCACGTCGACCTTGCCGAGTTGCTGCTCGACCGTATCGAACATCCGGCGGACTTGCATTGGATTCGTCACATCGGCCTGAACGGCGATGGCCAAGGCGCCTTCGCCCTTCAATTCCTCGACGAGCACCTCCGCCTCCGTGGCGCTCGATGCGTAGTTGACAGCAATGGCGAAGCCGTCGCTCGCCAGGCGCCATGCGACGGTTGCGCCGATTCCGCGTGCTGCGCCAGTGACGAGTGCGACTTTTTCGTTCTTGACGGTGTTCATGATCCGTTTCCTCTGAATGGTGAGCAGGTGAAACGGATAATGAACCACCGAATGAATTAGATAATCTACGAAGATTTGCCATTATAATTCCATCATCTTCAACAATGATCGAACAGGGAGCGCCGTATGGACCGCTTTCAGGAAATGCAGGCCTTCGTGCGGATCGCGGAGCGGCAGAGTTTCACGCGCGCGTCGGATGACTTGCAGATCCCGCGCGCGACAGTCACCAATCTGATGAAACGGATGGAAGAGCGGCTGGGCGCACGCCTGCTCGATCGCACGACGCGCACGGTGCGCCTCACGCACGACGGCGAGGCTTACTACGGGCGCTGCCTGCGGCTGCTCGCGGACCTCGACGAGGCGGAAGGTTCGTTTCGCAACGTCGCGCCCAAAGGCCTGTTGCGCGTGAATCTGCAAGGCACGCTCGCGCGGCATTTCGTCGTGCCGGCGCTGCCGGCGTTTCTCGCGCGCTATCCCGGCATCGAGCTGCACGTCGGTGAGGACGATCGCCTCGTCGATCTGGTGCGCGAGGGCGTCGACTGCGTGTTGCGGGCAGGCACGCTGCAGGATTCTTCGATGATCGGCCGGCGGATCGCGCGGCTCGAGCAGGTGACGGTGGCGAGCCCCGCCTATCTGGCGGCGCACGGCGAGCCCGGCGATCTGGACGCGCTCACGACACATCGCGCGGTCAACTATGTGTCGAGCGCGACAGGCAATGCAGTGCCGCTGGAGTTCAGCGTCGACGGCCACGTGACCGAACTGCATCTCGCCAGCGTGATCGCGGTGACGGCCGCCGATCTATACACCGGATCGGCAGTGGCGGGCCTTGGGCTCGTGCAGGTGCCGCGCTATCGCGTCGCCGGCGAGCTCGCGGCCGGACAGCTGAAAATCGTGCTGGCGCATTTCCCGCCGCCGCCGATGCCGGTCACCGTGCTCTATCCGCAGAACCGGCAGCTCTCGGCGCGCGTGCGGGCGTTCGCGGACTGGCTGCGCGAAATCTTCGACGCAGCGACGGACGCGAAATAATGCCCGCAGCGATGGCGAGGAGTCGTGGCCATCCCGCTACGCGCGCCGCGCAACCCTGGCTCCGCGGCCCGTTGCGCCTAGTGGACCAAGTGCGCGAGCGCATCGCGCATGGGCTGGCTCGACGCGACGAGCGGGCCGGTGAGCGGCGTGTCGAGGTCGACGATCACATACATCGCCGACGCAATCGACACCGCTCCGAGCATGATCATGACGAGCGCCAGTGCGTTGCGCGGCGCAATCAGCCCGAAGCTCAGGAAAATCACGAACAGCCAGAATGCAAGCATCATCAGGAACGGTCGCGAAATCGAACTGTGTGCCTCTTCAATCAGCTTCCAGCGCGCGGTCGTCAGGTTGTCGAACTGATTGAGGATTTGATCCAGCGTCTTCTGATGAGCTTCATCGTGCGCTTTCAACTGGCGTGCCGCGACCGTTGCGGCGCTAAGCATTTCTCCGAGCTTCGTACTTTCAAGCTGGTTGAAATCGGTGGTCGGCGCGTTTTTCGGGTAGTAGTTGCCGGCGGGCGCGGGTTCGTTCGGCCAGGTCGATGCAATGGCCGCCGCCGTGTACACGCGCAGCACGTCGCGCACTGGGTCCGCGTCCGCGCCGTATTGACGCAATGACTGGTCCAGCCGGATCAGGTCGGACGCATAGGAACGAAAGTCGTTGCCGACCGTATCGAAGCTGTTCTTGGCGGAGGCCGTTAGCAGACCGAGCACCAGCGCAGCAAACGTGACGAGCATGCCGATCACCAGCTGGATCAGCTGCACCGTTTCGTGCGCTTTGTGTTCGTCCGGCAGCAGCGGTTTGACGAACCAGCCTATCGCCGTACCCGCGAGGAGCACGACGAATACGACCAGTGCCGACGTAATTTCCTGCATCGGGAACTCCGTGAAGCGAACGGCTCATCAAACGCGCGTCGCGTAGTCAGGCGAACCTCCCGCGTGACGGGTGTGAACGCATCACGGCCGCGCCGCGTAGTACTTTGCGACACCGTCGATTTCTTCCGGCGTCATGTTGCGTGCGACGTTGCGCATCTGTTCGTTGATGTCGTTGCGCCGCTCGCCGCTCGCGAAGCGCTGCAACTGCCCGGCAAGGTAAACCGACGACTGGCCGCCGAGCCACGGCGCGGCGCCTTTGCGGTCGCGCTCGCCGTGGCAGGCGGCACACGGCGCGATATTGCGCATCGGGTCGCCTTCCATCACGAGCTTGCGGATGCCGCTGTCTTCCGTCTGGCTGGGTTCGGCAGGACCTGGGCGCGGCAGCGACGCGTAGTAGGCGGCGAGGTCGTGCAGGTCGCGGTCGCCGAGGCGGGCGATGATCGGCGGCATGATCGAATTCGGCCGCTGGCCGCTTTGATAGTCGCGCAGTTCCTTGTAGATCACGTCCGCGTATTGCCCGGCCAGCGCCGGCGCGCTCACCTGGATCGCGCCTTGCACGCCATGGCACATCGAGCAGTTCTGCGCGAGCGTCGCGCCGCGTCCGATCGAAATGGCGTCAGCCTGCGCACGGTGCAGCGGCGGTAATACGACCACTTCGCTCGGCGCCGCGCCCGCGACGTTCGACATCTCGCTGTACCACGAAGACGGTGCACCGGCCGCGCGGCAGATGGTTGCCCACAAGCCACCCTGCGTATAGTCGCTGTGCTTCGACGGCAGCCAGATGAAGCCGATCAGCCCCGCTACGACGGCTATCGCGAGCGTATAGCCGACGCTCGCCGTGAACCAGCGATTGCGGAAGCTGAATACGCGCTCTTCGCTCATCGCGATGCTCCTACCGCCACGGCGGGCACGGAAGTCTGCGGCAATGCGAGCAACTGGGCGATCGGCACGCCGTAGTTGACGACGGTCAGGCCGATCATCAGCGCGACCCACAAGCCGAAACCGTTGAGCGCCGCCGGCACGCGGTCGACCGGATGGGCGGGCAGGCTGAAGCGGAACGGCTTCGGCTGTTCGATGGGGCCGAACTGCGACTTCGCGAGAATATAGATGAACAATACGCCCGAGATCACCAGGATGACCCCGCCGAATGCCGATACCGCGACCCACACGGCCTGCGGCGCGATGCCCGGCGCGCTGTAGTCGTAATACGCCATGCGGCGCGGCGCACCGAGCAGGCCGACGTAGTGCCACGGAATCGTCACGACCATCATGCCGATGAACCACAGCCACAGTTGCGTGCGGATCATTCGGACCGAACCCAGCGCGCGTCCGGTGAGTTGCGGCCACAGTTCATACGCAATCGCGAAGTACATGATCACGATCGCGCCGCCGAAAATCAGATGGAAGTGGCCGGTGACCCACTGCGTGTTGTGGATCGACTCGTTTAGCTGATAGCTCATGTTGATGAGCCCACCGGCGCCGCCGAAGCCGAGCATGATGAACGAGAACGCGATCACGAGCATCATCGGGTTGCGCCAGGGCAGCGCCGTCAGCCAGCCGAATGTGCCTTTGCCGCCGCGTAGCCGCCCGGCAATCTCAACCGATGCGCAAATCGTGAACACGGTGAGCAGCGTCGGCACCGACACCATGCCGGTGAACACCGCATGCAGGAACTTGAAGCCGGAGCCGACCTGCGGATCGGCGAACAGATGGTGAATGCCGATCGGCATCGCGAACACGAGGAACAGGATGAACGACACGCGCGCCATCGAATCGCTATAGAGGCGCCCGCCGATCGCGCGCGGCACCAGCGTGTAGTACGCGATGTAGGCGGGCACGAGCCAGAAGTAGACGATCGCATGCAGGGTCCACGAGAACAGCACGCGTGCGAGGCCCGCGTCGATCGTCGACTTCAGGCCGAGCGCGACGGGAAGGATCTGGAACAGGATTTCCACCGCCGCACCGACGGCGGTCCATCCCCATAGATACGCGCCCGCGACATTCGCGAACATCGCGAGCGGCACGGGCTTGCCGGGGTTCGCGCGTTTCCACACGCGCAGGTTCACGCCCATCAACGCGACCCAGATCCACGAGCCGACCACCACCAGCACGATGCCGATGTAGTAGAACGCGTTGCCCACCATCGGCGGATAAAACGTGTACAGCACGGACGCGCGGCCCATCGCAACCGGGATCACGGCGACGACCGCACCGAGCGCGAGCAGGATGAAGCCGGCCCACGCCCATTTGAGGCCGACGAGCCGCTGGCCGAGCGCGAGTTCGACGATTGCGTAGCCGAAGCCCATCGCGACGAGCGTCGGCAGCACGTACGCCATGACCGTACCGTGCGCGGTCACCGACCGGTAGTAAAGCTCGGGGTCGCCGAGCCACGGAAGCAGCGGACTGCGCACCAGCATCTGCCATGCGCCGAGCAATAGCGCGATCAGAAACGCAATGAACGCGAGCCAGAAATGCGCGAGTACGAGTCGCTTAGCGTGCAACACAGCTGAGCCTCCGGGATTGTCGGGCCTGCTCGAAGAACGCGGCTTTATCGATCACCTTCACATGCGCCCACATCGTTTGATGGCCGAAACCGCAGAACTCGTGGCACGGCATCAGATGGTCGGCGGGGTGGTCGAAGCGGGTTGTCAGTGTCGCGATGTAGCCGGGCACGACCATCGTGTTGACGTTCGTGTCGGTAATCAGCAAGCCGTGTACGACGTCGGCACTGGTCGTGCGCAGCGTGACCGGCGTGTCGGCGGGCACCAGCAGGCATTGCGGCGTGAACGAATACTGCTGCGCGATGAAGCGCACGACGACCGAACCGTCCGGCTCGACGCCGCTGCCCAGATTGCTTTCGACAAATTCGCCTGATAGCTGCAGCCGCGTCGGGTCGACCGTCTCGACGCGCGACGGCGGCATGATCGCCCAGTGCAGGCCCGTAAATACGACGACGACCAGCATCATCAGGATGATCGCGGCGACGAAGTAGATCCAGCGCCGTTCGGCGCGCTCGGCGACCGCGTGGCCGCTCGTCGGATGGTCGGAAGGTTCGCTCGACATGGTTACTGGATCACGCCGCGCGGCAAAAACACGAGGAAGTAGAAGCCGATCCAGATCGCCGTGACGATCAGCGAGGCGGCGCCCGCCAGCGCAATCGCGCCGTGCGGACCCGCGGCGACGATGCGCTCGACGGCTTCATCGGAAGGGTCGTTGACGTCCATCTGCATGTTCTCCCGATTCTCGATTCCAGGTTTCAGCGCAGCGGCGCGTTGCGCAGTTCGTTGACCTGCTTTGCCGTCACCGGCAGCCCGTGATTGCCCCATGCCGTACGGATATACGTGACGACGGCCGCGGCATCCGCGTCATTCAGTTCCTGCGCGAACGGCGGCATCCCATATGGTTCGGGATTGCGCCGCGTGCCCGGTGGGAAGCCGCCGTTCAACACGATGCGGATCGGGTTGACGGCCGAGTCCATTTCAATCGACTGGTTGCGAGCGAGCGGCGGGTAGTGCTGCAGCTTGCCTTCGCCGTTTGCGCCGTGGCACATCGCACATTTGTCCGCATAGATGCGCGAGCCGGTCGCGAAGACCTTCGTGCCGGTCGGCGCGGACGGGCCGCTCTTGCGGCCCGGATCGTTGTTGGGCAGCGTTTTCAGATAGATGGCCATCGCCTTCACGTCTTCATCGGTCATGTATTGCAGGCTGTGATACGTGACTTCGGCCATCGGCCCGTACACGGCGCCGCGGTCCGAGATGCCGGCTTGCAGCAGATCGACGATGTCCTTGATGCTCCAGTCGCCGAGGCCGCCGTCCTTGTCCGACGTCAGCGAAGGCGCGTACCAGTTCTGCACCGGAATCAGGCCGCCCGCGAACTGCTCACGCCGCGACGAGCCGCCGAGCAGGTTGATCTTCGTGTGGCACATCGTGCAGTGGCCCAGCCCCTCGACCAGATACGCGCCGCGGTTCCATTCGACCGAGCGCGTCGGATCGGGCTTGAATTCGCCTTCGCGGAAATACAGCGAGCGCCAGCCGACCAGCAGATCGCGCTGATTGAACGGAAAGCGCAGTTGATGCGGCCGGTTCGCCTGACGCACGGGCGGCACGGACTTCAGATACGCGAAGATCGCGTCGGAGTCTTCGCGCGTCACCTTCGTGTATTGCGCAATCGGCATGGCCGGATAGATCAGCTTGCCGTCCGGCGCCTTGCCCGTGCGCATCATCTTGAAGAACGCGTCGGCGCTCCATGCGCCGATGCCATATTGAACGTCCGGCGAGATGTTCGGCGAGTACAGCGTGCCGAACGGCGTTTCCATTGCGAGTCCGCCGCCGAAGGTCTTGCCGCGCGGCGCCGTATGGCAGGCGACGCAGTCGCCGGCACGCGCCAGATATTCGCCGCGTTTCACGATTTCGGGCCGCGTATCGGGTGTATGCGGTGTATCCGGTGTATCAGGCGCGGCTGCTTCCGCTGCCCGTGCGTGACCGACCAGCGGCGAATGCGGCACGGCTATCGCGCACGCGAGTGCTGCGCAGGTGGCCATCGCAACCGCCACGCGACGGCCCGCCCGCACCGCGTGCGTCATGGCGTGAACGGAACGCGAGATCGGTTTCATTCCGGTTGACTCCCGCATGCGATCGGCAGCCGGCCGGTGTTCTTCGGCGCGGGCGTCGGGTCGTCCGGACGCGGCTGACGGGCGAGCCAGTTCGATACCGCGGTGATGTCCCGGTCGGTCAGCTTCACGGCGATCGAGTGCATGCAGTCCGGCGCGATGGCGTGACGCGTGCCCGAGCGCCATGTGCCCATCTGCCCGGCGATATAGCTCGCGTGAAGGCCGAGCAGCCCGGGGATGCCGGGCTGCGTGCCGGTTAGCCGGGCGCCGTGGCACGCGGCGCAGGCCGGCAGCTTGCGCGACGGATCGCCTTGTGTGACGAGCTTCTTGCCGTAGTCCAGCAGCGCTGCGGGCAAGGGCTGCGAGTCGGGATTCGGATAGGGCGGCTGCAGCGCGGCGAAGTATTCGCTGATCTTGTGCAGGTACGGGTCGGGCAGAAACGCGAGCAGATAGCCCATCGGCGGGTAGGTGCGGCCGCCGTCGCGAAACGCGATCAACTGGTTGAACAGGTAGTCGGCCGGTTTGCCCGCGATGCGCGGGAAGTAGTCGTTGTTGCGCCCCTGGCCCTGAACGCCGTGACAGGTGGTGCACGCATGCATTCGCTCGTCCATGGCGGA
>DASXXR010000167.1:0-5765 GCA_036502945.1 Paraburkholderia sp. | reverse complement strand
CCGTCGACCACGACTCCAACAGGGATGCCCCTTTTCAGGGACCCGGCGCATTTGCCGACCGACTCGGAGAACGGTATCCGCTCACACCACACACCAAGCCACATCCGTGTTGAACCCGTTGAGAGGCATTGTGGGCGAATTAATCCGGAAACGCGGTAACAAAGTGTTTCAGGTTGTAACGCCCGCCCGACAAGGCTTTCCGGGATTTTTTGCCGTTTTTATCTTTTGAAAACAATCATTTTTACCGACAACATTAAAATGATTAAATCGCAATTTATCACTATTACAAGCATTACATATTGCGCTGCTCCTTTGCATCTGACAAATACGAAATTTCGTTTTAGACGGGTCGAAATCCCTGTAGTCAGTTGTTTGAAGCGTAGTCGCTCAGGACGGTTTTGCAAGCGGCCGGAGCCAAACCGAATGAAAAATGATGCGGCGCAACTAGCGCCTCTTGCCACGGACGGCTGCAAGGGCGTAAGCGCCGCGTGATAGTGGGCCGACGCTTAACAGCGTCCGCGCGGTTACAGATCCGCGCCGTGCAATCCGCTTCGCGAACGCCAGTTTGCATCCGCGCCGAGCGCTACTTCAGCCATTTATCAGAAATTGCCTGATACTCACCGCTTTGTCGGGCAAGATGCAGCCATTGGTCGATATATTGCTGGAAAACGACGTCGCCGCGCGGCAGCAGCCAGGCTTTTTCGCCGTACTCGAACGGCTTGTCAGGATGAACCGAACACAGTCCCGGATTCAGTTTCTGCTGCAACAGCGTCTCCGACGCATCCGTCACCATCACATCCGCGTTGCCGGCGAGAATCTGCTTGAAGATGGTGACGTTGTCCGGATAAACCGTCAGCTTGGCATTTGGAAAGTAATGCTTTGCAAAACGCTGGTTCGTACCGCCGGGGTTAACGATGACACGCGTGGAAGGCTGGTTGATCTGATCGACGCTTTGATACTTGCCGACGTCGTCGCACCGGACGATCGGCGTTTTGCCGTCGACCTGATAGGGCTCGGTAAAGAACGCGCGCTTCTGGCGATCCATCGTCGTCGATACGCCGCCCACGCCGACGTCGCATTTCGCGAGAAAATCGTTCATTAGATTCGGCCACGTCGTCTTGATGAACTCCGCTTTCACGCCCAGCGTTTTCGCGAGCGACTCGATCATATCGATGTCGATACCCTCGAACTGTCCATCCGGCTTGTAATACGAGTAAGGCTTGTAGTCTCCGGTCGTGCAGGCGCGCAGCGTGCCGCGTGCAACGATGTCGTCGAGCCGGGACGGCGTGGCGGCGGTGCTTTGCGCGTGCGCGGCTCCTGCCGCTGCGCACATCAGCGCGCCTAGCCATGCAAGTACGGTTCTCTTCATGAGGTCTCCTTGTTGGTCGGTTATTGTACGAAGCAGACGCTGAAAACCAACGACGGACGCTGCAACTTAATATTGCCGCCAGCGGTGGTACTCGCTGCGCGCTCCCCGCAATCGCGTCGATCCCACGCATTGCCCGTGGCGGCGTCCGGTAGAATGGCCCTTTGCCTTTCGTCGCAAGCAACGTGGCCCATCGACTCCTCAACGACACTTTCCTGCGCGCGCTGCTGCGCCAGCCGACCGACTACACGCCGATCTGGTTGATGCGTCAGGCGGGCCGCTATCTGCCCGAATACAACGCGACGCGCGGCCGGGCGGGCAGCTTTCTCGGTCTGGCGAAGAATCCGGACTACGCGACTGAAGTGACGCTGCAGCCACTCGATCGCTACCCGCTCGACGCCGCGATTCTCTTTTCCGACATCCTGACGATTCCCGACGCGATGGGCCTCGGCCTCGACTTCGCGGCCGGCGAAGGGCCGAAGTTTGCGCGGCCGGTTCGCACCGAAGACGACGTCGCGCGTCTCGCCGTGCCGGATATCGACGCAACACTGCGCTACGTCACGGACGCGGTCCGCCAGATCCGGCGGGCGCTGACCGACGCGCAAGGCGGCCAGCGTGTACCGCTGATCGGCTTCTCAGGCAGCCCGTGGACGCTTGCATGCTATATGGTCGAAGGCGGCGGTTCGGACGACTTCCGCACCGTGAAGTCCATGTTGTACAGTCGGCCGGACCTGATGCATCGCATCCTCGACGTCAACGCAAAGGCGGTTACGGCCTATCTGAACGCACAGATCGAAGCCGGCGCGCAGGCTGTGATGATCTTCGATACCTGGGGCGGCGCGCTCGCGGACGGCATCTACCAACGTTTCTCGCTGCACTACGTGCAGCAGGTGGTGAGTCAGCTGAAGCGCGAGCACGACGGCAACCGTGTCCCTGTCATCACGTTCACGAAGGGCGGCGGTCTGTGGCTTGAAGAGATCGCGGCGACGGGCGTCGATGCGGTCGGCCTCGACTGGACGGTGAATCTGGCCCGTGCGTACGAGCGCGTAGCCGGCAAGGTGGCGCTTCAAGGCAATATCGATCCTTCGGTGCTGTTCGCGCCGCCGTCGACGATCCGTGCGCAAGCGCGCGCCGTGCTGGATAGCTACGGCAATCGTCCCGGCCACGTATTCAACCTCGGGCACGGCATCTCGCAATTCACGCCGCCCGAGCACGTGGCCGAACTGGTGGACGAAGTGCATCGCCATAGCCGGACGATTCGCGCGGGGGCCAACACGGCAACGTCCGGATCGCTGTCGGGCATATGACAATTCTGTTGCAATGCAATGAACTGGGCTCTCGCCTTAAGGGGAAATTTGCATTCCACAGGCCGTCGAATGGCGTTCTGCCGGTTGTCAAGACTTGACTTATACACATCCGTCACGCTGCGGCGCGGTAGAACGTTTCGTCGTTACATAGCGCTTGCCAATTTGAGCATCTTCGGGTGAGTGCCTTGACCGGCAAGGGTTTGACGGACACGCGCACAAGTGTGTGGTAAACCACACAAAAGCCCGCACGGCGCGGTTTCCGGGCCCTCGTGGCCAAGTTCTCAACAAAGTTATCCACAGGACACGGAAGCGGATAATTGTTCAGCCGAATCCAAAACTTAGCGCCGATTGTGAAGTTTCACTTTAACTTCGGCGGGCGCGCCCTGTGCGCACTGTTCCTGCGGACCCCGTCGACGGCAACAGATGGGGCGCATCGGTGAGTCACGTGTTCGTCCGCGTCGCGCTGGACCACCCGCTCGCCACGCTCTTCGACTACCGCTGCGAAGCGGCGCAGTCGCCGCAGCCCGGCATGCTGGTCAATGTGCCGTTCGGCAAACGGCTTGTGGTCGGCCTTGTGCGCGAAGTGGCCGCTCACAGTGAAGTGCCGGAAGAGCGCTTGCGCAGCGTCGACAGTCTTTGTGCCGCCTGTCCGCCGCTGTCGGCGCAATGGCTCGAACTCGTCGAATTCGCCGCCGACTATTACCAGCGCGGGCTTGGCGAAGTTGCGCTGCCGGCGTTGCCGCAGCCGCTGCGCGACGCCGCTCGATGGGCGCGCCTGCTGGCGCCGGACGAGCGCTACCGCTTGCTGGCTGCGGGGCGGGACGCGTTGCCTGACGCGTTGCCGGCGCGCGCAAGTGCGCTAAGACGGCTGGCCGACGAGCTGGCCGGTGTGGATTCGCTGTCCGCGGCCGATGCCCGTTCGCTTCACCCGAAAGCGGTCGCCACACTCGATATGTGGCGGGCAAAGGGCTGGGTGGCGCTCGAAGTCAGCGACGCGTCGGCCTTGCCCGCCGCATGCGCGAACGACGAAGCCGCCGCGCTGCCGACACTCACTGGCGAGCAGACCATCGCCGTCGATGCTATTCGCCACGCGCACGGATTCGCCCCGTTCCTGCTGCACGGCGTGACGGGCAGCGGCAAGACGGAGGTTTACCTGCGCGCGCTGGCGGCGTTGCTGATGGCCGAGCATGAAGCTCAGGCGCTCGTGCTCGTCCCCGAAATCAATCTCACGCCGCAATTCGAGGCAGCGTTTCGCGCGCGTTTTGCGTCGCTGGACGACGGCGCGATCGTCACGCTGCACAGCGGCCTTGCCGAAGGCGAGCGCGCGCGCAACTGGTTTGCCGCGCATACCGGCCGTGCGCGCATCGTGCTGGGGACGCGGCTCGCGGTGCTCGCGTCGCTGCCGCGGCTCGCCATCATCGTCGTCGACGAGGAGCACGATCCCGCGTACAAGCAGCAGGAAGGCTTGCGCTATTCGGCACGCGATCTCGCGGTCTGGCGCGCGAAGCAACTGGACATCCCGGTCGTGCTGGGGTCGGCGACGCCGTCGCTAGAAAGCTGGTGGCAAGCCGATCAGGGCCGCTACAAGCGGCTGACGCTCGCGCGCCGTGCGGTCGCCGATGCGGTGTTGCCGACCGTCAAGCTGATCGACCTCGAGGACGAACGGCGGCGCGGGCGTGCTTCGGTGGAAGGCTTGTCGGGGCCGTTGCTCGCGGCATTGAGAACGCGGCTCGAACGCGGCGAGCAAAGCCTGGTGTTTCTCAACCGCCGCGGCTACGCGCCGCAACTGGCGTGCGATGCGTGCGGCTGGGTTGCCGGCTGTCCGCGCTGCAGCGCGTATGTTGTGCTGCATAAGCCGGAACGCGCGTTGCGTTGCCATCACTGTGGCTGGGAGTCACGGATTCCACGCGCCTGTCCGGAATGCGGCAATGTCGATATTGCGCCGCTGGGACGCGGCACGCAGCGCGTCGAAGAGACGCTCGCGAGCGCGGTGCCGGGCGCGCGCGTGCTGCGCATCGACGCCGACAGCACGCGCCGCAAAGGCAGCGCACAGGCGCTCTTTTCCGATGTCCACGCGGGCGAGGTCGATATTCTGGTCGGCACGCAGATGATCGCGAAAGGGCACGATTTCCGGCGTGTGACGCTGGTCGGCGTGCTGAATGCCGACACTGCGCTCTTCTCGCACGACTTCCGCGCGAGCGAGCGGCTCTTCGCGCAGCTGATGCAGGTGAGCGGGCGCGCGGGCCGCGCCGGCTTGCCCGGCGAAGTGCTGGTGCAGACGCGTTACCCGCGCCACGCGCTGTACCACGCGCTGGCGCGTCATGACTACGTGGGCTTTGCCAATTCGACGCTCGCCGAACGCCGCGACGCGCATCTGCCGCCGTTCGTCTATCAAGCGATGCTGCGAGCCGAAGGCCGCACGCTCGAAGCGGCACTCGCTTTCCTGCAGCAAGCTGCTGCGGCATTGCCGGGCATTCCTTCTGCGGAGCGCGTGACCGTCTACGACGCGGTGCCGCTGACGATCGTCAAGGTGATGCATGTGCACCGCGCGCAATTGCTGATCGAGAGTGCATCGCGTGCGGCGCTGCAGGCTACGCTGCGCGCGTGGCAGCCGCTGCTACGCCCGCTGAAAGGCGTGTTGCGCTGGAGCATTGAAGTCGATCCGCTCGACATCTGACGTACGTCGCGACTTCGCGCTGGTTCGAACGGGCGAAATCCTGGTGCGTTTTCCGAAGTGCGTGATCGGATTGGCGGTCGAGCCGGCGCCGGTGACGTGGGTAGTCACTATTCGCTCGCCGCTTGCCGCACGGTAGTTACGCCGGAACTGGTGGCGCCGATCACCGCGCTGCGCACGTGGGCGTTGCCGTCAATATCGCGATCGGCTACGCGCTGTCCGCGCACGTGCCCGCACCGTATTGGAATAGCTTGGGGCAGGGAACGTAAGCGCGGCTCCGCGCGCGTCGGACAATCCGCTCGCGCAAACCGGCATACGCCGGCCTTGCTGCGCCGGCTGCCGGTACCGCGCCACCGATCGGCATTCACTGGAACAAAGCATTCCCGGCCTCGCTGTTTTCATTTCAGGCTTCCGCGCA
>DASXXR010000166.1:0-28065 GCA_036502945.1 Paraburkholderia sp. | reverse complement strand
TCGGTCGAAACGGTTTCAGGGTTGCAGTTGACCATGATCGTTTCGTAGCCGTCTTCGCTCAACGCGAGCGCGGCATGCACGCAGCAATAGTCGAACTCGATGCCCTGGCCGATCCGGTTCGGGCCGCCGCCCAGCACCATGATCTTCTTGTTGTTCGTCGGATTCGCTTCGCACTCTTCTTCGTACGTCGAGTACATGTAGGCGGTTTTCGTTGCGAACTCGGCCGCGCACGTATCGACGCGCTTGTACACCGGGCGCACGTTCAGTTCGATGCGGCGCTTGCGGACATCGGCGGGCGTCGCAGCGAGGAGCTTCGCGAGACGTCGATCGGAAAAACCGCTTTGCTTCAGATAGCGCAACTCATCCACCGACAGACTGGCGAGCGTGCGCCCGCCCAGCGCCTTCTCCTTCAGCACGATCTGTTCGATCTGCGCGAGGAACCACGGGTCGATCGCGGTTTCTTCGAAAATTTCCTGCGCCGTCAGACCGAGGCGGAACGCATCGCCGACAAACCAGATGCGGTCCGGACCGGCTTCGCCGATCTCGCGGATCGCTTCGTCGCGGCTCGCCGTCTTTTCGTCGAGGCCGTCGACACCCACTTCGAGACCGCGCAACGCCTTCTGGAACGACTCCTGGAACGTGCGGCCGATCGCCATCACTTCGCCGACCGATTTCATCTGCGTCGTCAAACGCGCATCGGCTTCGCGGAATTTTTCGAATGCGAAGCGCGGAATCTTCGTGACGACGTAGTCGATTGTCGGTTCGAACGAAGCCGGCGTCTGACCGCCGGTGATTTCGTTCCTCAGTTCGTCGAGCGTATAGCCGACCGCGAGCTTCGCGGCGACTTTCGCAATCGGAAAGCCGGTGGCCTTCGACGCCAGCGCCGACGAACGCGACACGCGCGGATTCATTTCGATCACGATCACCCGGCCGTCTTTCGGATTGATCGCGAACTGCACATTCGAGCCGCCCGTATCGACGCCGATCTCGCGCAGCACCGCGAGCGACGCATTGCGCAGGACCTGATATTCCTTGTCGGTGAGCGTCTGCGCCGGCGCGACGGTAATGGAGTCGCCGGTGTGAATGCCCATCGGGTCGAGGTTCTCGATCGAGCACACGATGATGCAGTTGTCCTGCTTGTCGCGGACCACTTCCATCTCGTACTCTTTCCAGCCGAGCAGCGACTCTTCGATCAGCAGTTCGTGGGTCGGCGAAAGATCGAAACCGCGCCTGCAGATCTCTTCGAATTCCTCGCGGTTGTACGCGATGCCGCCGCCCGAACCTCCGAGCGTGAACGACGGCCGGATCACCACCGGATAGCCGATGCCGCCCGTCATCACCGTGATCTCGCCGTGCACCTTCAGCGCTTCGTCCATCGTGTGCGCGACACCCGACTTCGCCGAGCCGAGCCCGATCTTCGTCATCGCGTCCTTGAACTTCTGGCGGTCTTCGGCCTTGTCGATCGCTTCCGGCGACGCGCCGATCAGTTCGACGTCGTACTTCGCCAGCACGCCGTGGTGATGCAGATCGAGCGCGCAGTTGAGCGCGGTCTGGCCGCCCATCGTCGGCAGGATCGCGTCGGGGCGCTCCTTCGCAATGATGCGTTCCACCACTTCCCATGTGATCGGCTCGATATAGGTCACGTCGGCCGTGTTCGGGTCGGTCATGATCGTCGCCGGATTGCTGTTGACGAGAATGACCTTGTAGCCTTCCTCACGCAGCGCCTTGCACGCCTGCGCGCCCGAGTAATCGAACTCGCACGCCTGGCCGATGATGATCGGACCCGCGCCGATGATGAGGATGCTCTTGATGTCTGTCCGCTTGGGCATAACGCTCTCGCTAATGTATTGCTGTGTTCTTTCCGGTGGCGCGCTGCCGCCTTGCCGCTCTTCGCTGAAGAGCCATGGCGCGCGCTCTGCCCTGTTCGGTTCGGTTCGCCTGCGCGAGTGTCCTACGCCGCCGCGGCGTTGCTGTCTTTCCTGCTGTCCATCAACGCGGTGAAGCGGTCGAACAGGTAGCCGATATCGCTCGGGCCCGGCGACGCTTCCGGGTGCCCCTGGAAACAGAAGGCCGGCTTGTCGGTCAGCGTGAAGCCTTGCAGCGTGCCGTCGAACAGCGACACGTGCGTCACGCGCGCATTCGCGGGCAGCGTCGCGGCGTCGACGGCAAAGCCGTGATTCTGCGACGTGATCACGACGCGGCCGTTTTCCAGATCCTTCACCGGATGGTTTGCGCCGTGGTGACCGGTCTTCATCTTCATCGTCTTCGCGCCGACCGCGAGCCCCATGATCTGATGGCCGAGGCAGATGCCGAAGGTCGGAATGCCGCGCTCGATGAATGCGCGCGTGGCCTCGATCGCGTAGCCGCACGGCTCCGGGTCGCCGGGGCCGTTCGACAGGAACACGCCGTCCGGGTTGAGGGCGAACGCGTCGGCCGCCGAAGCCTCCGCGGGCAGCACCGTCACCTGGCAGCCGCGCTCGGCAAGCATGCGCAGGATGTTGTATTTGACACCGAAGTCGAACGCGACGACGCGGTACTTCGGCGTGTTCTGCATGCCGTAGCCGACGCCGAGGCGCCATTCGGTCTGCTTCCACTCGTACTGGTTCTTGGTCGACACGACCTTCGCGAGATCCATCCCCGCGAGACCGGGGAACGAGCGGGCCAGTTCGATTGCCTTCTTCTCGTCATCGGAGCCTGCGAGAATCGCGCCGTTTTGCGCACCCTTGTCGCGCAACAGGCGCGTCAACCTGCGGGTGTCGATGCCGGCAATCGCGACGATACCTTCGTCACGCAGGTAATCGGACAGCGTGCGCTCCATGCGGAAGTTCGACGCGAGAACCGGCAGGTCGCGAATGATGAGGCCGGCGGCATGGACTTTCGTGGCTTCGACGTCTTCGGCATTTACGCCGACGTTGCCGATATGCGGGTATGTCAGCGTGACGATCTGGCGCGCGTAGCTCGGGTCAGTCAGGATTTCCTGATAGCCCGTGATAGCGGTATTGAACACGACTTCGCCGATCGTATGACCGGCAGCGCCGATCGAGTAACCACGAAAGACCGTGCCGTCGGCGAGCGCGAGCAGAGCGGGAGAAAATGACGGCAACACGGGGGACTCCTTGGCGGAACACCCTGTTGCCGACCTGTCTATCCGACCGTGCGAGCCGCGGGCATACACATCCGAAGATGCGCGCGCAAGCTCGCTCGCGTGTCGCGGCTAACGTTCGCCGGCGGTTGCATCGTGCGCGACCGGCCCGTCGTGCGGGCGGATCGGCTGGGAGCGATGCGTGGGTTCGTGCGTCCGGTGGGTACCTGAGCCGGCGCCCCCGCGGGGAGGCCTTGCCTGGGACCGGAGCTCGACGTTAGCGGCGCGCGGCGGATGAACGGTTTGGAGGAGGTAGGCGCTAGGGTGCGGGTTGATAAGCTCAAACCTTCGAATTATAGCCTGAAAGCACCCCCACCTTCAAATCCGAGATAAGGGCGAGCCCCGTATCGGTGCAACGCGCGGCGCACAAGCCGCCATGATCCGCCACCCGCGAGTCCGTCACCCGCAAGCGCGCTTCAGGACTGGCGTTCGACCTGCAAATGCGCGGCCGCCGACGACAGAACCCGGCTCGGCAATACGTACCAGATCGCGCCCGCGACTTGCAATGCCAGCAGAATCGTCCACGCGGTCAGATGCGCCGACACAGGATAATGCCCCGTGACTGCCGGCCAATGCGACAGCACCGCGCCGACCCCCACCTGGAAACCGAAAATCAACATGAAAATGACGAGGTTCATCGTCGTATTCGCGCGCCCGATCATGTGCGCCGCGAAATAGCGCGGCAGCAGCGCGTAGCTCAGAATTCCAGTGCCGCCGAAGAAGCCGTACGCCGCCCACAGCAGCCCGGCGGGCAGTGGCGCGTTCAGCATGATCAGCAGCTGTGTGACAACGAACAGCGCGCCGCCGAAGCCACAAAACGCGTACAGCGATACGCCGCGCCGCTCGAGACTGCGCGCCGCCGCACCGAAGCCGATACAGCCGGCCATCATCGCGAAACCGAGCACCGACACGAATGCCGCAGCCGCGCCTGACGGCAGGCCGGCGACGTCGCGCAACCACGTGCCGACCCACAGCGACTGCATCGAATAAAACACGCCTTGCGTGACGACGGGAAACGACGCGAGCTTCCAGAACGCCGCGCTGCGAAGAATGTCCAGCGTGCCCATGAACTGGCCGGCGAGCGTCGTCTGGCGCGGCGCTTCTCTAGTATCGGGCGCCAGGGTCCACAGCACCACCGCGACGACGACAGTCATGACGCCGAGCCCCACGCAGACGACGCGCCAGGTCGTGAACGTCAACACCCAGGTGAGCGGCGAGCCGACCACGACCCCGCCCAACCCGCCGACCGCCATCGTGAGCCCATTCACAAGCGGCAGACGCGGCGCCGGGAAATGCTGCGCCAGCGCCTTGAACGCCGCGCCGAGGCATACCGACACGCCGACGCCGATCAGCAGCCGGCCGACCATCATCATGCCGATGCCGTGCGCCGCGCCGAACGTCCAGATCCCCGCCGCTGCGAACAGCAGCATGCCGGCGGCCGTGCGGCGCGACCCATAGTGGTCGAGCAGCACGCCAGCGGGAATCTGCGCGCCCGCGAAACCGAGGAAGTAGAGGCTGGTCAGCAGCCCGAGATCGGTGGCGGACAGACCCATTTCGTGCGTGATCAGCGGCGCAAACCCGAGATTGACGCCGCGAAACACATACGAAACGAAGTAGCCGACTGAGAACAGCAGGAAAACGCGGAGCGAAGTGGACGACGAAGTGGACGACATTGGAACCGGATAAAAGCGCCCAGGCAGGCCGACCCAGAACAATAAATGAATTGTGAAAAGCGCGCTTCAATGAAAACGCCGCCACAAATCGTGACGGCGCATAGCAAACGAAGACTGCCGGAGCGCACTGCATGCGCTGCCCCCGCAGCGCATGTTCGACGTCCTCGGGGTGCCGCTTGTTGTTTACTTGCCCTTCTTCGCGTTGGCCGCGACCTTCTGGCGGCTGGGCGCCGCAGCCTTCGCTTTTCCGGCTGAACCCGACGGGGCGGCCGCCGATACCTTGACCTTGCTTGCCGGCGCGGAAACCTTGACGACACGGGTCTTGGCGTGTCCTTTCTTATCGTAGCGCGATTGGGACCGGGTGTCCGCAACCTGCGTGCCGATCTTTTCGACGCCGCCGTCTTGCACATTCGTCGCGAGCCTTTGCGGACCGGGTTCGCTCGGCATCGGCCGGCCGGCCGGCACATGCAGCACGATGACCTGCCCCGGCTTCACGATGTCACGATGCGTGCGGTTCCACGCCTTCAGTTGCCCGACCGAGACGTTATAGCGGGCCGCGAGCGCGGCCATCGACTGCGAGCGGCGCACGCGGATCAGCATCTTGCGCGTATCGGGAACGTCGGGCTCCATCGCGAGCACGGCGCCTTCGGCGATGTCGGCGCTGATGTCTTCGTCGTCGTCGCCGCCGCGCGGCACGACGATCGTTGAGCCCGGCTTAAGACGCATGCCCGCCGGAATCTTGTTGACCGCCATCAGCGTGTCGGCGTCGACGCCGATTTTCTCGGCGATCGCCGCGGGCCGCGCGCGTTCGGTGACGGTGTACGTGGTCCACGACGACAGCGAACCCGTGTTCGCCTTCAGATTGCGCTCGAAGGCGCTCGCGTTGTCGAACGGCAGCAGGATCTGCGGCTGGGTCGCGCCGAGAATGACCGGCTTCTTGAACGACGGGTTCAGCGAACGGAATTCGTCGGGCGTCATGTTCGCGAGCTTCGCGGCCGTGTCGACGTCGATGTCGTGCGACGTGGTTACCGTCACGAAGTACGGATGGTTCGGAATCGACGGCAGCGTAAGCCCGTAGATCTGCGGGTTCACCACGATGTTCTTCACCGCCTGCAGCTTCGGCACGTAGTTGCGCGTTTCCATCGGCATGCGCAGGCTTTGGTAGTCGGTCGGCAGGCCCGCTGCTTCGTTGCGCGCGATCGCGCGCTGCACATTGCCCTCGCCCCAGTTGTACGCGGCCAGTGCGAGATACCAGTCACCGAACATGTCATGCAGGCGCGACAGATAGTCGAGCGCGGCGCTGGTCGACGCGAGCACGTCGCGGCGCTCGTCCTGCCACATGTTCTGCTTCAGGTTGTACGTGCGGCCCGTGCCGGGCACGAACTGCCACATGCCGGCCGCCTTCGCCACCGACAGCGCCTGCGGGTTATACGCGGACTCGATGAACGGCAGCAGCGCGAGTTCGGTCGGCATATGCCGCGCTTCGAGCTCTTCGACGATGTGGTACAGGTACTTCTGCGAGCGCTCGGTCATGCGCTGCACGTAATCGGGACGCTGCGCGTACCAGTTGACCTGCATGTCGACGAGGTCGCTTTGCAGGTCCGGCATCTGGAAACCACGGCGAATGCGACCCCACAGGTCGCTGTCCGCGGTCGTCAACTGGTCGACGGAACCCTGGTCGACGTTGATGGTTTCTTTGGCGGTGGCAGTCTTGCGAAGGGCGTCGGCTACGGCTTGCTGGCTGGCTGGATTGGAAGCGGTGGTGGGGCTGACCGTCGTTGGCCCCTGGCTCGCGCATGCGGCGAGCGTCAGGACCAGCAACGCACTAAAGATGAATCTCATGAACGTCTCGGCTTCCATAGGGCTGGAATTTGCAGCCGATAGTACGAAAGTGTGTCGTTTCCGTCAATCGGAAAGATACGAAAAACCTAGCCAAATCTGAGGCTTGGCACCTGTTCCGACGTTTCAAATGAAGATTACCCGGGTCAATTTCGGGTTAGCGGAACCTGTTTTTCCATTCGCGCATCAGCGTGAACGACGTCAAACGGTCCGGCACGGTTTCATGCAACTGCTCGGCAAGCGTCGCCTGGATAGCCGGCTCGCCGGCCCGCAGGAACGGGTTCACCGCGCGTTCGTGGGCGATTGTCGTGGGCAGCGTGGGGACGTTGCGCGCGCGCAGCGCCGCCGCTTCGTCGCGCCATGCCTGCAGGCCGGCATTGCCCGGTTCGCAGGCGAGCGCAAAGCGAATGTTCGACAGCGTATATTCATGCGCGCAGTGCACTTCGGTCGCGCCGGGCAACGCGGCGAGCGCGTCGAGCGATTGCAGCATCTGCGCGGGCGTGCCCTCGAAGAGCCGGCCGCAGCCGCACGCAAACAGCGTGTCGCCGCAGAAAACATGCGGCGTGCCGCGCGGGCCGGCCGCCTGGAAATAGGCGATGTGGCCGCTCGTATGACCGGGTACGTCGAGCACCGTCAGTTCGAGCGCCGGCTCCGCGATGCTGACCGCGTCGCCTTGTGCAAGCCGGTACGTGAGATGATCGATCGCCTCGCCCGCCGGGCCGTACACCGGCACGTCCTGGCCATTCAGCAGATCGGCTACTCCGCCGACGTGGTCGCGATGGTGGTGCGTGAGTAAAATAGCGCTCAACCGCCAGCCCCGTTTCGCGAGATAGGCCTGCACCGGGGCGGCCTCACCCGGGTCGACCGCCACCGCGTTGCGGCCGTCCGACACGAGCCAGATGTAATTGTCTTCGAAAGCCGGGACCGGTACGTATTCAAGCGCATTCATAGGCGACGCATTCTCCAACATGTCTAACCGACCGATTATAGACTGGCCCGCCTGGACGGACTCGCCGCCCGGCCGCTACGTGCTGCAGTGGGAGCAGGCGCAGCTCGACCGGGTCGTGTCGAACGTGTTCGGCTATCACGCGCTGCAGCTTGGGCTGCCGCAACTGGATGCGCTGCGCGAAAACCGCATGCCGTGCCGCGGTCTGGTGCTCGATGCCGCGAGCGGGTCGAGCGCGCCCTACACCTTTCCGACCGGACAAGCCGGCGGTTTGCCCGGCCGGCACGCGCCGCCGAACCGCAGCACGGTCTGGTGCGACTTGCTCGATCTGCCGTTCGAGGCGCAAAGCGTCGATCTGATCGTAATGCCGCACACGCTCGAATTCACAAGCGACCCGCACCGGCTGTTACGCGAAGCCGAACGCGTGCTGATGCCGGAGGGGCAGTTGATCATTCTCGGCTTCAATTCGTTATCGCTGTGGGGCGCGCGGCAATCGGTCGGCAAGGTGACGGGGCGGCCGTTCGTGCCCGCCGCGCATGACATGATCGCGTTCACGCGCCTGAAGGACTGGATCAAGCTGCTCGGTTTCGACCTTGAACGCGGGCGCTTCGGCTGCTATCGTCCGCCCCTCGTCAGCGATTTATGGCTGTCCCGCTACGAATTCATGGAAGCCGCCGGCGACCGCTGGTGGCCCATCTTCGGCGCGGCGTATATGGTGACCGCCATCAAGCGCGTGCCCGGCATGCGGCTCGTCGGTCCGCTTAAAGTGAAGAAGCCTGTGCTCGCGGCCGGCCTCGCGCCCGTCGCGACACCCAATACACGCAACAAGGGAAAATGACCTCCGACCTGATCGAAATCTTCACCGACGGCGCCTGCAAGGGCAATCCCGGTCCCGGCGGCTGGGGCGCGCTGCTGCGCTTCGGCGCGAACGAAAAAGAACTGTTTGGCGGCGAGGCGAACACCACCAACAACCGGATGGAGCTGATGGCGGTGATCGCCGCGCTCGAGGCGTTAAAGCGCCCGTGCAGCGCGATCGTCGTGCATACCGACTCGCAATACGTGCAAAAAGGCATCAGCGAGTGGATTCACGGCTGGAAGAAAAAAAACTGGATGACAGCGGCGAAGACGCCGGTGAAGAATGCGGATCTGTGGAAGCGGCTCGATGCGCTCGTGCAGCAACATGAAATCGAATGGCGCTGGGTGAAGGGGCATGCGGGCCATCCGGAGAACGAGCGCGCCGACGCGCTGGCGAACCGCGGCGTCGCGGCGCTCGCCGATCTTTGATGGGCGCGTCGATGGGCGCGGCTTAGGCTTGCCGCGCCCGATCGACATGATCCGCCCTCCCGTCTCACGTCTCTTCTAGAGCAGGCAAATCCGACATGCGTCAAATCATCCTCGATACCGAAACCACCGGCCTGAATGCGCGCAGCGGGGACCGTATCATCGAAATCGGCTGCGTCGAGCTGGTGAACCGCCGGCTCACCGGCAACAATCTGCACTTCTACGTCAATCCGGAACGCGACAGCGATCCGGGCGCGCGGGCCGTGCACGGCCTCACCACCGAATTTCTCAGCGACAAACCGAAGTTCGCGGAGATCGTCGATGCGCTGCGCGACTTCGTGAAGGACGCCGATCTGATCATCCACAACGCGCCGTTCGACATCGGCTTTCTCGATGCCGAGTTCGCACAGTTGGGCCTGCCGTCGTTCCGCGAACATTGCGGCGGCGAGGTGATCGATACGCTTGTGCGCGCAAAGGCGATGTTCCCAGGCAAACGCAATTCGCTCGATGCGCTGTGCGACCGCTTAGGCGTCAGCAACGCGCACCGGACGCTGCACGGCGCGTTGCTCGACTCGGAACTGCTCGCGGAAGTCTATCTGGCGATGACGCGCGGCCAGGAAAGCCTCGTTATCGATATGATCGGCGAGACGTCGGCGGGCGGCGCCGCGCACGCGCCGCGCGTCGTGCTCGAATTGCTGGAACTGCCGGTGCTTGCTGCCACCAGCGACGAACTCGCCGCTCATCAGGCGGTGCTCGACGGCCTCGACAAGGCGATCAAAGGGACGAGCGTTTGGCGTCTCGAACCCGCGCCGCAGACGGACAACGCGAGCGCGAATGTCGACGCGCAGACCGCTTAAAAAACCCTTTACTGGGTTGCGTGGCTCTGACATAATGTGCAGCTCTTCGGGTGGTTAGCTCAGCGGTAGAGCACTGCCTTCACACGGCAGGGGTCACTGGTTCGATCCCAGTACTACCCACCAGATATGTCCGGAGAGTCTTTCTGTATAAGGCTTTCCGGGCGGGTCTCACGGCTTCGGGCAGGTTCTTTTTGCACAGTGCATTGGAGCCTTGATCGTGAAACCCAAAATCGACCTTCGCGCCGCCATGGCGCGCATCAATGAGCATCAGGCCGCTCATATGACCTTCAGGGAACTCGCCGACGCCTACTGCGCGGTACAGTTCGACGGCGCGGACCTCCGGCTACGCAAGTGGACCGAAGCGTTCGGCGATCTGTCTGCCTGGTCCCTCACCACCCGCGAAATCTCCCTTGCCGCCGAAGCGATGATGCAGTCCGGCCAGTACAAGGCCAGCACCATCAACCGCGACACCAGCACCATCGGCACCGTCTACAAGTGGGCGGTCCGCCGCCATCTTGCGCCGCCCGGTTTCGTCTCCCCTACCCTCGGTCTGCAACGCTTCGAGGAAGCGATTCGCCGCGTTGAAATCAGCGACCGCGAAATCGTCGCGATCCTGAAGGGGGCGCACGCCTTTCCGGACCGGCGCTTTGCCGTCTATGTCCGGCTGCTGATCGAAAGCGGCGGCCGACGCGGCGAAGTGCGCGAACGGCGCTGGCGCGATGTGGATCTCGACGCCCGCGTGATTACCGTCATGGAAACGAAGACCGACCGGCCGCGGCAGATTTTTTTCAGCGAGGACACCGCCGCGCTGATGCGCCGCGTCTGGCCGAAGCGCGACCCCGACGCGCTGCTGTTCGCGGGCAAATTCCCCGGCCAGCCCGTGAACTATCGCGCTTCATGGACGAAGCTGACACACGCCATCGGACGCCCGGACCTGCACCAGCACGATCTGCGTCACCACCGCGCGGCCGAACTGCTACGCGCGGGGACCACCCTCGCGGTCGCCTCGCAGGTGCTCGGTCACTCGTCGCTGATCCTGCAACGCCGCTACGGCCATCTCGAATCGAAGACCCTGCGCGAAGCCACGGAGGCCTCTTGGACGACCGTCGCATAACCCCCGGTATGACCGCGAAAGCCCTGCAAATCATCGGCGAGCACAAGTCTGAACGGCCGATCGCGAGAGTCATACTTGCACTGTCTGCCGGGCTCGACCCCGACCCGCAGGACGCTGCGGTTGTGATCCAGAGCCTGTTTCGCGCAATGTACACGCCCGAAGGGCGCAGACTTTTGGGCATGAAGCCGCGCGCGCGTGGCCATTCGGCCCGCTACGACGCGTGGCACTACTTGCATGCCAGTCTTGCTGAAGGTGTTGCGTTACATGACAGTCCTGCTGGAGATGTTGCCAGGCGGTTTTCACAGGGCACGCTGACCCGCGCCCAGGCGCGTGACAAACTGGCCGAACAGATCGGCGACGGCAACTACAAGACGTTTGACCGGCTGCTCACCGACCTTTGCGTGGCGCTGACCTATCCCCTGCCCGACTGATCCCCTTCCCCGCAAGCCACCAAAAAAGTCCCCTGACTTCTTTGGTGGCCCTTTTCCATCTCGCGCTACTAGATTGACTTCTGACACCTGCCCGAAGCCGGTGAACCCTGGAGTCACTCAAGTATGCAACCCACCATTACGAACTGGAAGCTCGCCAGCGCAGTCTGGCAGGACTTCGCCCACGCGCATCCGGAACTGGGCTATGTCGGCAACGCCAACTCCTGGATTTACTTTCAGCGTCGTCACGGCGAACGCCTGAAGGCGCTCGACATCATCCGCCAGACCGGCGCGCGCCGCGCGATGATCGCTGACATCACGCGGTTCGAACCCGTTGTCTTCGATCTCCTGACGCGCGGAAGCGTGTCCGAAGAAGCCACGACCGCAACGGCGTAAGGGGGCGGCCATGACGACCATTCGCCACCCCATGCAAGACGTGCGCGTGCGCGTTATGTGCGGTCAATACGCTGGCCGCACGGGCAAGGTGTTGTGCGTACTCATGGGCTACGGCGCGCACGGCTTCGCCAAAATCGAATTCGACGACGGCAAGGGCCAGACGAAGGAATGTGACCTCGTGCCGATGCAGTATGTTGACCGCTCGGGGGTGCGCCAATGCTGACGACCCGCGAAATGATGCTGGCGCTTTATCTCGACGGCGGCCCGTACTGCGCCGAAGCGTGCGCGTGGCTGCACGAACATGACAACGACGCCGATACGCTCGACCTGATTGAATACGCGCTTGATGCCTTCTGTGCCGGTGAGTTCGACGCGGCAACGACCATCGCGGATATCGCGAGCATTATCGGCTACCGGCTACCGCTGGCCGGAAGCGAGGCGCGCCATGGCTGACCTTCCGCTTACCGTCGCGGTGGACGCGCTGCACTGTCTGCCCGCCGACACCGACCGCGATTCGTGGGTGCGCCGCTTGATGGCCGCGAAGGCTGCAGGCGTGGACGAACGCACGGCCCGCGAATGGTCGGCGCAGGCGGGCAACTTCGATGCAGCGGAGTTTTCTGCGACGTGGCGCTCTATCCGCCCGAACGGCGGCATTGGCCCCGGCACGCTCATTCATGAAGCGCAGCAGCACGGCTTTGTGATGCCGCTGGAGACGAACGGCTTCAACGGTCAGGCAAACCACGCACACGCGAATTCGCACGCCCGAAACGTGCAGGATGCCGAATCAAATCACGAGGGTCCCGAGAAGGCGTTGCGCCTGTGGAATGCGGGCGAAGACGCAGCACGCCACGCCTATGTGCTGCGCAAGCGCCTGGTCGTGACGGCTCGCGCGCATCTGCGCGTGGTGGACGTGGGCCGCGACGCCTGGCGCTTGGCGGTGCCGCTGTTCTCTGTGGCGAATGGCGGGCTGCTCTCGCTGCAACTGATCGACGCGGACGGCGGGAAAAAGAACCTGCACGGCGCGGCGCTCGAAGACGGCGCGCACCGCCTGACCAATGGCGAGGTGATGCCCGAAGCGGTGCTGTATGTCTGCGAAGGCTACGCAAGCGCCGATGCCGTCGCGCGCGCGGTCGCGGGAAAGGCGCACTCATTTTGTACTGTGGGCGTGTCGCGCTTCGCACGCGTGGGGCGCGCGCTGCGCGTGCGCTACCCCGAAAGCCGCATCGTGCTCATACCGGATCGCGGCGCGGAAGCTATCGCGCAAAAGGCGGCGCGCGCCTGCGATGCGGAGGTGGCGACCTTACCGCAGGACGCGCCCGAAGGGTTTGACGCGTGGGACCATGCCGACAAACACGGCCCGGCGCAATTGTATGACGCCGTGCTGATGCAGTCACGCCCGCCCGAACCCGCACCGGTCATCGAAAAGGTGAGCGGCCCCGTGCCGCCCGAAATCGCTTCGCACGTGAAACCGGGCGGCACGCTGACCGAAGACGCGGCGGCGGTGCTGTTCGCGGCGCAGTGGCAGGGGCAAATCTGTTTCAACGCGCAACAGGGCCGCTGGTATGTGTGGACGGGCACGCACTGGCGCACGGACGAACGCGGCGCGGTCATCGAACGCGTGCGCGCGAAGCTGCGCGAACTGATGCCGAAAAGCGACGCGCGTGTGCATGGCGCGCGCATGGTTCACAACGTCGCGACGCTGGCGCAAAGCGATGTGCGCCTTTTGCCCTCGGGCGAATTCGACGGCGATGCGTGGGCCATCGGCACGCCAGCAGGCGTCATCAACCTGCGCGATGGCTCGATGCGCCCCGCCTGCCCCGCTGACCTGATCACGCGCGTTACGGGCTGTGCGCCCGACTTCGAACGCGACTGCCCGCGCTGGCGCGAATTCCTCAACACCTGCGCGCAGGGCGACGCCGAACTGATCGCGTTCCTGCAAAAGTTGTGCGGGTATGCGCTAACTGGCTCGACGAGTTACGAATTCGTGTTCGTGCTGTACGGTCCCGGCGCGAACGGGAAAACGCGCCTGCTGACCGCGATCCGCGAAATTCTCGGGGATTACTTCATTGCGCTCCCGCCCGAAACGTTCCTGCAATCGGCGCACGAACAACACCCCGCAGGCATCGCACGTCTTCAGGGAGCGCGGCTCGCCGCCGTGTCGGAACTGCCCGCAAACCGTTCGTGGAATAGTCAGCGCGTGAAGGATATTTCATCGGGCGAGCGCATCGCCGCACGCTATATGCGCCAGAATTTTTTCGAATTCGTGCCCGTCTGCAAGCTGCTGTTCGTGGGCAACCATCGCCCGCGCCTGCAACAGGTGGACGAAGCCGAACGGCGGCGCTTTCGCTTGATCCCCTTCCTGCATCGCGTGCCCGAAAATCAGCGCGATCCCGAACTCGAAGCGAAGCTGCGTGAGGAATACCCGGCCATTGCCGCGTGGATGGTCGAAGGGGCGAAGCGCCTCCACGCCGAAGGGTTCGGCGCGATGCCGAAGGCGGTCAAGGAAGCATCGCAGGACTACTTCTCGGAAAGCGACACGCTCGCGACGTGGGCCGATGAACGCCTGACTTTCGATCCCGTGCTGACCGCGCGCGCGGGTACGCTGCACGACGATTACCGCCGCTGGTTCGAAGACAACGGGCACGACGGACGCCCCATGTCCACGAACGAACTGAAGCAACGCCTGATTCACGACTACGACGCGCGCTATGAGCGGGACAAGCGCGGGCGCTATTTCCGGGGCGTAGCGCTGCGTTACGAAGAATGATCGGTGTCAGGTGTGTCAGCGGTGACGGGGTTTTCCACATGAGCATAACCGCGTGCGTGCGCGCGCTGTTGCGATAAACGAGCCTGAAAGGCGACATACACTAGTGGAGTTGATAAACAGAAAAACCCGACACGGGTGACACCCCTGACACCGCGCGTTGCCGTGGTGTCGGAGGTGTCATGTAATTCGGACTACTGGAGGTTGAGAAATGCTCGAAACACTGGCAAGCGGCAAGCTATACGGCAAGCCGCAGGAGCGCGCGAGCCGCGACGGCGCGCGCACGTTCGTGACGGCGAAGCTGCGTTGCTCTGGCGGCGACGGCGAAAGCCTGTTCGTGGGCGTGGTGGCGTTTTCGGACACCGCGAAGGCGGCGCTGCTCGCGCTGGACGATGGCGAGCCGGTCGCGCTGGCGGGAACGCTGCGTGCGGGCGTGTGGACGGCCGCGAACGGCGAGAGCCGGGCCGCGCTCGACATGGTCGCGCATTCGGTTTTGACGGCGTATCACGTGCAGCGCAGGCGCAAGGCCGTGCAAGCCAGTGAGCGTCGCGATGAGCCGGTGCTGGCTGGCGGGTTCGACGATCCGATTGACGCGATTTAACGAGCCTGAGGCGAAATGAAAAACCAACTGAATCGACGGACGCTGTTTGCGCAGATTGTCCGCGCGTTGCAGGCGCAGGCCGGACAAGTGACGCCTGCGCGACCCTAAGACGGGCTACTACACCCGCCGCACCCGCTCGCGGCACCACCGCGACGCTTAACACCGGCACGCAAGCGCCGGTAAACCGGAGAAATCGACCATGAAAAGGACCAACAATTTCAGCCACCTGGCGAACTGCACGCCGGTCCAATGGGAACAGGTGCGCACCGTGCTCAACGCACCCGCGCTCGCGGCCGGTTGGGCAAAAGCGTTCAAGCGGATCGGCGGCAAGACGGCGACCGCGAAGGACAACACCCGCACGCTCGACTTTGGCTGGCAGAAAGCGCTGGCCATCGCTGCGAAATCGACGAAGTGAACTCAGGAGACGACGCATGAAAACGACGAAGAACTCGACGGCCGACGCAGCGCCGGATACTCCGGCATTGGCCGTGCTACATCCGGAACTGCTGGCTGCAATCGCGAGCCTGAATGAGCTGGTGGCGCGCGGCACGCGACTCGACGCGCGCATTGACGCTTACGCGACAGAAAAAGGCTTGCTTCAGGCCGAGCGCGACCAGAAGGCGCAGGCGCTGGCCGCGATGCAGGCCGATGTCGTGGACTCGGCACCCGGCAGCAATGATGAAGTTGCGTTGTTGCAGCAAATCGACAAGGCGGGCGCGGCGCTCGCGGCGACTGAGCAGGAGCTTGTTCGCATGGCCGCGCTGCCCGCGGCTTATCAAAAAAAGTCGGAAGAACTCGATGAAGCACGCCGCGACGCAGCCACGACGCTGGTAATAGAAGCGAATTTCTGGCTCAAGGATGCGAAAGCGCAAATCGGCCGCGAATTGAGGGCGGGGATTCAGTCAACACAGGTTGCTCTCGGCCGCCTGGCGGCGCTTGTTCCGCTGCGCTCTGAGGAAGTGAGCGACATGCTCGCCGCGGCATTCATCGCCGACATCGACGGCGACAGTCACTTCATGCGAATCCAGAGGGCGGACGGCGGAACCGACTGTATCGGCAAAAACCTGGTCGACCCGAATGAACTGCCGACCGATCCGGCGCTTGCCGCGCTCGTCGGCGAGGTCGCGACGGCACTCGCCGCAGGCACGCGCCCGCGCTCGCCAATCGGGCTGCGGCTGAAAGAAAAGGTGCCGTATCAGGTCGCGCCGAGCCTGACCGCTTCGGAAGCGGTGATCGCCTCCGTGTTGTCAAACGCGAGGCGGGAAAGCGGCGACATCGTGTCTCGCCCCGGTCCGCTCGGTCACTGGAGGAAAGGCTGACCCGCGCGGCGCGAGCGGAAAACGTCCGGATTGGCGGCCTATCGGGTCACAGGGACAATAGCAAGGGGTCACACCTAGCGGGTCCTTCCTGGACCTTTTTTCGCACGGGCTATTGCGCGGCGGTGATCTTTCCCCAGCCATGAACTTTCAAAATTTGGGTAATCGGGTAACGATCATGAATCAGCGCCAGTTCGCGGAGTTGCACCACGTCACGCCGAAGACGGTCACCAAATGGAAGGAACGCGGCTGGCTGGTGTTCACTGTCGAAGGCATTGACGTTCGGAAGTCGAACGCGCTGCTGAGAAAATTCCGGCGGACCAAATCAGATTCCAAATCTGATTTGCTCCAAGCCAATAACACTTACGGCGACGATGACAGCGGCATGTCTTACGACGAAGCGCACAGGCGGAAAGAAATTGCACTGTCGCGGCTTCGCGAGCTGCAAGTCGAACAGGCGAGCGGCGAACTGGTCGAGCTGGCCATCGCCGAGCGCGTGCTGTTCGATTGCGCCCGGAGCCAGCGCGACGCGTGGCTGAACTGGCCTACGCGATATGGCCCGCTGATTTCGAGCGACTTGAACGTCGAGCTGGATCTCGTTGTGGACACGCTCACGCGCTACGTGTATGCGCAGCTCGCCGAGTTCGCCGAGCCGCGCGCGGATTTCGGCGGCCCGGACGATCACCACGGCGGACACTAGCCAACTTCATCAGCCGCCTGCGCCGCGTCCTTCGACCCAGCGTGAAATCAACGGCAGCGTCCGGCACAAGCTGTCCTACGATTTTCTCGAAAACGGACCCTCAATAGTTGCCATTCGTGAGCGCGAGGATCGCGAGCAGACAGACGCCTGTTTCACGAGGGGAAGAGCCGCTCGCTCAGTTCCTCACACGCGCCGTCTAGGCCAGGGAAGAGCGAGCCCGCAGTCAACCCCATCGTTACAAGCTCTCGCATTACCATTTCCCGACTCTTGACGGGTAGGTCAATTGCAGTCAAATACCGATTCCCTGATTGATGCTCTGCCCACCCGATGTATTGCTCGACATCAGCGACATTGGTCAGTCCAGAGAGCGCCTGTTGCGGTATGAGTCTGGCGTTTTCAATGGGCAGAAATTCAAGTAGCGAGAAATGCGGTTGTGCGGGAGCGGTCACGGCAATCTGCCTGTAATCGTCCCACCACTGCTGCCGGTCGAATTGATGAATCCGGATTCGTTGTTCATCCGGAGCGTTCATCGCATCGGCGTTCTTGATCTTGTGATACGCAAAGTAGGCGGCTACAAATGGCGAGTACGACCAGTCGATCAGTGGCGTCGGGAAGCCGTGATGCTGAGCTAGATGCAGCATTGCTCCGTTTTCGTCGCTATTGTTTCGGTTGAACAAATGCTTAGTATGAGCGCTCACGTGCCGGTGCAGTACTTGCATGTCCTCGCCGGTGTATCGAACCAAATCAGATCGGCCTGAGCGGTGGAACTTCGACCTTAACCGCCACGGTTCACGCTGACCGCGGAAGACGTACCGACGAGGATCAAGCTGCGCCACGTGTTGCTTGAACTGCTGCCAGTCCATGACGATAGGGGGTAGCTCGGAGGGTCTTCGCGCATCACTTGAGTAAAGAGTCGCGTGGCCTTGAGTATCGATGTTGGATTGCCACGTCAACGTCATCCGCAGTTGCTGCCACTCGACGCTGCCTTGGATGATGGTTCCGAAACGCATATTGGGAAACACCCTCTCCAGCTCATACCACGGCACCATTTGTCCGGTCACGGGATGTATGGGATTAACGAGGACGAGCACTTGCACGGGGCTATCTTGCGATTCGAACGGAACGATGCGTCCCACAGTGATTGTGCCGACGCTACCTTGCCCCGGAAACAACGAGACACTGCCACCGATCGAGTCTCCTATTTTTTCTGCGTCGACGACAATCCTTCCGTGCCAACCAGTTGCCGTAAAGTCGCCGATCCATTGCCCTAGCATACGCAACTCCGATCAACCCGCTGATAGTGACGAGGCTAGTAGAACCTGTCGGTCGCGTTGCCCAAATCTGCAAGGATAAGTTGCAGATCGCGCTGATAAGCTGGAAAGCTCCACCGTTCGACCAATTCGACATGGTGTTCGCGGGCCAGCCAATAAACCAGTACGCTCATTGGCTTGGTAAACAGGCCAGATCGGGACGACCGCTCGCGCAAGCGTTCCGCATAGCCTCCTTGTAGAAAGTCATCGAGTTCCGCTCGGTTGCAGGAGGCAAACAGGTCGCGATAGGTCTCAATGAATTCCATTGCTTCCGGACTGCCAACGCTATCGGCCGCTTTGCCGCAGATCCGTGCATACAGCGTGTTCGCGAACTGCTCAAGATCGGCAACCGTTGCAGTCACCTGATTGAGTTCGTGCATGGCTTGGCAGAACATGTCGTCCGTCGTTTCCATCAATGCCATGCTTCTTGCCACGAGTCGCTTGGCCGACGATGGCACCTGAACGGTCGGCTTGTAAATATTGTCGTGCACGAGTTCCGCGTAGGCATGCTGGAGCAACGTTCGGATCTGTACCTCGCACGGCAGACCATCCGGGATACGGAGGCCATTGACCTCGGTTTCCTCGGTTGCGCGCACCAGGTAGTGGACCGACTGATAGTCAAAAAGCTCGGGATGATCGATGACTTCATCCCGGAAATGACGATCCCGACTGGTCGACCATCCGCTATAGGCCAGCAAGGCCCGCTCTACGATCTCAATGTCGGTGCGAACTAACACAACAAAGCGTGCGCCGACGAGGTCGGTCATGGCGACACGCGGGTCCGGATAATTTTTCTTAACCTGCTTCTTCAACGCCGAAGCGACGGTCTTCACGCGGCAGGATGGATCGACCTTGAAGAACAGTTTGTACCGATCTTCACCAACATCGAGTTCGACGAACGCTTTGATCTTGGCAACGACGAACTCACCCCAGGCCTCCAAGGCGGGGGTGTTATTGTTCAGCCAGTTTTCAAAGCTAGGATCGCTCACTCTTCGCTTGCTATTGAGCCCTTGATCTTGACGACGGTTGAGCCATCGACCGAACTCTCAACCGTCACCAAGTCCGTCCCCTCCGCGGGAGTAGTCAGCATGACGCCCGAAGTGAAGACCATCTTGCGGCGCCGCTTCAGCCTACTTGCAATATAGTCGGTGTCTTTCGTGATCTCGTGTGCGGGAAAGCCCGACTTGTCCATGTACTTCAGGTACGCAACCTGTTCGGCCTTATTGAGATGCTTTTCCCCGAATGACGCGGCGCCGATGCTATTGACATTGCTGCGCAACTCCGCGCGCAGTGACTCGCCAAGATCGATCCTTCGCGAACGCGCGATGTTCAGCGTGTCGAGAAAACGGTTGGTCTTCTCGAAAAAGTCTCTAGTCAACCGCTTGTCCGTCGCGGACATGTCCGCACCGAGAAAGTCCCCGTAGAAATAGTACGCAGCTTTGCGGCTTTCCGTGCTGGTCATAATGTGATCAAACAGGTGCGCGGTGAAGTACTGCGGATCGTATAGGCTGCCATTCAGCGGCGCCTTGGCCGTCGTTTGCTGAACAAATCCGATCTTAAACAGCCGCTGGCTCTCAGTCAGGAAAATGTGTTCCAAATAATCTATCCAGGTCTTCCCGTTCTCAGTCTTTTCGCCCAGAGCGTCCTGCATGTCAGCTTTCACCACAGCCGCAAACGGTCGCTGAAATTTGGTCACGGTGCCCGCGAGCACAATCAACTTGCTGGGTGCGTAGTCTCGGTTCAACTGTGCCTTGGCCAAGCGATCCGCCGCAACCATCGATAGGGCAATGAACTGCTTATCGTCACCATGCATCAGACCGGCCGCGTTCTGGAAAAAACTTCCGGCGGCTGTTTCCCGAAAATCCGCCTGCACGCCCCGCGACTTGTGACCAAGTGCTTGCGCTATCCGGCGGTTGAACATGTCCATGCCTGAGAGCGGTAATTCCACCAGATTCGGGCGATGCGTCGGCGCAACGTAGGACTGATCGGGGCCGCGAGAATTCACGTCGTGAACAGCTAAGCGTTCGATGTTGAGCAAACTCAGGTCCAGCATGTGGGTCACCCTCTATGTAATTTTTTCTTGGCGGGGAGTGTGACATGTCAAACGTGATAGCGAAACCCCATGGATTCGCATATATGCATACAACATAGCAATGATCGCAGACGGGCGAACCGCCGATACTCCAGAGTTGCGCTCAACTGTCCTTATCCTTCAGCGATTTGCGCTCGATTTGCGCTATACTTGCGCCCATCCTGCGCGATGCCGACCCTTCACACGGCAGGGGTCACTGGTTCGATCCCAGTACTACCCACCAGAATTGCGTGACCCGAAGAATAAAGGCCCTCCGGCGTAAGCCGAGGGCCTTTTTCTTTGCGCGTTCGTTGCGGTTATTCATTGCGAGACAAATTCTTCTTATTCCGGAACCGGGGGTGCGACTGGAATGGTTCAAGATCTGCGCCGGTTCGGTACCGGTGCGCAATGAATCCGGTCGGCGCGCCGGCCGCATTCGGCTCGACGCAACGCACAGCGCTCACGCTTTGAAATCGGTGGACACCGTCAGCTTTTCCCACGTTTTGATCTGCGCTTCGACGTCCGCCAGCTTCTCGCGCACGAACCCGAGCGCGTCGCTGCCGAGCAGCAGATGACACGGCGGATTCGCGGTTTGCACGAGCGTCAGGATCGCACGCGCGGCTTTGCCCGGATCGCCCGGCTGCTTGCCGTCGCGATTCTTCCGCGCGATGCGCAGCGGTTCGAAGAGATCGTCGTAATCGTCGATGCTGCGCTCGGCGCGAACCATCGACCGGCCGGCCCAATCGGTGCGAAACCCGCCTGGCTCGAGCGCCGTCACCGAGACCCCGAATGGCTTCATTTCCTTGCACAGCACTTCGGTGAAACCTTCGAGTGCGAACTTGCTGCTGTGGTAGTAGCCAAGACCCGGGAAGGTCACGATGCCACCCATCGACGTGATGTTGATGATGTGCCCCGCCCGCCGCGTGCGCATATACGGCAGCACCGCCTTGGTCATTGCAACGGCGCCGAACACGTTCACGTCGAATTGTCTGCGCATCTCTTCGAGCGGCGATTCCTCGATCGTCCCTTCATAACCGTAGCCGGCGTTATTGACGAGCACGTCGATCGGCCCGACGCTCGCCTCGATGTCCGCAACGAGCGGCACGATCGAACGCGTATCCGTCACGTCGAGCAGCCGTCCGAACGAACGGCCCGGCTTGAGTTCTTCGAACCCGATGCGCTCGTCCTCGTGGCGCAGCGTGCCCACCACGCGATGGCCGTCCGCTAACGCGGTTTCGGACAACGCGCGTCCGAAACCGGAACTGACGCCCGTTATAAGAAAAATTCCAGGGGCATTGTTTTGAAACATGGCGTCGGATTCCTCTGAAGCGGAAAGAAGCACTGGGTTTCGGCGAGGCAAACGCCATCGCGCATCCGATGGTGCCGGTTCGTCATTCCGCGGCGTTTCGCAAGCGCACGACGCTTTCAAAAATTGACCGGGAGCCGGCACATCAGACGCAACGAACTCACGTTGTGCTTACACATAAAAATGGATCGATAGCGGCACGCTAGCCACCATAAATGCGCGTCCGCCGTAAAGATTTTTCGATACTTGATCTTCAAGCGGCTCGCGCATACAACTCAGCCATTACGCCATGCAGTCGCCCGATATCACAAACGACAAGAAACGTTATTGAAGCAACGCACTAGCCGTTAATCAGGTACTCGCACAGACACAAACGACCCGTTTCAAAAAGTCTGGCATTGGTGCGTCATATCTAAACACTCTTCAGGGAGACAAACGTGAACGCACAGGTAGTTCCCGATTCGGGCTTACTGTTGCAATGGGTGTTCGGCGGCGCAGTGGTTTGCTTTTACGCATTTCGCCGCTTCGAAAATCCAGGCCCCCACCCGGTCGACGACAACCTTCGGGCAATACTGGCTGGCGAAAGGCGGTTATGCAGCAGGCATGCTGTTACTGTTCATGGTGCTGGGCGGCGCGATAACCGACTTGCCGAAAGACATTCTCGATTTGTTACAGCTAAGCTCGGCGATCAAGGAAGCGGGCCGCCCACCGGGCCCTCTGGTCGCGGCGTTGATACTCACTTCGTTATTGCCGAGCGCGCCGTTTTTGCAGAGTCTCGACGAAACCATAAAAGCGTGGTTTCAACGCGTTGGAAATATTCCTTTTGAAGTTCGCGAACTCAGTGAACAACTGAAGCACAGCGAGTTCGTCCCTTCCGGCGATGCATTAGGAAAATTGCAGCCCGCACTTCAACAGGCGGGTATCGACGAAAAGTGGCTAGACGCTGCTACCGGCACGCTAACGTTGCATTGGGCCCGTACCGCGGCGCTCTACCTGACGATGAAAATCGGCTCAAAGCCGCGCGGCTTCCTCCGCTTTGCCGACCGGCAAAAAAATGCGTGGGCGGAAATAGAAAGCCGCTTCGACGCACTGAGGAACGTCCTCGACGACGGGCTGCTCGTTCAAATGGATGAGATCAAGGATTCAATGGTTGCGAGGCAACTTGCAAAAAAGCTTCGCAAGGATATGGACGATTTACACGAGAAACTCTGCGACTTCGTCAGCGGGAGTGTATTGGAGACCGAACGTTCTCTCGGACAACGCAACGCAACGCTCACCTCACTGGGATTCACGAACCTGCACACATCAAGACATACGCTCGGTTCGCACGAAATCGTCCTTGTCGTCGGAATGATTTTTCTCGCGATGATGTTCATTGGGCTCGTCTCGCGCCGTTTCGTCGCGCCGACGCCCCTTGACGTGCAGTTCCGCATCGCCGTGGTTGTCGTGATCGTCTATGGCATCGCGATCATTGTCGGGATATATCCGAAAGCCGTGTGGAGCTTCGCGGATATTCGCCGCGTCGGGCGGCGCCCTGTGGCAGGGTATGCGGTCTCCGGCTTCGTCGCCGCCTTCACGACGTTCTTCGTTTTGCTGTTGTTCAGGTTCGTATTCGATCAGCCGGGCAATCTGCTGCAGACGATCTCGACTCCCGGCGCGTTCGGCGACGCGTTCCAGGCCAGCGTCGACCGCTGGCCGTGGCTGTTGATGTCGTTCAGCGCGACCGTTACCATCGCCTGGACCGCCGACAATCACGCCAGCACGCCAGACAAGATCCCTCTGTGGCTGCGGCCTGCCGAGGCAGTCGGAACCTCGGCGGTGTGTGTGCTCGCGCAGTGGCTGACGTTCGACTTGCTGGTCGATAGCGTGCCGAACCTTGCGCAGCAACTCAGCGCGCCGAAGCTGCTGGGAACGGCGGCGCTCATCGGCGGTATCGTAGGCGCACTGGTTCCTCACCTTTACCGGAAAGCCAGGCTTCGGTCCGTCGAGCGCATGCCGGGCATCGCTAACGCGCATCCCGCGGTATAACGTGCGGTATAACGCGGGTATGACATTTACCGCCTGCGAAGCGCACCGCTAGGGCGCTTTCACGCCCAGCGTCAGCCTATGCACGGCGGCCCCCGGCAGGAACGGCGTCGGTTCGCCCTGCACCCACGCTTCGTGCCCCGCGATGAAATACGGCGACAGCGGATTGCCCGACTGCCCGCCCGGCATCTCGAAGATGCCGTCCTGCTCGCGTCCGGGCGACACGGCGAAGCGCTCGGATGCGCCGAACGATGGTCCCTGCACACGCGGCATGTTGATGTCGCCGGCCAGCGGATCGCGCGGCGTGCCGAGCCAGCCACGCACCCATGGCAGCCATGACGGCAGCATCCGCGCGAACGGATGCACGATCTCGGCGCGGTTGCGGTCGCCCCAGCGCGCGCCTTCGAGCTTCGCGCCCTTCGGCAGTTGAGCGATTGTGTGATCGATGCGGTCGAGCATGAAGGCCTGCCAATTGACAAAGCGGTCGGGCACCCACGCATGATGGTCGGCGAGCGACTCCATGACGACCTCGTAGCGCGAGTTCGCCGCACGGTAGCCCAGGTGCGGCGCGAGCGCGGCCAGATCCTTGTCGAGGTTGCCAAACCACGCGTCGTACAGCGAGTAGTAAAACGCGCGCACGAGCCGGTAACCGACCGCATCGGCATCCGCGCGGCCATCCCATGTTTCGACAAGCCGGCGGAACTCGGCGCGCTGCGGGTGGCCGTTGAGCGCGTTCGCATCGAGTGCGGCAAGCGCGACACGGCGCCAGTGTTCGATCCAGAACGCGCGGTCGTCGGTCTGGATGGCCAGCATGTCGCGCTCGGTCGCGTGCGGCAGCGCGAACAGGTCGTCGCGGATCTGCGTCGCGCGCGCGCCGAGGTCGGTGCCCGAGTCCCCGAGCAGCGCCGCTTCGGCCGGCGGCAATGTGCGGTTGTTCGCCGTCCACAAGCGGCCGAGCGGCGGGTCGACGCGCTTCGGATAAGCGTCCGGCGGCAGATAGCCTTGCCAGCCGCTATAGGTGCTGGCGTCGAACGGCACTTCGCCGACGGGTGGGGCGGATACCGCCGACGCGGCAGACGTAGCCGCGCCGTTACCCGCGTGCTCCGCGGCGAGCCGCGGCAGCGGCCCCGCAAGCGTCCAGCCGATATTGCCGTGCGCATCGGCGACCACAAAGTTCTGCGTCGGCACGCCGCTCGTTTGCGCGACATGCAACGCGTCGGCGATGCTCGCGCTGTCCTCGAGCCGCTGCAGATTCAGGTTCACCGCCTCGCGATCCCGCGCGACCCAGCGCAGCGCGTAACTATGCGAACCGACGACGATCTGCGGCCCCCAGCGCGTCTCCACGACCGGCAGATCGACGGGGGCGCCGCCGTTGACGTCGATACGCTCGTGATCGACGCTCGCATGCTCCCACCCACCGCCCGGCACCCGGTAACGCAGCGGATCCGCCGGATCGTGCTGCAGTTCGATCAGATCGATGAAACGGCCGTAGCTGTTCGTAAAAGCCCACGCGACGCTGCCATTGCTGCCGGCGACCACCACCGGCGCGCCAGGCAGGCTGACGCCGGTGACCCGTCGCGAGCGGCCGTCCGGCGCCGGATAAACCAGCGACAGCCGATACCAGATGTTCGGCAGCGACAGGCCGAGATGCATGTCGTTCGCGACCAGCGCGCCGCCCTGCGCGCTGTGCGCACCATCGACCGCCCAGCCGTTGCTGCCGACCATCCCGCGCTCGGGCGCCACGTCGGGCGCGGCGGCGCCGCTCGTGTCGGCGGCGTCTGCTTTCGCGGACTGCGTCGCGCGCAGCCATGACGGCCGTGTCGCCGGCGGCGCGGCAAGCGGTCCCGATGCGGACTGCGCCGCGTCGAACGGCGCGTCCCAATGGCTCGATGCCGGCAACAGGAACGACAGCAGGTCGGCGGGCACGCGCTCGCGCAGCATCGCGCGCGACAGCACATGGTTCAACTGGTCATATTGCAGATCGAAGTACATCGCATAGACGGCCAGCATCGTGTCCTCCGGGCGCCATGCCTGCGGCTGCGTGCGCAGCAGCCAGTACTCGAACGGCCGCGCGCCGAGCGCGCGAAGACCGTCGTTGACGCCCGCCGTGTAACGCTCGATCAATTGCCGGTCGGCGGCAGGCAGCGCGCCGAGCGCGGCGCGGGCTCGTTCGCGAAAGCGCTGCGGGCGGTCGCGGCGATCGAGCTCGAGCGCGGCTGGCCCGATCAGCGCAGACACCTCCCCGGCCGCGACGCGGCGCAGCAGATCCATTTGAAAGAAGCGGTCTTGCGCATGGATGAAGCCGGTCGCATAGGCGACGTCATCGCGGGTGCGGCCTTGCAGCGTCGGCACCCCGAGCGCGTCGCGTTCGATCGTCACCGGCGCCGACAGCGGCGCGGCGCGTGTGCCGTCGAGTTGCGGCAGGCTCGCGCGCAACAGCATCCAGCCGATCAGGACGGCGGCGCCCAGCACGACCACGAGCGCGCACAACAGTATCAGCGGCCAAGGGGAACGCCGCTTTCGCGAGAAAAGGCTTGAACGGGTCATCGGGGATCATGCTGGTCATGGTTCGACGCTTGTTACGCCGGCCGGCCGATCGACCGATCGACCGACGAGCGACCATAGCATGAGGCCGTGACGGCTATGCGCGAGACGGGCAAGCACCGCCGCATGCAGCCGCATGCAATGCGCGGCCGTATCGATGAATCACCCGCGCACGACGGGCAGCGCCGCTTCGACAACCTGCCGGTCAGGCTTGCCGCAGGCTTGCGTCGAGCGCGCGTGCGGCGACGCGGTCGCTCTCCGACGCGAGCGGCGCGCGAAACACCGTCTGGCGATTGTGGCCCGCCGCCGCCGGCGAATCCCACATCAGCTCGACTTTCGGCCGCCGCAGCCAGCCGTTCACGCTCGCCCGGCGCAAGGTCGCCGGGCCGGTGGCGGCCGGCCGCTGCGCGGCGGCGGCGCCACTTGCATCGCCAGCACCAATTGCAGAATCAGCAACCGCGGGTGGCTCCAGTACCTCCGCCACATCGGCGGACAGCGCAACGGCCGCATTTGCGCCGCCGTTCGCCGGCGCCCCCTGCCAGCGCACCGAAAGTTCGCGTGCGTCGTATTGGCCAACCTTGCGGCTTTCCACCCAGACGATCACGGTGCGCGTCACGTTATCGAGCGAAATCGCATAGCGGCCGATCGCAAACCGGCGCGCCGCGATGTTCGTGCGCCACAACGCACGCGGCCGGCAGATCCACAGCACGGTCGCATACAGCGCCGGCGCCGCCAGCAGCCAGCCGTTGGTCGCGGCGACCGCGTGGTACGCGCGCCGCCAGCCGGCTGTCCACACAAACGCGCCGACCGACCACGCCGCGAACAGGAAACCGAGAAAGGCAAAGAGCCGCAGCGCCTGCCGCAGCCATTGCGGCAGCGGATGGAACGGACGCTCGACGCGGGCGCGAGCGCCCGGCAAAAAGATGATCAGGAACAGGAAGACGAGATTGATGCAGGCCCACGGCGACGAAGCCATCGCAGACAACGCCGTCAACACGTCCATCTCCGACATCGAGAACAGCCAGCGCGCGAGGATCACGAGACCGATTGCACGCAGCGCGAAGATCGTGCCGGCGCCGGGCGCCGCGTTCGCGCGCGTCTGTTTCGTTCTCGCCAAAGCGTTCTCCTCGTGTCCGTGGCGCCGCAGCCTGATTTGCGGCTCGGCCATTATAGGGATATTGCGCAGCCCGCTCACGGTTCGCGATTCGGAAAGCGTTTTCTCAATGCATCGTGCATCCGCTCAACGCGTGCCGATGCGCGTGCCGACGCGGCTCAGATGCGGCAACGCCCCGCGTGCATTGAACACGCGGGGCGTTGAAGGCGGTCACGCGTTGCCGCCGCTTATCCTGGCCGGCACCGGGCCGGCAGCCGGACCGATTGCGTCAGCCTGCGTTGACTTCGCGCAGCACCGTGCGGCGCTTCTGGCGCAGCAGTTCCTCGTACGCAGCGATGTAATTGCGCGCCATCACCTTCGACGAGAAACGCGCTTCGAACGCCTTGCGCACCGTTGCGCGCGGCAGCTGGTGCAGACGCTTGACGGCGGCCACCGCGCTGATTTCGTCTTCGACGACATAACCCGACACGCCGTTCTCGATCACTTCCGGCACCGAACCGCGCTTGAACGCGATCACCGGCGTGCCGCACGCCATCGCTTCGATCATCACCAGACCGAACGGCTCCGGCCAGTCGATCGGGAACAGCAGCGCGTGCGCGTTACCGAGGAATTCGGTCTTCTCCGATTCGCTGATTTCG
>DASXXR010000165.1:0-43174 GCA_036502945.1 Paraburkholderia sp. | reverse complement strand
CTGTCGTATGGCGAAGCAGTGAGCGGCACGAACCTGCATCAGGCCGCGAAGCCCGGTGTGCCGCTCAAGCCGCCCGCGAATTACCGCGTGGTCGGGCGCACGCTGCCGCGCGTCGACATTCCGGGCAAAGTCACGGGCGGCGAGAGCTACGTGCAGGATCTGCGTTTGCCGGGCATGGTGCATGCGCGCGTGGTGCGGCCGCCGGCCTACGGCGCGACGCTCGCAGCGGTGGATATCGCGCACGTGGAGGCGCTACCCGGCGTGCTGAAGGTGGTGCGCGACGGCAGCTATCTCGCGGTCGTCGCCGACGACGAATGGCGCGCGATCGTCGCCATGCGCGAACTGACGGCCGTCGCGCAATGGGACGCGGGTCCACCGCTGCCCGACCCCGCGACGATTCACGCGACGCTGATGAAACTGCCCGCGCGGGAAATCGAAGTGGCGAATCAAACGAGCCCCGCCGCGCCCGCGGTGCGCACGCTTGACGCACACTACAGCAAGCCCTATATGACGCACGGCTCGATCGGCCCGTCGTGTGCGGTGGCGCATTTCGACAACGGCGTGATGACCGTATGGACCCACACGCAAGGCGTTTTTCCGCTGCGCGCGGGGCTCGCCGAAATGCTGTCGCTGCCGAACGAGCGGGTGCGCTGCATTCACGTCGAAGGCTCCGGCTGCTACGGCCATAACTGCGCCGACGACGTCGCCGCCGACGCCGCGCTGCTCGCCCGTGCGCTGCCGGGGCGCCCCGTGCGCGTGCAATTGATGCGCGAGCAGGAGCACACGTGGGAGCCGTTCGGCCCGGCGATGACGACGCACGCCACCGCTTCGCTCGATGCCACGGGCACGATCGTCGACTGGAAATACGAGTTATGGAGCAACACGCACAACAACCGCATCGACAACGCGGGGCGCCTGATGCCGACATGGTTGCTCGCGAAACCCTTTACGCCGGCGCCGCCGCAACCGATTCCGATGCCCGAAGGCGGCGGCGACCGCAACAGCATTCCGCTGTACCGTCTGCCGAATCTGCATGTGCAGTCTCACTTTCTGCCCGATATGCCGATTCGCGTGTCGGCGATGCGCTCGCTCGGCGCGCACATGAACATCTTTGCGATCGAGAGTTTCATCGACGAACTCGCGCTAGCGGCCGGGGCTGATCCGGTGGAATTTCGGCTGAAGCATCTCGACGATCCGCGCGCGCGAGAGGTGATTGAGCTCGCGGCGCAACGCTTCGGCTGGCAGCCGCGCAGCGCGCAAGCGGCGCGCGGCGACGGGCGAAGCAGCGGCGAGAGGGATGACACGCGGGGCGGCACGCGCGGCGTCGGCTTTGCATTTGCCAAGTACAAGAACCTGATGGCGTATTTCGCGATTGCGATGGAAATCACGCTGGAGCGCGATACGGGACGCATCGAGATCGAGCGCGCGGTCGCGGCGATCGATTGCGGGCAGATCGTGAATCCGGACGGCGTGCGCAACCAGGTCGAGGGCGGCATCCTGCAGACGACGAGCTGGACGCTCTACGAACAGACACGGTTCGACACGCGCGGCATCACGAGCTTCGACTGGAGCACGTATCCGATCATGCGGTTTTCGTCGGTGCCGAAGCAGGTCGACGTCCATATGATCGATCGGCCGGGGCAGCCGTTTCTCGGCGTGGGCGAAGCCGCACAGGGGCCGGCCGCGGCGGTGCTGGCGAATGCCATCGCCGATGCGACCGGTGTGCGGATCCGCGATTTGCCGCTCGCCGGCGCGCGCCTGAAGGCAGCGCTGGCGTGAACAGATCAGCGGCGGCTGCCGCTTATGTCACCGCGTAGGCGGCCATTCGCGCTAACGCTAAACCGGACGCATGCGCTTGACGTCGCGCGCCGACCCCGGCCGGTTAGCGACGAAACCCGGTTCGCGCCAATTCGGCTCGACGCCCATGAACTTGTCGAAGTACGCAATCGCCAGTGCCGGTTCTTCGACGATGTTCTCCCGAAACGATTGCCAGACGGCGGGCTGCAACAATGCGTCGGCGGCTTCCATTTCGATCCCGCACTCTTCGTGAACCGTACGCTTGAGCATGCCGACGCAAAAGTAGGTGAGCATGTAACCGACCGGCCACCAGCTCGCGATATCGGCTGGCGGCGCAGCGGGCTGCAGCGGAGCATGGTTCGCCGCGTGCACGGCTTTTTCGTGCAGCAGATCGCGCAGCAGCACGCCGAACGCGAACTGAAAAAAATCGCGTGCGTTACGGTTGCGATAGGTTTCGTTACGCGAGACTGCATCGATCCACGAAAAGAACGCCGTGGTGAAACGGCGGCTGTCGATCTCGATGCGGATGCCGTGGCGCGCGCCATACTCGTCGCAGCATTGCTGCAATAGCTGGCGGCACAGCGTCAGTTTCTGTACATGCTCCCACACGCGCGGCGGCTGAGCGTGAGTGTTGCGGGGTGCTTGAAACATTGGGCGGCTCCTTCGCAAACGTGCCTGAACGGTCTCCGGTCTCCGGTCTTAGGCCTTAGCAAAGATGGGAAACGACGTGCTCGATCTCGCGCGCCAACGCGTCGAGCCGCTCGCGTTCCTTCAGCGCCTGCCGCAGCGCCGCTTCTCGCGCGCCGATCACATCGGAGAAAAAGCGCAACGCTGCGTCGGGTTCGGTGATGAGACCGCTTGTGCACGTGTCTTTGCATAGCGATGCGACCGACAACATCACGAACACATACGCATTCGGTTCGGTGACGAGCCACCAGGGCGCGCTGACATCGGGCAGCGTATCGAAGCGCGTGCTGCGGATGGGTTGCAGATCGATCAGCGAAAGCGCGAGCTGCGCGCAAGGCCGGCACAATGCGGCAAGCGCCGTTGTGCCGCCCGCAAAAGACTGCACCGAATGGTCTTCAGGCGAGGCGAGCGCGGCGCGTGCATGGTCGAGTGCGCTGCTGACGCGGTGCTCGAAGATCAGCACGTCGGTGGCGCCGCATTGCATGATCATCCGCTTGGCGGCCGCGTAGTACGCCATCGAGAACTTGCGCTGGGCTTTCGTATCGTCGCGCGACGCGCTGAGATAGCTGGTTAACGACGCCAGCGGAACCGGCGACTTCCAATGGTCCTGCAGCGGCGGCACCGCGTGCCCCGCGAACGATTCGGCGCTTTCGATCAGATCGTCGGCGAGATGCGCGACCGATTCCAGAGACAGCGGCGATGCAAGCCGCGCGGGTTGCAGGTTCGCCGTGTGCGTGAGACCCGGCCCTTCACTGCGCACCGGGCCGGGCACGTTACGGGCTGCGTAGCGCAGTTGCCGCGCGCAATCCTTCAGCGCGATTCCAAGCTGACTAATGTCGCGGCTTAGCTGCTGGGGCAAGAGCGATTTCGACTCCATGGATGTCTCTGTGATGAAACATTTGAAGTTAAGATAGCACAACTGTTCAGCGTCGATGCCGACTATTTAATGATAGGAGTGGAGCTTGCCGAAGGCGAATATTTCCCCTGCCAGGGTCGAACCCGACGAGCAGAGTCCCGCGCGGCGCCTGCGTCTGCGGGCTGCCTGGATGTACTTCGTCGAGGAGATGACGCAAAACGAAATCGCGCAGAAACTCGGGGTCGGACGCGTAACGGTGGTGCGTTTGCTCGCGGCCGCGCGCGAACGCAACGAAGTGAAGATTTCGATCGGCGACCGGCTGGCCGAATGCGTCGAGGCGGAGCGGCGGCTCGAAAGCCGCTTCGGCATCGGCGAAGCGATCGTCGTGCCGCTGTCCGCGCGCGGCGCCGATGCAACCGGTCCGATCGCCGCCGCGGCGGGCGCGTATGTGTCGTCGCTCGTGCGTGCGGACATGCGGATCGGTGTCGGCTGGGGGCGCACGCTCGTCAACTCGCTCGCGTTCATCGATGAGCGCACGGTGGATAACCTGTCGGTGGTGTCGCTGCTCGGCGGCATCATGAAGGCGCGCAAGTTCAATCCGGCTGAATTCGCGTGGCGTCTCGCGTCGCTGTTTCAGGCGGATTGCTACCTGATGACGGCGCCGCTGCTCGTCGACAGCGCGGCGACACGCCAGACGCTGATCGAGCGTTGCGGGCTCGCCGATATTTTCGAGCTGGCGAAGTCGCTCGACGCGGTGCTGCTCGGCGCAGCGGGAACCGGCGCCGATGCGACCTCGCACCAGTCGAAGTTCATCACGAACGCGGACCGCTCATCAGTCGTCAAGGCGGGCGCGGTCGGCGACCTGCTGTTCAATTTCTTCGACGCGAACGGCAGGCTGGTCGATCACCCGATCAACGAACGCGTGATGTCGGTGCCGCTCGACATCATTAAAAAGGTGCCCGTGCGGGTGCTCGCGGCGGGCGGCGCGAGCAAGGTGCATGCGCTCGCGGGCGCGTTGAAGCTGCTGAAGCCGACGGTGTTGATCACCGACGAATACACCGCGAAAGACGTGCTCAAATTGGCGGGCGCGGCGTAACCGGTTCCCATTTCACTTCTCGATTCCTGAGCATGCCGGCCGGTCCGGCTGCGATGCGTTTTTCTGCTCATCTGTCCTCCTTCCGATGTGTGTTGCGCGCAGCGCGGCTGCGCGCGTTGCATCGTCATCCAGGGGTTAGTCCCGACGTTCGGCACGCGATTTTCGACTCAGCCGACCTTGTCCCTTTCGTGAACATACTGCTAACATAAAATACAAAAGTGCCAACAAGACGAGAAAACGCGAGTCGCCGTCACGCGTCGATCTCGCGCGTCGAGCCTTTCCTGCGCATTTTGCACACCGTACCCAGGAGACATGTCCATGCACAACATCACCCCAAGCGGTCTGGCCGCCGACCTCGAAAAGCGCGCCGCAGCGGGCCGGCCGATCCGGATCGGCTTGATCGGCAGCGGCGAAATGGGTACGGATATCGTGACGCAGGTCCGCCAGATGCACGGCCTCGAAATCGGCGCGATCGCCGATTTGCGGCCGGAAGCCGCGTGCGCGGCGGTGCGGATCGCGAATCGCGCGGATTCGGGTTACCGGGTGGTGGAAACGGCCAGCGCGCTCGCACAGACAATCGACGCAGGCCAGATCGCGATCACTCAGGATGCCGATGCGATCTGCACGAGCGGCCAGATCGACGTCGTGATCGATGCGACAGGAAAACCGGCGGTCGGCGCGCAGATCGGTCTCGTCGCGATGGAACACGGCAAGCATCTGGTGATGATGAACGTCGAAGCGGACGTGACGATCGGCGCGTATCTGCGGCGCGAGGCCGAACGGCTTAACGTCGTCTATTCGCTGGGCGCGGGCGATGAACCGAGCTCGACCATCGAGCTGATCCAGTTCGTCAGCGCGCTCGGCTATCCGGTTGTCGCGGCCGGCAAGGGCAAGAACAATCCGCTGAACGTCGATGCAACGCCCGACGCGTACACGGACGAAGCCCGCCGCCGCAACATGAATCCGCGGATGCTGGTGGAATTCGTCGACGGCTCGAAGACCGCGGTCGAAATGGCCGCGATCGGCAACGCGACAGGGCTCACGCCGGATGTGCCCGGCATGCACGGTCCGTGCGCGACGCTCGACGTTCTGCATAACGTGCTGTGCCCGCAGGCGGACGGCGGCATCCTGTCGCGCAAGGGCGTGGTCGATTACACGATCGGGCAGGGCGTGGCGCCTGGCGTATTCGTCGTCGCCGAACTCGCGCATCCGCGTCTGCGCGAACGGATGGAGGATCTGAAGCTCGGCCGCGGCCCGTACTACACGTTCTATCGCCCGTATCACCTGACGAGCCTCGAGGTACCGCTGACCTGCGCACGCGCCGTGCTGTACGGCCGCGCCGATATGCAGCCGCTGCCGGTGCCGGTCGTCGAAGTGTGCGCGCTCGCGAAGAAGGATCTGCGGCCGGGCGAGCGGCTCGACGCGATCGGCGAGTACACGTACCGCGCGTGGGCGATGTCGGTGACCGATGCGCGCGCGCAGGATGCGGTGCCGTGCGGGCTGATCGAAAACGGCGTCGCGACGCAGCCGGTGCGCCGCGGTGAACTGCTCACATACCGCAACTGCGCGGTGGACGGCGGTTCGGCCATCGTCGCGTTGCGCCGCCGTCAGGACGACATGGTGCTGGGCGGCGCAAGCGCGCTGACTGCCTGAAACGTCGACCACCCGGCAACTCGCCCGCCACCGCTGCCAACCCGTAAAGGAAACCGACATGTACCAGGTAGCGGAGTTACCCAGTTCGGCGCCGGCCGTCTATCGCCGCTACGCGCCGGCGTTGCTGCGCGATGCATTGCGCAAGATGATTCTCGTGCGCCGCTTCGAGGAAAGCGCGGAGCAGGCCTATATGCGCGGGCTGATACACGGCACGATGCATCTTTCGATCGGGCAGGAAGCGAGCGCGATCGCCGCGACGCTGCCGCTGACCGACGCCGACTACATCACGTCGACGCACCGCGGGCACGGCCATTGCATCGGCAAGGGCGCGGACCCGAAGCGGATGTTCGCGGAGTTCTTCGGCAAGGAGACCGGCTACTGCCGCGGCCGCGGCGGCTCGATGCATATTGCCGATGTGCAGCGCGGCAATCTGGGCGCGAACGGCATTGTCGGCGGCGGCATTCCGATCGCGGTGGGCGCGGCGCTGTCCATCCGCAAGCAGCGCAGGAGCGCGGTCGTGATGTGCTTCTTCGGCGACGGCGCGAACAACGAAGGCGCGTTTCATGAGTCGCTCAACTTCGCGTCGATCTGGAAGCTGCCCGTGATCTTTGTGTGCGAGAACAACCGGTACGGGATGTCGATGCCGGTCGAACGGTCCACCGCGGTGCCGCATATCGCGCAGCGCGCCGCAGCATATGACATGCCCGGCATCACCGTCGACGGCAACAGCTTCGCGGACGTGCTGGACGCGAGCGAGCAGGCGGTATTGAGAGCACGCAGCGGCGCGGGGCCGACGCTCGTCGAATGCGAAACCTACCGGTTGCGCGGCCATTCGAAGAGCGACCGCAACCGCTACCGGACGCGCGAGGAAATCGACGCATGGAGCGAGCGCGATCCGATCGTCCGCTTCGAACAGGAATTGCGCCAGTACGGTTGGCTCGACGCGGCGGCGGCCGACGCGATCCGCGCGGAAGTCGAAGCGCAGATCGACGCGGGCCTCGAATTCGCGCAGACGAGCCCATCGCCGGCCCGCGCGGAGTTGACGCGCTACGTGTACACGCCAATGGGCGGGAGCGAGCCATGACAGCAGCCGTGCGTGAGCTGACCTATGCGCAGGCGATCCAGGAAGCCATCGCAATCGCAATGGAGCGCGACGAGCGCGTGTTCGTGATGGGCGAAGACATCGGCGTGTACGGCGGCGCGTTTCAGGTGACGGGCGATCTTTACCATCGCTTCGGTGCGGAACGGGTGATGGATACGCCGATCTCGGAACTGGCCGGTGCGGGCATCGCAGTCGGCGCCGCGCTGACCGGCTCGCGCCCGATCTACGAATTCCAGTTCTCGGACTTCGCGACGCTCGCGATGGAGCAGATCGTCAATCAGGCGGCGAAAATGCGCTTCATGCTGGGCGGCGAAGTGTCGGTGCCGCTCGTGATGCGCTTTCCCGCGGGCTCGGGAACCGGCGCGGCGGCGCAGCATAGCCAGAGTCTCGAAGCCTGGTTCGCGCACGTGCCCGGTTTGAAGGTGGTGCAACCCAGCACGCCGCACGATGCGAAGGGCTTGCTGCTGGCCGCGCTCGACGACCCGGACCCGGTAATGATCTTCGAGCACAAGCTGTTGTATAAAAGCAAAGGCCCGGTGCCGGAAGGCTATTACACTGAGCCGATCGGCAAGGCGGCGCTGCGGCGCGCGGGGCGCGACGTGACGATCGTCGCGACGTCGGTGATGGCAGTGCGCTCGCTCGAAGCCGCGGTGCAGCTCGAACAGCAGGGCATCGAAGCAGAAGTGATCGACCTGCGCAGCGTGCGGCCGATCGACCGCCAAGCGATCATCGAAAGCGTGAAGAAGACGTCGCGGCTTGTTTGCGTGTACGAGGGGGTGCAGCCACTCGGGATCGGCGCCGAGATCGCATCGATTGCCTGCGAGAGCGAAGCATTCGACTATCTCGATGCACCGGTTATCCGGCTGGGCGGCGCCGATTGCCCGCTGCCGTACAACCCGGAACTGGAAAAGGCTGCGGTCCCGCAGATCGACGACATCGTCGCGGCGGCGCAGCGCATCGTTAAAGGGAGGTCTTGATATGCCTATCGAAGTGATCCTGCCGCGTGTCGACATGGACATGACTGAAGGCATGATCGCCGCATGGCACGTCAGCGAGGGCGAAGCGGTGCGCGAAGGCGCGCCGATCTTCGAGATCGAAACCAGCAAGGCGACGATGGAAATCGATGCGCCCGCAAGCGGCGTGATCCGGCATATCAGTGCGCCGGTGGGGATGTCGGTGCCGGTCGGAACGCCGGTTGCATGGATCTACGGCGAAGGCGAGGCGATGACCGACATGGCCGGCGCGCGCGCTCCGGGTGGGCCGGGCGGCGCCGGCACGCCGCCGCGGGCCGTGTCGCCGCCGTCGCTGCTGCTGCCGCCGGACGATCGGGAATCCGAACCGGCGGCGCTATCCGGCGAAGCCGCGCTGCTGAGCGACTACGCACGCGTGCGCGCCACGCCGGCGGCACGGCGCCTGGCGCGAGAGCGGGGCGTGCCGCTTCAGGAGGTGGCAGGCTCGGGCCCGCTCGGCCGGATCGGCGCGCGCGACGTGCTGGATGAAGCGGCCGGGCCCCATACGCGCCGCGGCGGCGAGCCGGATGCCGGGCCGTGCCTGCATCGTCTGTGGCTGCGCGACGGCCGCGCCGAGCCGCTCGTCTTGCTGCATGGCTTTGCTGCCGAGTCGAACAGCTGGCGGCCTTTTTGCCATGCATTGAGCCGTGTGGCCGCGCCTGGGCTCGGCATGCTTGCCGTCGATCTGCCGGCGCACGGCAAGTCGTCCGCTGAGCGGGCCGGGTCGCTGGACGAGATCGTCGCGGCCGTCGATGAAACGCTGGCGGCTGAAGGCATCGACCAGTGTCATCTGGTAGGCCACTCGTTCGGCGGTGCGATTGCGCTTGCCACGGCGGCCTATGGGCCGCTTGTGCAGGTGCGCGCGCGGTCGTTGACGCTGATCGCACCCGCGGGCCTTGGGCCCGACAGCAACGCCGCATTCATTCGCGGCATCACAGCGGCGTCCCGGCGCGCGAGCTTCGCTGCATGGCTCAAGCTGCTTTTCGCGGACCCGTCGCAGATGGACGATGTATTCGTTGCAACCGCCGAACAGCAATTGGCAAGCGCCGAGGTGCGCGCGCGGCTCGCCGAGCTCGCGGATAGCTTCTTCCCGGACGGTGCGCAAAGCGTCGATCTGCGCGGTGCGCTGTCCGCTTTGCGATTGCCCGTGCGGTTGATCTGGGGGCTGCAGGACCGTATCCTGCCCGCCCGGCACGCCGATGGTCTGCCGGGCCGTATTGCAGTGCACCGCTTTACGCAGGCGGGCCACCTGCCGCAAATCGAGGCGCGCGACGACGTGGCCGCGATCGTTGCGCAAAACATCGCAAGCGCAACGACGGAAAGAGGTGCAAGCGGCGCGCGATAGCGTGACAATGCAACCGGTTCGCGTTTTCCCCAATTTAGTTCGGAGTGTACAATTGTATTATTGAGAGAGCGCGATGTTCAGGCGCGATGTTCATGCACGATGTTCATGCATATCGCTGCGCATGTTACCGGCAGGCAGGTATAGAGAGCCAGCTTCAGACGGCACGCCGCGGCACCGACCCGGCGAAGGCTCCCCCAGAATAATCAGGAGACGACGATGGACTATGTGCGTGGAGCCTTGCTCGCCCTGGCGGTGTTCTGGGCGTTGCAACTGGTCGGTTCGTGGTTTCAGATGCGCCGTTACCGCGATGCGGTTCGTGACGCGGCGCGCCAATGGCAAAGCGGCTACCTCGGCGTCGGCTCATGCAAGGTGAGGTTCGGGCGCGGCGCTATTGCGATTGTCGTGTTGTCGGGCGATCTGCGCGTTCGCCAGTTTCTCAGCATGTCCGGCCTGACCGTGTTCAGCCAGTTCCGTCAGCACGACGGATTTTCCGGGCTCTCCATCGAAGAATTCACGGCGTGGCTGAAAGACTGCAGGTTGCGCCGAAGCATCGTGCAGGCCGCGGCCGACGCGCTCGACCGCGCGCTGCAGACGGCCGCGGAGCACACCGCCGAAGCCCATCCTGCGGATGCCCGCTCCGCAGATAAACCCGCCGTCGGCAAGACAGCCCACGTCACTGAAGTGCCTGCCTGATTCCGGATTTTCTCGCGATCGTTCCATCGTCTCACCGTCCGGTTCCGTCTGGAGTCCTCCTAACGGAGCTTCTCGCGATTGTGTTGGACCCACTGGGAGATTGGCCGTGTTCATTCTCGATTCGCTGACGCACTTCGCCGAAGCCTTCATCGGCGTATTCAACGCGGGCGGCAAGACCTTCATCGCGTTCGTAACCGGCATCCTGCCGACGCTGATTGTGCTGCTCACCGCGGTGTACACGCTGATCGCGCTGATCGGCGAACACCGGGTTCAGGGGCTCGCGCGGTTCTTCTCGAAGAACGTGCTCACGCGCTATACGCTGCTGCCGCTGCTCGCGATGTTCTTCCTCACGAATCCGATGGCCTACACGTTCGGCGTGTTTCTCGAAGAAAAGCACAAGCCCGCGTTCTACGATTCGGCTGTGTCGCTGTGCCATCCGATCACGGGTCTTTTCCCGCACTGCAATCCCGGCGAACTGTTCGTCTGGCTGGGCGTCGCCGCCGGCCTCACGAAGCTTGCCGAAACCCAAACGCTGCCTTTCTCGATTCCAAAGCTCGCGCTGTTCTATTTGATCGTCGGTTTGTTTGTGAACCTGCTCAAGGGTGTCCTCACGGAAGCGATCACCCGGCTTCTGGCCCACCGCGAAAACATCAAGCTGTGATGGATCGCGCCGACACGCCAACGCTCACAAGGACAGAAGGGGACATCGCATGGACACGAGAGCATATCGAACCGTGAAGGTCGAGCGCGGACCGAATGGCTGGGGCGGCCCGCTCTTCATTCAGCCGACCGCCGAGCGCAACAAGATCGTCGCGGTAACCGGCGGCAAGATTCCGGAACTGGCAATACGCCTTGCCGAATTGACGGGCGCGATTGTGGTGGACGGTTTTCGCAACCCGCCGCTCGAATCGGAGATGGCCGCGGTCGTGATCGATTGCGGTGGCACCGCGCGCTGCGGCGTCTACCCGCGCAAGCGGATTCCGACGATCAACCTGACGCCGGTCGGCCAGTCCGGCCCGCTTGCGCAATTCATCACCGAAGACGTGTACGTATCCGGCGTGCAGCCGGGGAATCTGTCGGTTGTCGAAGGCGATGCGCATGCGCCGGCCGCGCATGCGGCGAGCCCCGGCGACGCGTTCGCCGCGCCGCCCGTCGGCGTGAGTTCGGCGGGCGAAGCCATCGTCGAGTCGAGCGGCGGCGTGATCGGCTTGATCACGTCGATCGGGCGCGGCATGGGCGGTGTCGTCAATGTGCTCTTCAATAGCGGGCGCAAGGCGATCGACACCGTGATCCGCAACGTGCTGCCGTTCATGGCGTTCGTCACGATGCTGATCGGCATCATCAACGCCACCGGCATCGGCAACGGCCTCGCGCATCTGCTGACGCCGCTCGCCGGCAACATCATCGGCCTCATCGTGCTGTCGGCGATCTGCGGGCTGCCGTTCCTGTCGCCGGTGCTGGGTCCGGGGGCGGTGATCGCGCAGGTGATCGGCGCGGCGATCATCGGCCCCGCGCTCGGCAACGGCACGATTCCGCCGCAGATGGCGCTGCCCGCGCTCTTCGCGTACGACACGCAAGTCGGCTGCGACTTCGTGCCGGTCGGGATGGCGCTTGGCGAAGCGAAGCCGGAGACGATCCGCGTCGGCGTGCCTGCGGTGTTGATCAGCCGGCAGATCATGGGGCCGGTGTCGGTGCTGATTGCGTGGGCCGCGAGCTTCGCGCTGTGAATGCAGATGCGCTGGCGACAGGCTTTCGACTTCGCTGCCGATTCCTCAACGGCGCTTTCTGGACGAGAACCATGCATTACTACAAGACGGTGATTTCGGAAGTCGGCCCGGAAGTGCCGGAACTGCTCGAAGGCGGCGTGCTGATTCTCTATGCCGACGGTGCGCCGCCCGAACTGGCCGAAGTGTCGGTGCTGCATCGGGTCGAGGAGGCGCATCGCGACGCGCCGCAGGCGGGCTCGCGGCTGCGTATCGGCGGCATCAGCGCGCTCGTTACCGCGGTCGGGCCGACCGCATGGAACAAGGTCAGCGAACTCGGGCACGTCGTGATCCATTTCAATGGTTCCGCGGCCGCAGAGCGGCCCGGCGAGATCTGCGCGCAGCCGGTGGATACCGGTGAGCTGCTGGCGTGCATCCGCAGCGGCACAGTGATCGAAATCGCCGATCGTTGAATGACGGAGTGAACCTGGGCCGGCCGTTACGGCTTGCTGGAAGGGAAGGTGGCGCTGATGCTGGAAGCCGCGGTGGTGGTGAAGGTGAGCGAAGGTCTGCACGCGCGGCCGGCCACCCAGTTCGCCAAACTCGCCAAAGAGTTTTCGTGCTCGCTGCAGGTATTGCACGGCTCGACGTGCGCGGACGCGAAGAGTGCGGTGAAGCTGATGCTGCTCGGCATTCGCGAGCATGACCATATCGTGCTGCGCGCGGACGGCGCCGATGAAACCGATGCGGTGCGGCGCATGCTGCAGTTCCTGTCGGAACCGGCTGCCGGCACTCAGGCCTTGCGGCCTGAAGCGCCTGCGGCCGAGGCGCCGCGCGGCGCTGCATCGCCGGTCGCGGCGAGCCCGGCCTGCGTGGCGGAGCGCGCGCTGCCGCCGCTTTGCGGCGTGCCGGCAAGCGAAGGTCTTGCCTATGGCGACGCCTATATCCATCTGCCGGCGGAATTGGCCGCGACCCGGCAATTCATCGAGCCGCACGAGGTCGACGCCGAGCTGGCGCGTTTCACGCATGCGTTTGCCGACGCACTTGCCGCACTCGACCGGCAATTCGAAACGATCGGCGCAGGCCACGATGCCGACGACATCGCGCAGGCCTTGACCGGCGTCGCGCAAAGCGACGAGTTTGCCGGCGCGGTGCAGGCGCGCATCGCCGCCGGCTCCGACGCGGCGGCGGCGACGCTGCAGGTTGGCGAAGCATTGGCCGCCTCGTTCGAGGCGATTGAAGACGAGTATCTGCGCAGCCGCGCCGACGATATCCGCGGCATCGCCCGTCAGGTCGCACTGCGCCTCCTCGGCATGGACGACGTGAGCCTCGCGGGGCTGACGAAGCCGAGCGTCGTGCTTGCCGCGGAACTGACTGCGCCGGACCTCGCGCGCGCGAACGTCGCCAACATCGTCGCGCTGGTTTGCACGAAGGGCAGTGCGACGTCGCACCTTGCGATCATTGCGCGTTCGCATGGCATTCCGGCCGTGTTCGGGCTGCCTGTGACCGAACACCGCTTGCGCGACGTGACGCGGGTCGCGCTGGACGGTGCGCAAGGGCATGTCTGGTTCGATCCTCCAGAGGCGCTGCAGGCGGACTTCGCCGCGCGAATCGAAGCGGCGCAGCAGCGCCACGCCGCGTTGAGCGTCTACCGCGAGCTGGAACCGGTTACGCGGGCCGGCCGGCGCATCCGGATTGCTGCGAATCTGGGGGCGCTCGCGGAGATCGACGCGGCGCGCGCGGCGGGCGCGATGGGCGTCGGGCTGTTTCGCACCGAACTGCTGTTCATGAACCGGCGCGCATTGCCCGACGAGCATGAGCAATACGATGTGTATCAACGCGTCGCGCAGGCGTTCCATCCGCAGCCGGTCGTGATCCGTACGCTCGATGTGGGCGGCGACAAGCCCGTACCCGGCATCGTGTTTCCCCACGAAGACAATCCGTTTCTGGGCTGGCGCGGGGTGCGCATGTGTCTTGACCGGCCCGACGTATTCAGGCCGCAACTGCGCGCGCTGCTGCGTGCGGCGGCGCTCGGCAACGTAGAGGCACTATTGCCGATGGTCGACGATGTCGACGAGATCCGCCGCGTGAAGGCGCTCGTTGCGGCGTGTGCGGACGAGTTGACGCGCGCAGGCATCGCGTTCGGCGTGCCGAAGCTCGGCATCATGATCGAGACGCCGGCCGCCGCGTTGACGGCCGATCTGCTTGCACCGGAGGTGGATTTCTTTTCGATCGGCACCAACGACCTGACGCAGTACGTGATGGCGGCGGACCGTACGAACCCGAAGCTCGCGCCGCTCTACCGAACCGACCACCCGGCGGTGTTGCGCGCGATTGCGATGGTCTGCGATGCGGCGCACAAGGCCGGTATCGGCGTTGCCGTGTGCGGCGAGGCCGCGGCGCAACCCGACATGATTCCCGTCCTGATCGGGCTTGGTGTCGACGAACTGAGCATGAGCCCAAGCGCGATTTTGCGCGCGAAGAAGCGGGTCAGCGAACTGTGAAGGTTCGCCTGCGACGCGCTGCTGCGCCGCTTGCCCGTGTTGTTCTGTTCAGGTGCGCGGGGATCGCAGGAAAGAAGGCACGCCGGACCCCGCCTTGACACCGAGCGCCTCCGCTTTCAAAACGAAATCGGCGAGCGACCTCGCTTCCATCTTTCTCATCGCCTGGCTGCGGTAGATCTTTACCGTGATTTCACTCAGCTTCATTTCGGCGGCGATCTGCTTGTTCATCAAGCCGCTCGCGACCAGCGCCATCACCTCGCGTTCGCGCGTCGTAAGGGATTCGTAACAACGGCGCAAACCGGCGGACGAACGGTCGACCTGGCGGCGTTCTTCATCGGTTGCGAGCGCCTCGGCCACCGCATCAAGCATGTCCTGATCGCGAAACGGCTTCGCGAGGAAATCCGTCGCACCGGCTTTCATTGCCTTAACCGACATCGCAATGTCGCCATGCGCCGTCATGAATACGATCGGCATCCGGATCTGGTGCTCGGCGATCTGCTCCTGCACGGCGAGGCCGCTTTGTCCTTTCAGGCGGACGTCGAGAATGAGGCAGGCGGGCAAGTCGGGCATGTCGAACGCGAGAAATTCCTGCGCGCATGAGAACGTCTTCACACTGAGGCCGATTGAACGCAACAACGTGCTGACGGCTTCGCGCATCGACTGATCGTCGTCGACCACATAGACAATCGCGTTGTTGTCCGCGAAGTTCGTGGGTTCATTGGCGGGTTCAATGCTCATTGCGGTCTCCCATCGTATACGGGCAGGATAAATTGCAGCACGGCGCCGCCCTCTTCGGGCGATTCGGCCCAGATGCGGCCGCCGTGTGCTTCGACGATAGAACGGCAGATCGACAGTCCGATGCCCATGCCATCGGAGCGTGTTGTGAAGAATGCTTCGAACAACCGCCCGGCATGCGCTTCGCTGATGCCTGTGCCGGAGTCGTTCACCACCACCTGGGCGTGCCGCGCATCGAACATGCGCGTGCTGACCCACATCCGTTTCGGTCGATCGGCGACGGCCGCCATCGCCTGTGTGCCGTTCATGATCAGGTTGATCAACACCTGTTGCAACTGCACGCGGTCGCCGGGCACCACCGGCGGTGGCAATACGAAATCGATCTCGACCTCGACGTGATGGTCGAGCAGTTCGCGCGAGACGAGTTCGATCGAATCGCTTATAAGCGCATTGAGGTCTAGCGGCGTATGCGCAGCCGGTTCATGTTTTTGCGCCATTGATCGGATGCGCCGGACAATCTCGTGCGCGCGCTTTGCGCTCTGGATCGCTTTGTCGATCGCGTCGCGCACTTCGGGGAGATTCGGCTGCGGACGGTCGAGCCAGCGCAAGGCCGCTTGCCCGCATGTGACGATTGCGGCAATCGGCTGGCTGACTTCGTGGGCGATCGAAGCGGTCAGTTCACCGAGCATCGTGACGCGGGTGACGTGCGCGAGTTCCGTCATCGAGCGGGTTAGCGCCTCCTGGGTCAGTTTGGTTTCGGTCACATCCATCAATGCTCCGACGTACTCGAAACGCCCGGATTTGCGGGCGTTGAGATGAGCGACATAGTGCACGTATTTGATGCTCTTGTCAGGCATCGTCAAGCGATGTTCGATGTCGATCAAAGGCGTTTCGGCCAGTGCCTGCCTGTAGGTGTGCCGGACCAGCGCGATGTCGTCAGGGTGGGTGCGCGCAAGGATCAGATCCATGCCCGGAACGACGGTCTCAGCATAGCCGAAAATACGGTATGCCTCTTGCGACCACAGCATGTCGCCGTCCGGCAATTGCATCGCAATGCTGCCCGTCCTGCTAAGCCGCTGCCCGTTCGCGAGGAACGCTTCGCTGCGCTCAAGCGCTTCCTCCGCGTGCTTGCGTTCCTCGATATCGGTGTTGATGCCGTACCAGCGCAGGATGTTGCCGGCCGCGTCGCGCAGTGGCGCGGCGCAAAGGTGCATCCAGCGATAGCTGCCGTCCTTGTGCCGCGCGCGCGCGATGCTCTCGAACGACGAGCCCGTTGCCACCGCGTCGCGCCAGTCGCGCTCGAGCTTCGGCATGTCATAGGGATGCACGATCGAGCGCCAGATGTCGCCGCCGTGCTCGCCGCCTTGCTTGCCGGACGCGATGTCGAGCTGCTCCCAGCGGCGATTGATGAAGTCGAGTTCGCCATGGCTCGACGAGGCCCAGATCATGCCCGGAATCGCTTCGAGCATCGCACTCAGTTCGTCCTGTTTGCGCTGCAGTTCGGTCTGCAGATGCTTGCGGCAGGTGATGTCGTTGTCGGTTGCGAGCACCGCGCGGGGCTTGCCGTGCCCATCGCGCAGCAATGCGAGCCGGCTGGAAATGACGACGGCAGTTCCGTCGCTGCGCGTTCTTTGCAGTTCTCCATCCCAACGGCCGGTGCGCAGCAACGCTTCGCGAGTATTTTCCTCGCCGCCCGGAAAGCGCGTCTGCGTCAACCGGTGAATCGACTGGCGCAGTGCGCGGTGCGCGGGCCACCCATAGAGCTGTTCCGCGCCGTGATTCCAGAACGCAACGACATCGTGCATGTCGTACACGACGATCGCGTCGTGGCAAAGGTTGAGCAACAGGATCTGCTCGCAGAGCCGGGCTGTGCTCGAGTGATATTTGAGTGCGATGGTCGACGTGACGGCGATCGCGACCAGACTGACGACGCAGCGCGCCCCTAGGTTGCCTGCCATGCTTCGCTCATGCGAAAGCACGAGCCCGAGCAGCGTCAGCGCCGCGCATGTCCACGCGGTCTTGAGCGTCGCGGGCCGCGAGTCCGTCGATGCAACGAGCAGCACGACCACCCCATAAAAAACCGCAATCGCAATATCGAGCGGCGCCAGCGCGTCGGCGAGGAACACGGCGAACGCGAGCGCCACAGCGAGCAACCGGAGTGCGCGAGCGTCGGGGCGGCGCATCTGCTCAAGAGCGCGTCTGTGGACTTTCACGGCTACTGGACAAGCGCGTCGCGGCGGTGCGAAAGGCGCGACAGCGGCGCGATATTGGGCATAGGTGTTCAAGGCAGGGGCACTCTGCGACGAATACCGGCATCGTCTTCCGTTACGGGCGCGACATGCAATGTGGCAGTGAGCCCGAGAGGTCGGGCTGCACCCGGCATACCGCGATAGCTTAGACAAAATTGGGCTGCGGCCAGTTGGTACGGCAGCCGAACTGCGAAGCACAAAGAGGTGCGGCGCCGTCAGCACGGACGGTCGAGCCGGCGTTCGCGCGCCTCCATGCAGCGGCCCGCGCGGGCAACCGCGCAATGCCGTTATTCCTCTGCGGGCTTTGCAGCCAGTGAAGGCCGCACTTACCTGACCTGCTCTTTGTCCGGCGCGTATCTTAACGGAATCGTTTCCAGTTCCAAATCCCCTTGACGCTGACTGTCGCGATTCGCCGACGCGCTGCTCATTCGTTACGCCAGTTTCAATGGGTCGCGACGGACAAACTTCGCACTCGCGTTTGCCTGGCGCAGCCGGCTACCGTTAGCCTCGCTTTTAGCCTCGCTTAGCCACCGATACAGGTGTACCTATCCTAATGGATGTGTTGGTGTTCAGTTTAGTCATACGCGAAGCGCCGTCTTTTAGCCTCAAGCGTAAATTGTCCAAAACGCATGATGGGCACGTCGTGTGCACGACTAGGCCGACAAGGCCTCGCGAAACGGCGCGCGGGCCTTTATCCGATTCGCACGATCAGACCGGGCATGGCTGCGGCGCGTGCAGCGGCCGTGCGTATCTGGTGCAACGCGTGCTGATCGGCAAAGGGCACGCCGGATCTTGCCGTTACTCTCGCTGGGTGGATCGTGCGAAGACGCCAAGTTAGTGTTCTGTAAGTTTCGGGGAGCACATCCGGAAGCGCCCATCGGCCTTCCAGAAGCAGGTTTTTCAAAAGCAGGACTTTGACAATTCAGCATTTCGAGAACGGGCTTTTCCAAAACGGGCGCGGCACAGCCCGTTTCACGACATTCGGGCTTGAACCTTGTGACGAAACGGTTCTCGCACCGCGCGTTCTTAGGGTCGACTCATCCGCTACAGGAGTATTCAATGTCTCGCGCAGTCAGACATCTTGAAGGCGAGGCCCGCGATCGCCTCATTCACTGGCTCCGCCAGCGGATGAAGGTGTCCGGCATTACGCTCGACGCGCTCGAGCAGGCTCTCTCCAACGATTTTTTCGAGCGTCGCGCGATTCGCTATCGCGATGCATACGGCAATACATGGACCGGCTCCGGAGAAATGCCGATCTGGCTTAAGCGCGCAGTGGCTGCAGGTCAAAGCCCTGAACATTTTCAGATCGACAATCGTTGGGCGGGTGGCGATCGAATACCTTAAGGCATCAAAACTCCGACTTTGATTACCGGCATCAACCGCTTTGCTTCCCATAGCTCATATTCCGCATTTGACCACTAAACCTGGAGATGAGCGGGCCAAACCATCAGCGGCTAAGGTCACTCCTTTGTAGGGCTGGTTGAGCCTTCTCCGTTCGGATACCTTTGAGTCACCGCGGGAATGTGCGTCTCCCCCACACCGCATGACCTCAATTTCGTACAGACCATTCATGATTGCCTTGTCGACCAATCATTCCGAAATCGTCACGGATGCCGTGCGAAGAAAAACCGGCAACCCAATTCATGCCGAGCGCCATTGGCGTCACCCGGTGATGGAACGGGGCGGCGAGCCACCGTCCGCCGACATGATCGTCGCGCGCTGGACGCGCCATGAAAGCGGCTCGTTCGAAGCCGCGCATTGCGGCGATGGCGGCTATCACTGCATCGGACTCAACCTCAAGTGCACGTCGCTGATGTTCAAACATGCGGGCAGCACGATTGTCGCGGGCCGCGTGACGGCGGGCTCGGTGCAGGTCACGGCGCCTTCGGTGCCCGTCAGCGTGTGCTTCGAGTCGCCTGGCGATGTGCTGCATCTGTTCGTCTCGCAACAGGCGCTGGCGGAGTGTTTCGTGGATCTGTACGGGCACTCGCATGCCGGCGAGATCGTGCTTGCCGACCCGCGCATCCAGCGCGACCCGACGCTCGAGCGGCTTGCACAAGCGCTCGCCGTGTCGCACTCGGCCGACGCGACGTCGGGCAAGCTCTTCACCGAAAGCGTCAGTCTTGCCATCGTGTCGCGTCTGGTGTCGCGGTACTTCACCGCCGCGACCCCGCAGACCCGCGAAGCCGCCGCGCTGCCTCAATGGCGGATGCGGCGGACGATCGAATTCATCGAAGCGCATTTGTCCGATGCAATCGGCCTTGCCGAAATGGCGGCAAGCGCCGGACTCACGCGGATGCATTTCGCCGCCCAGTTTCGCCGGGCCACCGGGCTGCGCCCGCATGAATACCTGTTGCGCCGCCGGATCGAACACGCGCAGCAACTGCTGACGCGCTCGCGGCACAGCATGCTGGACGTCGCCCTGAGCTGCGGTTTTCGCTCGCAATCGCACTTCACCGCAGTCTTCAAGCGGTTCGTCGGCGATACGCCGTATTGCTGGAAGGTGAAATCGAACGTCAGTCAGTAAACCGATACACGAAGCGGGACGCCGGCGCACATGCCGCGTGTCGACGGCCGCACAGAACCGGATTCATGGAGAAGAAGATGCGAAGGCATGATTCAGCGATGGCTATCGAGGAATGGGTCGACAGTTTGCTTGCCGCGACTGCTGCCGACGAAACGGCTAAACCGTACGAACGATCGGCACATGCATTCATTGAATACCAGCCGGTCACCGCGCACATGCCGCCGCTGTATGCGCTGCCGCCTCATGCTGCCGCACGCAGGCAGGTGCAATGCCTGAACCGCTGTGTCATCGGTGTGCGCCGTAAGATCGGTTGAGCAGCATTCTCTGACGAAGGGGTGAGCAAATGCTGGTGAGCGTGAATGTTCTCGATCCGTGGCGGCAAACCATTGGTTTGCTGTCGCTGATGTCCGGCTTGAAGGACGCAGGTCCTGGCGGGGCGACGACGATGGCGATGCACCTCGAGCGCAAGGCGTGCCGGCTGCCGGTGGCCGGCGAACACTACGACGTGAACGTGTGCCTGATCGAGCGGCCGACTTCGGCGACCGCGACGATCGCCTGGCGCGACTCGACTCACTGTTCGTACGGCGACCAGTTGTGGCACGCATCGCGCGCGCGTGTGATCGGCATCTGCGCGATGAGCGGGCGCCGCATCGAGATCGGCGATCCGGTGTTCAAGCCGCGGCGCGGCCGGCCTGCGCCGCTCAATGCGGGCGCGATGATTCTCGCCACGACGCTTAACGAAGCGGCCGGCAGGTGAATCGAGGCGCACCGTGCGGCGCGAGGCGCTAACGCCTGAGGCAAAAAAATCGGTACCGGCTCGCGCTATACCTATAGCGCGGGCCGGGCCGCCGATCAGTTGCCGGACGGGTGATAACCGTCGGTCAGCGTATTCATGAACGCGATGATGTCCTGAAGGTCGCCGTCGGTCATCGCCGGTTTGTCGCCGGGCTTGCGGTCGAACGGCGCGTCGATGAAGTCGACGTTCTTCTGGTATTGAGCCGGGATGTCGTTGAACTGCGCGACCTTGCCTGACGCGTCGCGCGGATAGATCTTGTCCGGGTTCGTATTGCGCAGGTTATAGAAGTCCATGACCTGCTTCAGGTCGTGATAGACGCCGTTGTGGAAGAACACATGGCGGGTCGCCGCATTGCGCAAGGTCGGTGTAAGGAACATGCCGCAGTACTGGGTCAGGGTCGCGACGTCGGTACGGAACGGGCCGCATACGCCCAGATCGTAGAACTTCGGATCCTTGTTGACCGGCAGGGTCGGGTTGCGCGGCACGCCGAGTGCTTCGTATTCCGTGTCGGTGAAGAGCGGCGGCAGCCCGTCGCGGGTCGGCTTGCTCAAGTGGCAGCCGGCGCAGTTCGCCTTGTCCGGGTCGTTGAAAAGATGCAGGCCGCGCATCTCTGCCTGCGTCAGACGGGCTTTGCCCTGCAGCCAGTAATCGTACTTGCTGGTGAATGCGTGGAACGACTGATCCTCGAACTGATACCGGCCCACGGCGAACATCGCTTCTGAGAGCATCAGGTCCGGCTGGTTGACGATGTTCTCGCCGAACATCTGCTTGAACATGCCGACGTACTTCGCTTTCATCAGCTTGCGTACCACGACGTCCGCATTCGGGTTGGCCATTTCAACCGGGTTCAGCATCGGCGAGATCGCCTGATCCTGCAGCGTGCTCGCGCGGCCGTCCCAGAACAGGCCGCCCTGCGGCACGTTCGCGGGCGCCGCAGGCGCGACGCCGGCTGTCTTCACGGCGCGCTGCACGGCGCTCGCGCTGGACGCGGCCTGCTGGAGCGTAACGACAGGGGCGTCGTCGTCGCTTGCCCCAGGACCGATGGTGAACGGCGCTTGACGATACAGATATGCAAGCGACGGCGGCGGCCGGTAGCCGGCGTCCGTCATATGCGGGCCGCCGAGCTGCACGGACAGATCGTTGGGCGGCCCATACGCGTGCGCGGCGCTGTGGCACGACGCGCACGACTGCGTGCCCGACGCCGACAGCGACGCGTCATTGAAAATCTGCTGTCCGAGCTGTGCCATCGAGCTTAGCGGCCCGGTGGGCGGCAGCCGCAGATGGACCGGCTGCGGGTTCGCGCCGGTGATGTCTTCGACGATAGTGCCGATCGCGGGCGGCATCCGCTCCGGATAGGTTGCCGCGTAGGCGGCAAAGGCAACGCAGGCGATCACGACGACAGCGGCGACCCACACGATGACGCGCAGCAGCGCCCGCTTGCCAGTGCCGCGGCTCGACTCTCCACCGGCAGGCAATGACGGCGGCAACGCAGTGTTCGGACGAAGGCTCATGGCGTTCAATAACAGGGATAACGCAAAAAAAAATGTCGGGCCGGTACATCGCGTACTGGCCCGACACGCACTACGAGTTGCGCCGCTTCTCGCTGCACACCGGCAGGCGTCGCGCCCTACAGCATGTAATGCGCGGCGCGATGCGAGAGGCGGGGTTCTTCAAGGCTGAAGATCAGTTCGCGGCGGGTGCTGCCGCGAGCTTCGTGCCCATCACCGGATCGAGGAACAACGTCGGGTTGTTGCCCGTGCCCGTCAGGTTCAGCATCGAGGTGATGTCGCCTGCGGTCGCATCGAACGAAGCACCGCCAAGGCGCTTGCCGCCGAGCCAGTTGTCTTCGATGAACTTCACGACCGACGCTTGCGTGATCATCGTGTGGTCGACGAAGTTCGTCTTCGCCCACGGCGAGATCAGGATGAACGGCGTACGCGTACCCGGGCCGCAACGGCCGTTGACGACACCACCATTCAGGCCGAGCGCCGGCTTCGCGGATGCGGACGTGCACGAGCCGAGGCCGCTCAACTGGTCAGCACCCTGGAACGTCGCGCCACCTGCGCCGACGGCGAGCGTCGTGTCGGCCGACGAGTTCAGGATGGTCGGCTTCACGTGGTCGTACCAGCCGTCCGAATCGTCATAGGCGATGACGACCGCCGTGTTCTTCCAGTCAGGCTGCTGCTGCAGGAAGTTGACGACCTTCACCACGAATTGCTGCTCGTCGAGCGGATCCGAATTGCCCGGGTGGCCGTCGCCGACCGCCGGTGCCTTCAGGAAGTTCACCGACGGGAAGTTGCCTGCCGTCACTGCCGTGAAGAAGTCGTCCGTATCGTACTGGTGGTGAACCGGCGTCGCGGTGTTGTCGAGCGTCGGCTCCGTCTGGCCGATCATCGTGTTCGACGTCGGGCGCTGGTGCGTCGGGTTGGCCGTCGACGTGTAGTACTGGAACCATGCGTGGTGCTGCACGTAGTCCGTCGAAGCGGCGCCCAGCACGTCCGACCACGTCGAGCGGGCGCAGCCCGTCGTGCCGTTTTCGTTGACGGTCTGCAGGTTGAAGCCGCCCATGAAGCCGCCCCACGTGAGGTTTGCAGCATTCAGCATGTCGCCGATGTTCTTGCCGGACATCATGCCCGTCGGGCCCTTCTGGGGATTCGTGGCGGCCTGTTCCGCGGCGATCGAACAGACGTCGGTCGTCGGGTCGAGGTCGCCGATCATCGTCATGCCGGTACCGCCCTGGCCGTCGGGAATCGCATTGCCGGTGCCCAGACCGGTTGCAGCGGCGTTCACACTGGCGGTCAGCAGGACACCGTGGTTCTGACCCGAGATCACTTCGATCGCACCCGGCGTCGACGGGCCGAACGTGTCGGTCCACGCGTTGTCGCTCATCGCGAAGTTCTGCGCGTAGTTCCATTCAGCGGTGACGGTGTTGCCGTCGAAGTAGCCGAGCACCTGAGCGGCCGTGCTGAACGGTCCCGTGCTGTTGGGGACGGCGCTGGTTGCCGACGTGAACAGCGGGAACGCGTCCATCTTGCCGTTGTCGTCGGCGAGCTGCTCCGGACCGTAGCTGTGGTTCTGGCTCTTCGTGTTGGCTTGCGTGCGGTCGAGGCGGAATGGGATCGACGTTGCAGCCGTGATCCCGCCGCCGAGCGTCGGCGACGTGACTACGACGCCGTTGACTGTCGCGCCGGCCATGGTGTTCGGCGAACTGGCGCTACCGTTCGGGTTCGCGGTGGTGAGAAAACCTGCCGCGCTGAGCGTGTTGATATCTTTCTGCGTATTCGCAGCGGCCGTGAACGACGGCTCGCCCGGCTTCGCAGGCATCGCGTTCGGGTACGTCGCGAAGTAGTGGTCGAACGAAATGTTCTCACCGAAGATCACGACGAGGTGCTTGATCGGCGTCGCGGTCGCGGCGGCGTCTTGCGCGGATAGAGTCGGGGCGGCCGGCGGCGTCGACGACGTGTTGTTGTGGTCGTTGCTGCCGCATGCGGCAAGTGCCAGCAGCGCGGCTGCTAGCGCAGTGGGTAGGATCGCTTTGCGAAACATAAATGGGGGGCTCCAATATTCGACGTCGCTGTTCCAGCACTGCCATTGCGCGTGGAGTGGGCTGGGATTTTTTTTTGCTACCTAGCTGCGGCTGCAGGCCTGCGAACCACTTTGAAACAGCGCGAATTGAAACACCGCCTTATTAAGATTTGGAGACGCTTACTTTTCTAAAGCCTTTCGATTCATATAAATTTCACCCGGCTCACATGTCGCATACGAAGGCGTGTGCAGGCGGAACGCGGCGTTCGGGGGCGCCTCTGCGGCGGCGAAAAAATAAACGGTAATAAAAAACATTCTTGTCGGGAAGCGTGCTTCGCGTCGCGCGGGCAACGCCCGTGTGGCTGCCGCAAGCCGCTGTTCTGCCTGAACAAGCGCGGGTTCCGGCGGGTTTGCCAGCGCTGGGAATTTGGTTGCAGTAGCATCGATCGGTGCCGCGTTCGGGCGGCCGAAGCTGAGCGACGCCCTGCAAGACTGGCGTCCTTTGTGTACATTCCGGCTTTGTTCGTTCTGCACGATCCGTTCAGGAGTGGTGCAGCGGCTCAGTGTCGAAGCGCCTGATCTCGCAGTAAGGAGAAGGAAAGCATTGAATCGCCAACCGTACTGACCCGATAGCCGAACCGGAAACGGCTCGGCCTCCCGGAACCGTTTTCGAAGAAGTGAAGCGCAGGCCGGACCAGCCTGTTATTGCCGCGTGCGCTGCCGCCGCGTTGCCGAAATCAACCTGTCCCGTGCTGCCGCGCTCTATACGTGCGGTGCGGCGGCATCTTTTTCGGCGCCGGCCGACGCGACGCGCTTTCCCTGTAACTGTCCTACCCAGGAATACTCATGCTCGGCCTGGTACGTATTGCCCTTCGACGGCCATACACCTTTGTCGTGCTGGCGATCGCCATTTTCATCATCGGGCCGCTGTCCGCGATGAAAACGCCAACCGACATCTTTCCCGACATCCGCATCCCGGTGATCAGCGTCGTGTGGCAGTACACGGGTCTGCCGCCGGATCAGATGGCGGGGCGCATTAACTCGCCCTTTGAACGCACGATCACGACGACCGTCAACGACGTCGAACACATCGAAGCGGAATCAGTGGCCGGTTTCGGGATCATCAAGATCTTCTTTCAGCCTGGCGTCAATATCGCCACTGCGAATGCGCAGGTGACCGCGGTCGCGCAGACGCAGCTGAAACAGTTGCCGCCGGCCACGACGCCGCCGCTGATCCTGAACTACAACGCGTCGACGGTGCCGATCATCCAGCTTGCGCTGTCGGGCAAGGGCCTCACTGAACAGAATCTCGGCGACCTGGGCATGAACCAGTTACGTCCGCAACTGGTGACGGTGGCGGGCGCGGCGATTCCGTATCCGTTCGTCGGCAAGACGCGCCAGGTGCAGATCGACGTCGATCCGGCGAAGCTGCAGGCGCGCGGGCTGTCCGCGCAGGACGTGGCCAACGCGCTCGCGACGCAGAACCTGATCACGCCGGTCGGCACCGCGAAGATGGGCGACCACGAATACACGCTGCAGCTGAACAACGCGCCTTCGGCGATTCGCGAACTGGGCGACCTGCCGGTCAAGGCGGTGAACGGCACGACGGTTTACATCCGCGACGTTGCGAACGTGCGCGACGGCAATCCGCCGCAAACCAACATCGTTCACGTGAACGGCCACCGTTCGGTGCTGATGTCGGTGCTGAAAAACGGCTCCGTGTCGACGCTCGCGATCATCTCGGGCATCAAACAGCACGTCGCCGATGCGCGCGCCGCGCTGCCGGATAACCTGCAGATCGATCCGATCGGCGACCAGTCGCTGTTCGTGCGCGCGGCGATCAGCGGCGTGGCGCGCGAAGCGGTGATCGCCGCGTTGCTGACGAGCCTGATGATTCTGCTGTTCCTCGGCAGCTGGCGCTCGACGGTCATCATCGCGACGTCGATTCCGCTCGCCATTCTCGGCTCGATCATCGCGCTGTCGGCGCTCGGCGAAACGCTGAACATCATGACGCTCGGCGGGCTTGCGCTCGCGGTCGGGATTCTGGTCGACGATGCAACGGTGACGATCGAAAACATCAACTGGCACCTGGAACACGGCAAGCCCGTCGAAACCGCGATTCTCGACGGCGCCGCGCAGATCGTCACGCCGGCCTTCGTGTCGATGCTGTGTATCTGTATCGTGTTCGTGCCGATGTTCTTCCTGAACGGCGTGGCCCGCTTCCTGTTCGTGCCGATGGCCGAGGCGGTGATCTTCGCGATGGTGTCGTCGTTCATCCTGTCGCGTACGCTCGTGCCGACGATGGCCAACTACCTGCTGAAGCCGCACACGGCCGCGCATGAAGGGGAACAGCGCCGGCCCGGCCCGCTCGGACGTTTTCAGAAGGGCTTTGAAGCGCGCTTCGAAAAAGTGCGCGCGAGTTATCGCGGGCTGCTGATACTGGCGCTCGGGCATCGGCGGCCGTTCGTGATCGGCTTTCTCGGCTTTGTCGTATTGTCTTTTGCGCTGGTGCCGTTTCTCGGCCGCAACTTCTTTCCGGCCGTCGACGCAGGACAGATCCTGATGCACGTGCGCGCGCCGATCGGCGAACGGGTCGAGAAAACGTCGGAGACGTTTGCCAACGTCGAAAGCGTCGTGCGTCACATCATTCCGCCCGCCGAGCTCGGCACGGTGGTCGACAACATCGGCCTGCCGGTCAGCGGCATCAACACCGCGTATAACAACACCGGCACGATCGGTTCGCAGGATGGCGACATCCAGATCGAACTGAAGGAGGGCCACGGACCGACTGCCGAATACGTGCGCCAGATGCGCGAAGAACTGCCGCGCGACTTTCCGGGCGTGACGTTCTCGTTCCCGCCCGCGGACATCATCGGCCAGATCCTGAACTTCGGCTCGCCGGCGCCGATCGATCTGCAGGTGCGCGGCAACAATATCGCAGGCAACTTCGCTTACACGAATCTGTTGCTGCGCGATATCCGCCGCGTGCCGGGCGTCGTCGACGCACGCATCGCGCAATCGCAGCAGAGCCCGACGTTCAACGTGAATGTCGACCGCACGCGCGCGCAGCTGCTCGGCATTACCGAGCGCGATGTGACCAACAGCATGGTCGTCAACCTCGCGGGTTCGAGCCAGGTTGCGCCGACGTTCTGGCTGAACAACGCGAACGGCGTGTCGTATCCGATCGTGATGCAGACGCCGCAATACAGCCTCGATTCGCTGTCGTCGCTGCAGAACCTGCCGATCACCGCGGGCACGCCGCTCAACGCGCAAGTGCTCGGCGGTCTCGCGACGTTCAACCGCACGAACACGAGCTCGATCGTGAGCCAGTACAACATCGTGCCGATGGTCGAGATCTTCGCGACCACGCAGGACCGCGATCTCGGCGCGGTTGCAGCCGACATTCAAAAGATCGTCGCGAGCCATGCGAAGTCGCTACCGAAGGGCTCGAACGTCGCGCTGCTCGGCCAGGTGCAGACGATGAACAGCGCGTTTGCCGGCATGCTGTTCGGCCTGCTCGGCGCGGTCGTGCTGATCTATCTGCTGATCGTCGTGAACTTCCAGTCGTGGGCCGATCCGTTCGTGATCGTGTCGGCGTTGCCGGCCGCGCTGGCCGGCATCGTCTGGATGCTGTTCGCGACGCACACCACGCTGTCGGTGCCCGCGCTGACGGGCGCGATCATGTGCATGGGCGTTGCGACCGCGAACTCGATTCTGGTCGTGAGCTTCTGCCGCGAGCGTTTCGCCGAGCATGGCGACGCGATGAAGGCCGCGATCGAAGCGGGCTTCACGCGCTTTCGCCCGGTGCTGATGACCGCGCTGTCGATGATCATCGGCATGGCGCCGATGGCGCTCGCGCTCGGCGAAGGCGGCGAACAGAACGCGCCGCTCGGCCGTGCGGTGATCGGCGGCCTCATCTTCGCAACGACGGCTTCGCTCTTCTTTGTTCCGATCGTTTTCTGCATCATTCATGCGCGCGACGGGCGCGCGAAAAGCCCGGCATCCGCCTCGGGAGGTCCTGCTCATGTCGTCTGAATCTATTGAACCTGGTTTCGAACCTGAATATGCGGCGGCGCCGCCGCGCCGGCGGCTCGTCACGGCGGGCATCGTCGGCGTCGTGGTGGTCGTGGTGGTGGTCGTGTCCGGCCTCGCCGTGCGCGCGGCCGATTCGCGCAAGCTGAGAACGTGGACCGACGCGCAAGCGGTGCCGACCGTCAGCGTGATCCAGCCGGTCGCCTCGGCGACCGGCCCGACGCTCACACTGCCGTCGCAACTGCAGGCCTATTCGCGCGCGCCGATCTTCGCGCGCGTGAGCGGCTATCTGAAGTCGTGGAATGTCGATATCGGCGGCCGCGTGAAGGCGGGTGAACTGCTTGCCGTGATCGAAACGCCCGAAATCGACCAGCAGCTCGTGCAGGCGAAAGCGGATCTCGCCACCGCGCGCGCGAACTCGGCGCTGGCGGAGACGACGGCGAAACGCTGGCAGGCGATGCTCGGCACCGACGCGGTCGCGCAGCAGGACGTCGACACGCGCAACGGCGACTACGCGGCGAAGAAAGCGCTTGTCGACGCGGCGCAGGCGAATCTGGACCGGCTGATCGCGACCAAGGGTTTTGCGCGGATCGTCGCGCCGTTCGACGGCGTCGTTACCGCGCGTGACACCGACATCGGCGCGCTGATCAATGCGGGCAGCGGCGGCGTGGGCCAGGAACTGTTTCAGGTGTCCGATGTAAAGCAGCTGCGGGTCTACGTGCAGGTGCCGCAGAACTACGCGCCGATCGTCCACAACGGCACCACCGCGATGCTCACCGTGCCCGCGTATCCGGACCAGCAGTTCGCGGCGCGCGTGGTGGCGTCGGCCGACTCGGTCAATGCGACGACCGGCTCGACGCTCGTGCAGTTGCTGGTGGATAACAGCGACGGCAAGTTGCTGCCGGGCGGGTTCGCGAGCCTGCAGTTCAAGCTGCCGGTCCAGCCGCACGCGCTGCGCGTGCCGGCCAGCGCGCTCGTGTTCGACAGCCACGGGTTGCGCCTTGCGACGCTCGGCGCAGGCGACCACGTCGTGTTCAAGAAGGTGACGATTGCGCGCGACCTCGGCGATACGGTTGAAATCGGCTCGGGCCTCGCGCCCGGCGATCGCGTGATCGATACGCCGCCTGACGGTCTCGCTGACGGCGATACCGTCGAAATCGCCACTAGCGACAAGAAGGCGGCAGCACATGGCTAAGGTTGCACCGCGCGTGGTTCGTGCGCGCCTGATGTCCGGCTCGATGCTGGCCGGTGCGGCGCTGCTCGCCGGCTGCTCGCTCGCGCCGGACTACAAGGTGCCGCCGTCGCCGATCGCCGCGCAATACCGCACCACCGGGCCGTGGGTCAGCGCGAAGCCCGCCGACCAGTTGAGCCGCGACGGCTGGTGGACGATGTACGGCGATCCGCAACTCGACGATCTGCAGCAGCGGCTGCTCGCGAACAATACCGATCTGCGCGCGGCGTACGCGCACTATCTGCAGGCCACGGCGTTCGTCGTGGAGGTCAGTTCGGGGCTCTTCCCGCACGTCTCGGCGGTCGCCGCGCCGCTGCGCGAACGGCAGTCGGCGACGCGGCCGCTGCGCAGCGGCGGAAACAACGACTACAACTCGATCACGCTCGGCGGCGAGATCGACTATGACCTCGATCTGTGGGGTCGCGTACGCGATTCGGTGAAGGCCAGCAAGTACGAAGCGCAGGCTTCGGATGCGGATCTGGCATCGGTGCAGCTGAACCTGCAGATCCAGCTGGCGAACAGCTACGTTCAGCTGCGCGGACTCGATCAGCAGACCCAACTGTTGCGGCAGACGGTGGTCGCGTTCAGCAAGGCGCTGCAATTGACGCAAACGCTGCATAGCGGCGGCATCGTCGCGGGTCTCGATGTGTCGCGTGCGCAGACGCAGTTGTCGTCCGCGCAATCGCAACTGTCGCAGAACCTCGCGCAGCGCGCGCTGTTCGAGCATGCGATCGCGGTGCTGGTGGGCGCGTCCGCGTCCGAATTCACGCTGCCCGAAGAGACCGCGACAATTCCGTTGCCGGCGATTCCGCTCGGCGTGCCGTCGACGCTGCTGCAGCGGCGGCCCGATATCGCCGCGGCCGAGCGGCGCGTCGCCGAAGCGAACGCGAAGATCGGTGTCGCGCGCGCGGCGTACTATCCGTCGCTCACGCTAAGCGCGCAGGGTGGTTTGCAAAGCTCGGCGTACATGAACTTCTTCAGCGCGCCGAACTTCTTCTGGGCCATCGGGCCGCAACTCGCCCAGTACATCTTCGACGGCGGCTTGCGCCGCGGCCAGCTCGAGGCGGCGAAGGCCGCGACCGACGAAGCTGGCGCGCGCTATCGCGGCGTCGTGCTGTCGGCGTTCCAGCAGGTCGAAGACAATCTGTCGCTGCTCTCGGACCTCGGCACGGCGCTGCAGCAGCAGCGCGATGCGGCGACCGCCGCCGAACGCGCGCTGTCGCTCGCGCTGACGCAATACCGGCAAGGCGCGATCGGCTATCTCGACGTGGTGACGGCGCAAACCGCCGCGCTCGACGCCGAGCGTGCGTCGATCGACATCCAGACGCGCCAGCTTGGTGCGAACGTTCAGCTGATTCATGCGCTGGGCGGCGGCTGGTCCGACGACGCGCTCGCGCAGGCCAGCGCGGCGCCGGCGCTGGTGGCGGCCTCGACAGACGGCAAGTAAAACGCAAACGGGGCGGTGCCCGGCCGCGCGCAGCGGCCGGGCACCGCCCCGGCGTTCGTCGGCGTGACGTGCGCGGTTCAGTGCTCGCGCGTCGCCTCGAACAGGAACCACGCGCGGCGTTCCGCTTCGTCGATCCAGTTCTCGAGCAGGCTTGCACTCGCGACATCGCCCATGTCATCGCAGGTCGCATGGGCTTCGCGCATCCGCGCGGCAAAATCCAGATTGTCGTCGCGCAGTTCCGACAGCATGTCCGCCGGCGTCACGTAGTCGGCGTCGTTGTCGGCGACCCGCTGCAGCTTGGCGATATGGCCGATCGAGCGCAGCGTCGTGCCGCCCACCTTGCGTACACGCTCGGCGATGTCGTCCGTCATCGCGAAGATCTGCTCACCCTGCTCGTCGAGCATCAGGTGATAGTCGCGGAAATGCGGTCCAGACATATGCCAGTGAAAATTCTTGGTCTTCAGATACAGCGCGAACGTGTCGGCGAGCAACAGGTTCAATGCGCCTGAGACGTTCATCGTGGCTTCCTTGGAGAGGCCGGACGGTGTGAGCAGCGGAGCCTTGCGGTGTTTCGTTGCGGTGCTGGACATATCGATTACCTTCAGAAGGAGGGTGTTCGGGAAGGATTCGCGCGTCAGGAGCGGACGCCTCTAGATTCTAAACGCGTAGCATCGCAGTTTTACGGATACGCGGCTTTTCGGACAAACGGATTGTGTCCGCTTCGCACGCCCGCTGCCGCAGGGCCTTCGCGCTGCGCGCGGTCCGTCCAGCCAGGTGCGAGATTGTTCATGCGGGACGCGTAAGCCTTACAAACTCCTCCAGATCGAAGCGTTCTTTGGCGCGATGCGCGCACCGGGCGACACAAACAGCCGTAACGGATGCACGTCCCGAGGCGGGAGTGCAAATAAGCGCAGCAATGGCGCGGTTTTTGCGCCTGTTAGTCATACCGGTGCCGTTGAACCCGGCCCGCGGGCCGGGGCGAGCACCGTTTATCGCGCGGCAGCGGTTCGCCGCTCGCCTCGATCGGCAACTCTCAGGAGCAGCGCACATGGAAACGACCAAGACGGAAGGAGCGGTTCGCGAGGCCATCGGCGGGGTTCAGGATGCGATAGGCAGCGTGACGGGGGACGTGAGCACGCAGCTGTCGGGCAAAGCCAAGGAGCTCTGCGGCAAGGCGCAGCAGTTGTATGCCGATGCTGCATCGGTTGCGCGCGACTCGGTGGCCGAGAGCCCGCTCACGACGCTCGCCGTGACCGCGGCGGTCGGCTTCGTGCTCGGCGCGCTGTGGACGTCGAACCGCGGCAGCGGTGCCGACGGCCGCCGCTAAAAGCCTGGGGCAAGGGCTGTCCCGGCCCGCCGGCCGCCGCGAGGCCATCCACGGAGCATTCGCCATGTCGATCCATTCGAAAGTGACCCAATGGGGCAATGTCAGCCGCTTCTGCGTCGAGCGCATTGCCGACTACGGCGAGCTGCTCTCGATCGAACTGGCGCAAACCAGGGTGCGGCTCGTGCGCGAAGTCATCGCGCTGGTGGCGCTGGCGGTGACCGGGCTTTTCATGCTGTCGTTCGTTTGCATCGCGATCATCGCGAGTTTCTGGGCGACGCCGTATTTCATTCATGTCGTATGGGCCGTCGCGGGCGGCTGGCTGGTTTTGTCGGCCGCGGCGGCGCTGGTGTTCAACATGCAGCGGCCCGTATGGTCGTTTCATGAGCTTCAGCATGAAATTCGCAGCGATCTGGACACCGTGAAGGAGGCCCTCAAATGACTTCGCGATCACCGCCGAACGACGCGTCGCGCGCGCTGTTGCTGGCGCGCATGTCGGCTTCGCGCGCGGATCTGCTGGCCACCCGCGCCGCGGCGCGGCTTGCCGACGCGCATCGCAAACCGGCGTTTGCGCCGGCCAATCTGCCCGCCCTTGTCGCGACGGCGCCGCATGTCACGCTGCTCGCCGCGATACTCGTCGGCGCGCTGATTCTCGGGCCGAGGCGAATGGCGTCCGTCGTCGTGCGCAACGGCCTCGCGGCGTGGATTGCGAAGACCGTGCGGCGCCTCGCCGGGCGCTAGCGTGATGCCGGCCCGCCGCCTGTTTCGAGCCGCGGGGCAGCCAGGCGCGCGGAGGCGTCATGAGGACGATGCATAACCCCGCGCTGCACTTCGTCACCGCCCATCCCGCGCGTTTCCTGCTGCAGGCGTTGAAGGCGTTTCGCGCAAACCAGGGGATGCTGCTTGCCGGCGCGGTGGCGTACTACGCGCTGCTTTCGATCGTGCCGCTGCTGATTCTCGTCGCGATTGCGTTCTCCCATTTTGTCGGCCAGCAGCTGTTGCTCAACACGTTGGGGCGTTTGCTCGAATGGCTGATACCGGGACAGTCGAAGGCGCTCGTGCACGAGCTCGCGAATTTTCTTGCGCAACGCGCGGTGGTCGGCTGGCTGCTGCTGCTCACGATGATCTTCTTCAGCTCGCTCGCGTTCACCATACTGGAGAACGCGCTGTCGATCATCTTTGTGCATCGGGTCGCGATCCGGCGGCGGCATTTTCTGGTTTCGGCGATCGTCCCCTACTGCTTCAGCTTGTCGCTCGGCATCGGCGTGCTGCTCGTCACGCTGGTGACGAGCAGTCTGCAAGCCGTTTCGACGGACCACATCGTGCTGTTCGGGCACGCGGTTTCGCTGACCGGCGCGGCGCGCGCGGTGCTGTATCTGCTCGGGCTCGCGGGTGAGATCTTCGTATTGACGTCGATCTATCTGGTGATTCCGGTCGGACGTCCCGCGCTGCGGCATGCGCTGATGGGCGCGGTGACCGCCGCGCTGCTGTGGGAGATTACCCGGCGCGTGCTGGTCTGGTACTTCGCGACGCTGTCGCAGGTCAGCGTCGTGTATGGCTCGCTTGCCACTGCGATCGTCGTGCTGTTCAGTCTCGAAGCGCTGGCCACGCTGCTGCTGTTCGGCGCACAACTGATCTCCGAATACGAACGGCTGGGCGCACGCGCCGGCGAGCCGGCAGCGCAGCCGCTCAAGACCGGCTAGCTAGCCGTGCTTCGCAGGGGCGGGTGTAAAGTCGAAAAAAGTCGCGGTCCTGACGGGCGCGAGCGATAGCGTCGGGTCGACTTGCTTCATCGACGGCGGGATGCTGAAGACGGTGTGACGTTGGCGTGCTGCGCGTGGCCACCCGTCGTGCTACCGTTTTGCAGATGCAGGCGGCGCGGTTCGGGAAGCGCCACCAGCGCCGTCAAATACCGTTCGTGTTTTCGAGGAGCTGCCAATGAAAGTCGCCGTAATGGGCGCAGGCGCCGTGGGCTGCTATTACGGCGGCATGCTGGCGCGCGCAGGGCATGATGTCGTGTTGATCGGCCGTGCGCAGCACGTCGACGCAATCAGGCGGGCCGGCTTGCGGCTCGAAACGCAAGGCTTCGACGAGCATGTGCGCCTGTCGGCGAGCACGTCTGCGAGCGCGGCGCAGGGCGCGCAGCTGGTGCTCTTCTGCGTGAAATCCACCGACACCGAAAGCGCCGCCGTCGAACTGCGCGCCCATCTCGCGCCGGATGCGTTGATCGTCACGTTGCAGAACGGCGTCGACAACGCCGACCGGTTGCGTACGCAAGTATCGCAGGAGGTGGCAGCGGCGGTGGTCTATGTGGCGACCGGGATGGCCGGGCCCGGTCACGTCAGACATCACGGCCGCGGCGAACTGGTTATCGAGCCTTCGAGCGCGAGCGAAGCGCTCGCGCGCGCACTGATTGCAGCGGGCGTGCCGACCGAGATTTCAGACAATGTGCGCGGCGCGTTGTGGGTCAAGCTGATCCTCAATTGCTCGTATAACGCGCTTTCGGCGCTCGTCCAGCTGCCCTACGGCAAGCTGGTGCAAGGCGCCGGCGTGCCCGCGGTGATACGCGACGTCGTCGCCGAATGCGTCGCGGTGGCGCACGCCGATGGCGTTGTCTTGTCCGACGATATCGATCTCGCCGTGCGGCGGATTGCCGAAACGATGCCCGGGCAATATTCGTCGACGGCGCAAGACGTTGCGCGCGGCAAGCGCAGCGAGATCGATTATCTGAACGGGTTGATCGTGCGCCGCGGCGAAGCGCTCGGCGTCGCCACGCCGGTCAACCGCGTGCTGCATACGCTCGTGAAGCTGCTGGAGAGCAAACAGTCCGCTGCTTGACGGAGGCGGCGCCGTTCCCATGGCGTGGCATGGCGAATAGCGTCATCCGCGTCATCCATCAGCGCACGCGTGCCCGTGTCCGGCCCGCTCACTGGTGAAAGGGCTTCGTGCTAGCATCGTTGACCGCATCGTTCACATGAACCGGGATCGCGGCACGGGCGCCGCGATCCCGACGCCCACAAGGATTCCGATGACTCATTCCGCCCTTACGCCAGGCGCCGTCGCCGTCATTACAGGTGGCGCCGCCGGCATCGGCCTCGCCGCAGCCAAACGCTTTGCACAACTCGGGCTGCGTATCTGCATCGCCGACCTCGGCGCCGATCGTCTCGCACGCGCAACCGATGCGGTGGCTGCACTCGCCGCAAACGGCAAGCAGGATGTCTTCGCGCTCGAGACGGACGTGAGCCGCGTCGACGATCTGCGCCGCTTGCAGGCAACGGTTCAGGAACGCTTCGGCGGCACCGACGTGCTGATGAACAATGCGGGCATTCAGCCCGGCAGCGGCATCTTCGGCCCGCAGGAAAACTGGCAGCGTGTGCTGGGCGTCAATTTATGGGGTGTCATTCACGGTACGCAGACCTTCGTGCCCGGGATGATCGAACGCGGCCGGCCGGGGCTCGTCATCAATACCGGTTCGAAGCAAGGCATCACGACGCCGCCGGGCGACCCCGCGTACAACGTCGCGAAGGCCGGGCTCAAGGCCTTTACCGAGGCGCTGCAACATGAACTGCGCAACACCGCGAACTGCGGGATCAGCGCGCACCTGCTGATCCCGGGCTTCGTCTTCACCGAACTGACGCAGCACGGCCGCGCTGAAAAACCCGCGGGCGCATGGACGCCGGAGCAGACCGTCGACTTCATGATGGAGCGGCTCGACGCCGGCGATTTCTACATTCTTTGCCCCGACAACGACGTCTCGCGCTCATTGGACGAACGGCGCATTCTGTGGGCCGCCGGCGATCTCGTCGAGAACCGGCCGGCGTTGTCGCGCTGGCATCCGGACCATGCGGCGGCGTTTGCAGCATTTATCAAGCAGCCTCGCTGATTCTGTCCGGCTCACGCCGGTTGGGTTGCTGCGCACGCGCTCATCGCAACCGTTCAGCCCGCGTGAGCGGCGCAGCGCATTCGGGCTGGCGCAAAACACTCACTTCAGGATATCGTTCGCCTGAACTTCAGTAGCGCCACGTTCCCTACCCACTTCAAACATGACTGCCGACTTCGTCTGGCGGCTGCTCGCCGCGTTCGCTTGTGGTGTCGCCATCGGCCTCGAGCGGCAGATGCGCCAGCGCACGGCCGGGCTGCGCACCATTACGCTGGTCGCGAGTGGCGCATGTCTGTTCGTCACGCTCGGCGTGCTAACCGGCAACGGCGCGGCCGGCGTCACGCAGATCGCGGCGTATGTGGTGTCCGGCGTCGGCTTTCTGGGCGGCGGCGTCATCATGCGCGACAAGGGATCGATACAGGGCATCAAAACCGCGGCAACGCTCTGGTGCTCGGCCGCCGTCGGTGTGCTCTGCGGCAGCGGCCATTTCGGCCCCGCGATTGCGGGCACTATCGTCGTGCTGGTGACCAACACGCTGCTGCGCGAGGTGAGCCGCACCATCAATGCGACGCCGGTGTCGAGCGCCGATCTGGTACGCGAATATGTGCTCACCGTGGTTTGCCGCGAACAGGACGAGGTCCATATCCGGACGCTGCTGTCGAATTCGATGTATTCACAACCGTTGTCGTTCCAGAGCCTGACGAGCCAGGACTATCAAGGCGATCCCTCGCGCATCGAAGTCGCGGCGACCGTCCGAATGCATCCGAAAGATCAGGCAAAGCTGGAACGGATGGCAAGCCGCATCAGTATGGAGAAAGGCGTGTCGAGCATCAGCTGGTCCGCGCGGGAGGCTGAACCCACCCCCGAATAACGGCGCGACAGCGTTGAGCGCGTTAAAAACCGCACCGCTGGGCAGGCGGACATACAAAAAGAAAGAAATATGCCGCTAGACTCGATCAAAGCAAGACCCTGCTTGCCGATTCGATAGCCGGGAGCATCATTTTGCTGTCCCTGACCGGCGTGATTCTTTGGACCGAACTGAACCGCGGGCGCACGGTGGGCACTTCGATCTTTATCGTTTCGCTGATTGCAGCGATCGCCCTCGCATTGCAGACGCTGTAGAGCACAGGTTGGCGGATTTGTCCGTTCACGGTTCCCATCGGCTAAATTAGCGTGTGGTGAACCGGCAGTCCTGTCCATTCAGGTTTCGTCGGCTGACCGACATCGGCTTCCGACCAACCTGAGGACTACGCGCTTATGGACTCCCTGCTAATGCTGGCCGCCGACCCCGCCGCATGGGCGGCACTTGCGACGCTCGTTGTGATGGAAGTGGTGCTCGGCATCGACAACCTGATCTTCATTTCGATCCTGAGCAACAAGCTGCCCGAAGCGCAGCGCGAGCGCACCCGGCGAATCGGCATTGCGCTGGCACTGGTGTTGCGGCTGGCGTTGCTTGGCGCAATCGCGGTGATCGTGCGCCTGACCGAACCCGTCTTTGAAGCGTTTGGCCATGGTTTTTCGTGGCGGGATCTGATTCTGGTCGCGGGCGGCCTGTTTCTCGTGTGGAAGTCGACCCGGGAAATGCATCATCACGTCGCGCACGACGATACGGCCGCGAACACCGGCGCTAACTCACACGGCATCACGCCGTGGTCCGCGATAGGTCAGATCCTGGTGCTCGATCTGGTGTTTTCGATCGACAGCATCATCACGGCGGTCGGCATGACCGAGCACGTGCCGATCATGTTCATCGCCGTGATCGCGGCCGTCGCTGCGATGCTGTTTGCATCAGGGCCGCTGTCGCGCCTCATCGACCACAATCCGACCATCGTGATGCTTGCGCTGAGCTTCTTGCTGGTGATCGGCGTCACGCTGATCGCGGAAGGCTTCGGCTCGCACGTGCCGAAGGGTTACATCTATTCGGCGATGGCGTTTTCGGCGTTCGTCGAAGGGATGAACATGCTGGCGCGCCGCCGAAAGGCTAAAAAGCTAGCCGGATAAAATCCTGCACGCAGGCTGCGGCTCGCAACGCAAACGTAGGGCGCCATGCTTTGTCAAGCTAAGCAGTTTGGGGACGATGTGGCGGCGACCGAAAGTCGTCGGCAGATCGATGCGCAGTCTCCGGATGGGCTGTTCATGCCCGGTAGAGAGAAAGGCTTCGGTTTGATCAAGTTCTTCGAGAACCCGGCGGCACGTCAGCAGGAAAGTCTCGCCCGCAGTCGTACGGTCGATGCGCCGCGTCGTTCGGTGCAGCAGTTGCAAACCGAGACGGGCTTCCAGCCGCGATATGCTTTTGCCGACTGCAGACCCGGTAATTCCGAGCGTCCCGGCCGCCCCAGTCAAGCTGCCGAGGTCGACGGCGGCGACAAACTCACGAATTCCGGCAAGACGGTCATCCGCCATTGATTCAGGAGTTCCACGATCGAATGTCTGGAATGTTAACCCCTAACTGAACTCTGAGGACGAAATTACACTGATCGTCGTGATGGCATCCGCCGTCGAAACAAGGTGAGGTTTCAAAGTGAAAGCATGGCTTCTTAAGGATTTCGGTCTGCAAAACCTGCAGCCGGGCGAAGTGATGACTCCGGTCCCGCAGCCAGGTGAGCTTTTGGTAAAGGTTGGCGCGGTGTCGTTAAACTTCCGCGACAAAGCAATCGTCGATGGCATTTATGAACCGCATCGCGTTCCGAAGTCCCTGATTCCCGTCTCGGATGCCTCGGGTACGATCGTGGCCGTCGGCTCTGGCGTCACACGCTTCAAGGCGGGCGACCGTGTAAACTCCACGCTCTACTCGAGATGGATCGACGGCGCGCCCGGTCCCGACGAGCCGGATTACTGCCTCGGCATGCCGCTTCCGGGTGGCCTCGCGGAGTACATGATCATCCACCAGGAGAGCGCGGTTTCCGCACCCGCGTCGATGAGCGATGAAGAAGCATCGACGTTGCCGATCGCCGCGCTGACGGCATGGTATTCGTTGATGGACGTCGGCCATCTCGAACCGGGGCAGACGGTCTTGGTGCAGGGTACGGGCGGTGTGTCCATCTTCGCGGCCCAAATTGCCGTAGCGCACGGCGCGCGAGTGATCGTCACGTCGAGCAAGGACGAAAACCTGTCCAAGGTAAAGGCGCTGATCGGGGGTAGTAACGTCGAAGGCGTCAACTATAAGACGCATCCAGATTGGGAGCACAAGGTGCTCGAACTGACGAACGGCATCGGCGCGGACATCACGATCGATGTCGCGGGTGGCAACGGTATCAATCAGTCCGTTGCTGCAACGAAGGTGCAAGGCGTCATCGCTCAAGTCGGGTTCCTCACAGGGCAGACCACTGCCCTGAACCTCATGCCCGTGATTTTTCGCCAGACGACGATTCGGGGCATCGCGGTCGCACCACGCAGTTCATTCGAACGCATGAATGTTTTCCTCGATCTGCATAAGATCAAACCCGTCATCGACCGCGTTTATAGCTTCGATGAGGCCGTGCAAGCCTTCGAACACTTGTCGCGAGGTCCATTCGGTAAGATTGTGATTAAGATCGCTAACGTGTAAGTGCTGCGTCCGGCAGTTGGCGCAAGTCCATCGGCCGGACCTTACCCACTAGCAGCTATTCATAGTCAAATGCAGTGAATGACCGTGATGGGTTGCGGATTCAACCGGCCGGTCGCGCCTGGCGAAATGCCACAACTTTGATGCGAACATAGGCTCGAACCGGGTTGCATCATTCGCGACACCGCCCCACAACGAAAGGAAACAGACCGTGCTGGAAATCAATCCCGACCGCCTGCTGAAGGATCTCAAGCGACTGCGCAGCTTCGGCGCCACGGGACCCGGTGTCGTGCGATTGGCGCTTTCGCCGGTCGATATCGAAGCGCGCCGCTGGCTCGCCGCGCGCATGACCGACGCGGGGCTCGATGCGGTCATCGACGGTGTGGGCACCGTATTCGGCCGCTCGCGCAACAGCGGCCCGGCGCTGCTGATCGGCTCTCACACCGACACGCAGCCCACCGGCGGCTGGCTCGACGGCGCACTGGGCGTGATCTACGGGCTGGAGATTGCCCGCGCGCTCGCCGAGTGCGACGAAACGCGTCATCTCGCTGTCGATGTCGCGTCGTGGATCGACGAAGAGGGTACGTTTTCCGCATTCCTCGGCAGTCGCAGCTTTGTCGGAGAGCCCGTCGACGAATCGATTCGTTGCGCGAGCAACCGTGACGGCCAGCGGCTTCAAGACGCGCTGGAAGCAGCCGGCCTGACGGGAAGGCCGCGCGCGCGGCTCGACAGGAATCGCCATATCGGCTATCTCGAGCCGCATATCGAGCAGGGCGGCCGCCTCGAAGCGATGGGTAAAGCGATCGGCGTCGTGACGACGATTGTCGGATTGCGCGAGTTGCGTGTCCGCTTTACCGGTCAGCGCAATCACGCCGGCACTACGCCGATGTCGATCCGGCGCGATGCCGGTGCGGCACTCGTCGCGTTTATCGCGCGAATGAACGACGCGTTCCGCGCACTGGCCGATGCCGATACGGTCTGGACGGTCGGGCGCATCGATCTCGATCCGGGCTCGCTCAGCGTCGTGCCGGGCCGCGCTGACCTGTACCTGCAGTTCCGCGATGCCGATCCGGCTCGTCTGCGGGCAATGGAAGCGAGGCTCGCGGAACGGGTGCGCGAAGCAAACGCGCAGGGCTCGGTGGACGTGGCGTTGACGAGCGCCGACGAACCGATGGAGCCGGTGACGATGGACGCTGCGCTGCAGCAGCACGTCGCAAGCGCGGCGCAAGCCGTCGCGCCCGGGCAGTGGCTGCGCATGCCGAGCGGCGCCGCGCACGACGCGCAATTGATCGCGCGTTATCTGCCGGCCTGCATGATGTTTGTGCCGAGCATCGGCGGCGTTAGCCACGATTTCATCGAAGACACCGCCGACGAACATATCGTGCTCGGCTGCCGGGTGGCGGCGAGTGCAGCGGCGTCGATTCTCAAGGAGGCTGTCGCTCGAGCCGCGCTGACCGCCGTGCTTACCGAGCGCCTGGCTGATGCTGACGCGGGCGATGTCATTCCGGCTAGCGAGGCCTTTGCCGATCTGAAGGCGCGGTACCGTACGATGAGTAACGGCAGTTGATGATCGTCAATATTGTTACCAAAGCCCGAAACGAGATTCACGATTTCGGTGACTCCATCGCAAACGATGGAAGGCCCGCCACGGTACTGCGGCTCGTCGAAGAAATCGAAACCAGATTGGCACAGACTTCGCTTAAGGGGTCGCCCGGCAAGCATGGCGACTTGATCTGCACCGACGCGGGACGCTGCCTGGTCGCCTATCGCAACGACGACGGAATGATCTCGCGCGTCGTGCGTATCATACGGCTTGTGTGCGGGGCACCGATGTCGACAAGCCTCGCAATCTGGCGAAGTCCGTTACTGTCGAGTGAGTGGGCACCATGCGAACTGCGTTGATGGCGATTGCCGCCATGCTCGGCGTCTGTGTGTGCGTTTCTTCTGTTGCATCGGCGGCTGGCAAGGCGAGCCGGTCGCGCGCGACGGCCGTCGATCCGCGCGCTTATATGCACGGCATCGGCGCGGCGAGCGACGCGCATGGCAACACGTACGTGTTTTTCAGCAGCTCGGGTCTGCCGCCGCGCGGCCCGGGCCGCGACCGCAACTGGACGCACGATGTGTACGTTGCGCGCTGGTCGCCGCAGCAGCCCAATCTCGACAAGCCGCGTATTTTCATTAGCCGTCCCGAAGCGCAAGAGCCGGTGTCGATCGCACAGAACGATAGCGGCCGCGTGATGGTGACGTTCGAGGACGGCTGGAATACGCCGAACGAAGTGAGCCAGCGCTATGGCGTCTATACGCCGGATCTCGACGCGGTGCGGGCTTATCCGATCGACGTGAAGTCAGGCGGCCACTCGGGCCACGCCGCGGCGGTCGGCTCGCGCTTCGCCGTGGTCTATTCGGACGACTGGATCGATGGCGGCGGCGTCGGCAACCTCGGCACCGGCAATGGCGTGTATCTGAAAACCTATGACGCGGACGGCGCGTTGCTGCAGTCGGTCGACGTCGCGCCGCGCGTGCGTGAATGGTGGCCGATGATCGCAGGCTCGCCGACGCGCGCGCTGCTCGTCTGGCAGCAATACGTGAGCGGCGCGACCTACGCGCGGCTCAAGGTGGCGGTCTTCAATCCGGATGACGGCACGCTAAGCGAAGCGCGCGTGATCGCGCCTCGTTTGCGCTATTACACCTATGCCGCGGCCTTTGTACCGGCGCTCGACCGCTTTCTCGTCGTGGCGACGGGCGATGACGGGAAGGGCTTCGCACAGTTGATCGACGAAAACGGCGCGACCACTGCGACGCTCGCGTGCATGCCTGCGACGGTGCGCGAGTCTGGCATTACCGTGGTCGGCGATCGTGCGTTCACGCCGGCGCAAGACGGGCGGCTGCTGCATTTGCGGCTTGGTGCGTCGTCGATCGAACTCGCCGGCGCGCAGCCTTCGCCGGTCAAATGGGGCGAGGTGGGCAGCATTGGCCTCGTGCGGTCGCCGACGCGGCTGCATTGGGTCACGCTGACCCAGCAAGGCCCGAAGGAAGCGGAGTTCGATCTGGGCGCGATGCGGCCGGCATCGGCGGCGGATCGATGTGGGCGTTAGCCGCGTAGCGGCGCTGGGGCCGCGCTATGTCGCGCGATCGGCAAGGCCTGCACGTGTCCTGCACCGCCGGCCGTCGCGTTGAAACCCTAGCGTCGCACGACTTGCGTCGCAACGGACACCGTGCGCCCGGGTTCATTGTCCAGACGCCGAAACACCAGCGCGGACACAAGCGTAATCAACCCCACGCAGACGAAGCTGAGCTTGAAGCCCAACGCCGCCGATCCCCATTCGCCGGTGAACACATTCACGAGCCCTCCGCCGATCGACACGCCCAAACCGATCGCCAGCATCTGCACCATCGAGAAGAGACTGTTGCCGCTGCCCGCATCGGCGATCGACAGGC
>DASXXR010000164.1:0-2060 GCA_036502945.1 Paraburkholderia sp. | reverse complement strand
CATCGCTGCCCCCCGCTACGCTCGCATTTCGCGACGATGGCATACCTTACTCACCGCTTTACGACGACATTTATCACAGTGCCGTTGGCGCTTTCGCGCAGGCGCAGCATGTGTTTTTGCAAGGCAACGGCCTGCCGGGGAGATGGCAAAAGCGCCGAATATTCACCGTCGTCGAGACGGGTTTCGGAATGGGCATCAATTTCCTGGCGACATGGGCGCAGTGGCGTTCAGACCCGGCGCGATGCGAACGGCTGCATTTCGTATCGACGGAAAAGCATCCGTTTTCGCAGGCGGATCTGCGCGCAGTGTATGAAACGATCGTTGCAGACGCATCGATGTCGGCGTTGGCCCGAACGCTCACGGATGCGTGGCCGATGCTGCTGCCTGGCATCCATCGGCTCGAATTCGAAGGCGGACGGGTCACGCTGACGCTCGTCTTCGGCGATGCAACCCACACGCTGCAAACGCTGTGGCTGCGCGCAGATGCGTTTTACCTCGATGGTTTTTCGCCGGCGAAGAATCCGGATTTATGGACGCCGGCCATTTTCAGATCACTCGCACGTCTTGCAGGCGAACACGCAACATTCGCCACTTACACGAGCGCCGGCGAGGTGAAACGCGGTCTCGAACAAGCCGGATTCGAGTATCAAAAGGTCGAAGGCTTCGGCTGGAAACGCACAATGCTCGTCGGCCGCTTTGCGCCGCGCTGGCGCGTGCGTCGCCATGAGCCGCCGCTGCCGCTGGCCGTCGACGAAAGGCACGCGATTGTGATCGGCGCGGGGCTTGCGGGTTGCGCGATGATCGAACGGCTTGCAGCGCGCGGGTGGCGCGTGACTTCGCTGGAACGTCATCCGCAAGTGGCTCGCGAAGCATCCGGCAATCCAGCAGGCGTTTTCCATCCGATGCTCTCGCGCGATGACAGCGTCGCGTCGCGTATTTCGCGTGCCGGTTTTCTCTACGCACTGCAACGCTGGTCGACGCTTGCCGACGCAGCGCATCGCTTTACACACAGCTTCGATGGTTTGCTGCAGATCGCAGAAAGCGAAGCGGAAGCGCAGGTTTTAGCGCACACGCTCGCATCGTTTGGCTATCCGGCAGACTACGTGGTGCCCGTATCGCGCGACGACGCGCAAAGTATCGCGAATGTGCCGCTCGCGCGCGGCGGCTGCTATTTCCCTCGCGGAGGATGGCTTGAGCCCACGGTGTTGTGCGCCGCGCAATGTGCCGCCGCGGGTGCGCAGCTCGAGCGCCGTTTTGGTATCGAAGCAGCGCGCGTCGAACGCTCCGGCAATCAATGGACGGTGTTCGACGTCACTGGACAACCGGTTGCCCGTGCGCCCGTCGTGATTGTCGCGAGTGCACATGAAGCGGCGCGCATTGCCGGCTTGCATCACGCGCCTACTCAAAGCATACGCGGTCAGCTGACCTTGTTGCCGGCCGGCGCTGTCGCCGGACAACTGCGGGTTCCTGTTATCGGCGAAGGTTACGCAGTGCCGCTCGCCGACGGCATCACGCTCGCCGGCGCGACCTACGATCTCGACCACGCCGACTCGTCATTGCGTGTCGAAGCGCACGTCGAAAACATCGAGCGTGTCGCACGAATGCTGCCTTCGCTGACCGGCGCAGCCGACGCGCCGCAGGCGCTGGCCGGCCGCGTCGCGTTTCGCTGCGTAGCGAGCGACCGCCTGCCGATGATCGGCGCGTTCGCCGACGAAGCCGACGCCGTTCGCCATGCCGCGAGCCTGCGCGGCGCATGGCCACGCGATTTGCCGCGCGCGGCGGGTCTCTATGGCGCGTTTGCGTATGGTTCACGTGGACTCGTGTGGGCAGCGCTGGGTGCCGAACTGATCGCATCGCAGATCGAAGGGGAGCCGTGGCCGATTGAACGCGACCTTGCCGAGGCCGTCGATCCCGCCCGCTTCCTGCTGCGAGCGCTACGACACGGCACCGCTGTCTAGGCAACGGGCGGTGAAGTTATCCACGCCGCTGTGTGGATAACCAATCGAATTCAACGTGAAACACGTGTGGAACCGATGTGGACGTAAACGGGGTAACTCGAC
>DASXXR010000163.1:0-8265 GCA_036502945.1 Paraburkholderia sp. | reverse complement strand
CCTCTTCTTCCGCGCCGCACGGCGCGCTGCCGCGCATCGCGGTGCTCGCGACCGGCGGCACGATCGCGGGCATCGCCGTCGATGCAGCCAGCACAGCGGGGTATCAGGCCGGCGTGGTCGGCGTCGACCAGTTGCTGGCGGCCGTGCCGGCGCTGTCGACGGTCGCGCAAATCCACGCCGAGCAGGTTGCCAGCATCGACAGCAAGGACATGTCGCTCGCGCTGTGGACGACGCTCGTGCAACGGGTGAACGCGCTGCTGTCGACCGACGACATCGACGGCGTCGTCATCACGCACGGTACCGACACGCTCGAAGAAACCGCGTATCTGCTGCATCTGACGGTCAAGAGCACGAAGCCCGTCGTGCTCACGGCGGCGATGCGGCCGTCGAGCGCGCTGTCGGCCGACGGGCCGCTGAACCTGCTCAATGCGGTGAGCGTCGCGGCCAACCGCGCGGCGCACGGGCAGGGCGTGCTGGTCGCGTTCAACAACCGCATTCATAGTGCGCGCGATGTCGTGAAGACGAGCACATTCGCGCTCGAGGCGTTCCAGTCGCCGGAAGTCGGGGCGCTCGGGTGGGTGCAGGATGGGCGGGTCGAGTTCCAGCGCCGCGTCGTGCGGCCGCACACGGTCGACACCGGATTCGTGATGGGGCCGACATGGCCCGCTGTCGAGATCGTCGCGAGTTATGCGGGCGCCACACGCGTGCTGGTCGATGCGCTCGTGCATGCCGGTGTGCGCGGCATCGTCGTCGCCGGCACCGGCAACGGCTCGATTCACGCGTCGGTCCAGGCGGGGCTGGTGGATGCGGTTTCGCAGGGCGTGGCGGTCGTGCGGGCGGCGCGCGTGGGCTCGGGGCACGTGATGCACAACGGTGCCGCATCTGACAATGCGCTCGGCTTCGTCTCTGCAAACTCGCTGAATCCGTACAAGGCCCGCGTGCTGTTGATGCTGGCGCTGGCGGCGGGCGGCACCGGCCCTGTCGCGTTGCAGCGGGCATTCGACACTTTCTGATCACGCGCCGGCGGCGGCTGCACCAGCGCGGAACACCCGCTCGCCGCGCCACCCGCTACCGGCGCCTGCACGGGTCGATCCTGCGGCGGGCGTCTGTCTTCGCACGCTGGCTGCGCGCGCCTCCATCGTGATTTCGTCTCCCGCCCCGATTACCTTGCCGCCGCCGCGCCCCGGCAGACCCGACTTCGTTCCCTCTCTGTGAGGCAGCCCACGGTGACGGAAATTCCTCGCCGCTAAGATCGCGCTCATCCGAACCAGTGTGGGATCCAATGAGCGCGCCGAAGCTGCAGTCGTGGGGGCACTATCCGTACGCGCCCCAATCGAGTCACCCGCTGTCGTGGCGCGACGCCATCGAGGCGGAACTCGCGCGCACGCGCGAACGCTTCGGCACGACGCTCGCATTCGGCAACGGCCGCAGCTACGGCGACAGCTGCCTCGCGGCGACCGACCATGTGCTGCATATGCGCGGCGTCGCGCGCTTCATCGGCGCGGACTGGTCGACCGGCGTTATCCGGGCCGAGGCGGGCGTGACGCTCGGCGAAGTGCTCGCCCAATCGATTCCGCGCGGCTGGATGCTGCCCGTCACGCCCGGCACGCAGTTCGTGACGCTCGCCGGCGCGGTCGCAAACGACGTTCATGGCAAGAACCATCACGTGCGCGGCACGTTCGGGCGGCACGTGCGGCGTTTCTCGCTGCTGCGCTCGGACCGGCCGGCAGCGGAATGCGCGCCCGGCGAAAACGACGAACTGTTCCGCGCGACGATCGGCGGCCTCGGGCTGACCGGCGTCATCGAGTGGGTGGAGATCCAGTTGATGCCGGTGCAATCGAGCCGCATCTCGACTACCCGCATCCGCTTTGCGAACCTCGACGCGTTTCTCGCGCTATCGAACGAACTCGATCCGCAGCACGAATACGGCGTCGCGTGGGTGGACTGCCTCGCACGCGGCGCGGCCCTCGGGCGCGGCATCTACCTGTGCGGCGACCATGCGGCCGACGGCGATCTGTCGATGCATACGCCGCGTGTGCGCACCGTGCCGTTCGCGCCGCCGCTCTCGTTGATCAACCGCTACACGCTCAAGCCGTTCAACGCGCTCTACTACCACCGCCAGTTGCGCCGCACCGCGCACGCGAACGTCGATCTCACCGGTTTCCTGTATCCGCTCGACAGCCTCCTGCACTGGAACCGCATCTATGGGCGGCGTGGCTTCCAGCAGCATCAGTGCGTGATTCCCGAAGCCGCCGCGCGCGACGCGCTGCAGGCGATTCTCGCCGCGATTTCGGCGAGCGGCTCGGGCTCGTTTCTCGCGGTGCTTAAACGCTGCGGGCCGCTAGTGTCGCCGGGGCTGATGTCGTTTCCGATGCCGGGCGTCTCGCTCGCACTGGACTTTCCGCAGCACGAGCGCCGCAACGAAGCGCTGTTTTCCCGGCTCGACGCGATCGTCAGTGAAGCGGGCGGCCGGCAGTATCCCGCGAAGGATGCCCACATGAGCGGCGCGTGCTTTCGCGCCGCGTATCCGGCGTGGCAGCAACTTGAACGAAACCGCGACCCGGCCTTGATGTCGCGATTCTGGAAACGGACCACACAGCCATGAAAAACGTCTTGATCATCGGCGGCTCGTCCGCCATCGCCACCGCGTGTGCACGGCGCTGGGCCGGGCAGGGCGCGAACCTGTTCCTGGCGGGCCGCCACGAGATCCGGCTCGAAGCCGTCGCGCAGGATCTGCGCGTACGCGGCGCGGGCAAGGTCGCGACGCACGTCCTCGATATGAACGACCATCTGCAGCATGCGGCGATGCTCGACGCATACCGCAGTGAGTTCGGGCAGATCGACATCGTGCTGATCGCGCACGGCTCGCTGCCCGATCAGACGCAATGCGAGCGCGACGTCGGCGCCGCCCTGCGCGAGCTGTCGACCAACGCGATCTCGACGATCGCGCTGCTGACCTTGCTGGCGAGCGTGTTCGAGCGTCAGGGAAGCGGCACGATCGCTGTGATCGCTTCGGTGGCCGGCGACCGTGGGCGGCCGTCGAACTATGTGTACGGCGCGGCGAAGGCGGCCGTCGCGACCTTCTGTGAGGGCTTGCGCGCGCGGCTCTTCAAATCCGGTGCTCGCGTGCTGACGATCAAACCCGGCTTTGTCGATACGCCGATGACGGCCGGCCTGTCGCTGCCGGGGCCGCTGGTGGCGTCGCCGGAACGGGTTGCGGCCGATATCGTGCGCGCGATCGAGCGCGGCAAGGATACGTTGTACACGCCGTGGTTCTGGAGCGGCATCATGCTGATCATCCGCTCGCTGCCCCGCTTTGTTTTCAAGCGGGTGTCGCTGTGAGCCGCAACGGCGCGACCGCGATGAGCGGCCCGACACTTGCCGCGCCGCTAGGCCGCTCGCGGCTCGTCGCGTGGTACGCGATCTTCGCGGCGCTCTCGATCGTCGCGAACCTCGTCAGCCAGAAGCTTGCGTTCTGGCTCTATCAGGGGTGGCTCGGGGTGCCGCTGTCGGTATGCGTCGGCACCGGCGTGGGACTCGTCGTCAAATATGTGCTCGACAAGATCTGGATATTTCGTTATCCGCATCGCAGCGTCGCGCACGGGATCCAGACGTTCACGCTATACGTGGTGATGGGACTGGGCACGACCGCCATCTTCTGGGCCGTCGAATTCGGCGCCGACGCGATTTTCCATACCGAACCGGCCCGCCTTGCGGGCGGTGCGATCGGGCTGACGCTGGGCTACGTCGCCAAGTACCACCTCGACAAACGTTTCGTCTTCGCTTGAACCGTGGTGCGTTGCCGCACAGAGCCGCGCGCTGCGCGTCGATAGCATGCACCGGGTGATGACGGATTCCGTCTGCGGATTGTGCGAGACGTGAAACCTCAGCGCGGGTTTGCCGCTCCGGATGTGTGGCTGCATGCGGCCGCTTCGCGGCGCATGTGATGCATTGAAAAAAAGACGTTTGGCCTACGAGGTATGACATGACGAACACGGCGATTCCGTTGTGTGTCGATCTGGACGGTACGCTCACACGCACCGACTTCCTGCTCGAAGGATTCCTGGTGCTGCTCAAGCACAACCCGTGGGCGATCTTCCTTTGCCTGACCTGGATGCTGCGCGGCAAGGCCCATCTGAAAGAACAGATCGCGAAGCGCGTCACGATCGATGTCGGGGTGTTGCCGTACAACAACCAGTTCGTCGACTATCTGCGCGACGAGCACTCCGGCGGGCGGGCGCTTTACCTGTGCACGGCGTCGAACCATCGTTTTGCGAGCCAGGTGGCGGAACACTTCGGCCTCTTCAAGGGCGTGCTGGCGAGCACCGCCGAGCACAATCTGCTCGGCCGCAACAAGGCCGACATGCTCGTCGAGCAGTTCGGCGACCAGGGTTTCGACTACTGCGGCGACGCGCTTGCCGACGTGCCGGTATGGCGCAAAGCGCGGCAGGCGATCGTTGTCGGCGATCGGCATATCGCGGCGGCGGCCCGCAAGGTCAACGAGGCCATCATCTTCTTCGAAAGCAAGCGGCGCATTGTGCCTCTCTTGCTGAAGGGCATGCGCGTGCACCAGTGGGTCAAGAACGTGCTGATCTTCGTGCCGGTCCTGACCGCGCACCGGTTTACCGATCCGCATGCGGTGCTGGAAGCCTGCATCGCGTTCGCGTCGTTCTGCCTTAGCGCATCGTCGGTGTATCTGCTGAACGACATGCTCGACCTCGACGCGGATCGGCGTCATGAACGAAAGCGCAGCCGGCCGTTTGCGTCCGGCAACCTGCCGCTGTCGTTCGGCATGGTGATGACGATCGCGCTCCTTGTCGCAAGTGCTGGACTGGCCGCGCTGCTGCCGTGGCAGTTCGGCGTGGTGCTGGCCGCCTATCTGGTGGCGACCGTCGCGTACTCGTTCCGCCTGAAGAGCATCGCGCTCGTCGACGTGTTTGCGCTCGCGTGCCTGTACACGGTGCGGGTGATCGCGGGCGGCGCGGCCACGCATATCGTGCTGTCGTACTGGCTCATCCTGTTCTGCGTGCCGATTTTCCTGAGCCTCGCGATGGTGAAGCGCTACGTCGAACTCGAGAGCATCCTGCGTCTGGGCAAGATGGAAGCGGCGGGCCGCGGCTATATCACGCAGGACATGTCGATCCTGCGCTCGTTCGGCACGTCGTCGGCGTACCTCGCGGTGCTCGTGCTGGCGCTTTACCTGAATTCGCCCGAACTCACGCAGATGTACCGGCATCCGCAACTGCTGTGGGCCGTGTTCGCGCTGACGCTTTACTGGGTCAGCCGCATCTGGATGTTTGCGTTTCGCGGCCAGATGCATGACGACCCGATCGTGTTCACGTTCAAGGACCGGGTGAGCGGAGCGGTGATCGCGCTTTGCGCGCTCAGCATGGTGCTCGCGATCTAGCAGGGCGGGGCGCGCTGCACTTCCAGCTGCTGCATTCAACCACGCAACGGCTTGTTCAAGCGTTGCCCGAGATTCCTACGCCGTTGGAGGTCATACCAAGATGCAAGCGGCTCAGTTCTGTCGGTCGGTGAGCGGTTTTTTACGTGGACTGTACATCATGCCCCCGCCTTCGGCCGCAACGGAGTGTGCGCCTCACGTCAGGTACACGCCGTCGCAGCAGTCGATAGCGACAAGCTGGCGTTCCGCGCGATCGGTTTATTTTCTGGCGATCTTCATCGTGCTTGCGGCAGGCGCGCTATCGGCCGCTGCGTTCGGCTTCCTGACCGTCGATTCATGGAATTATCTGCACCTCGCCCAATCGATCAGGGACGGCAACGGATGCACCGTCGACGGCTCGTATTTCGCGATCTTTCCGTGCGGCTACCCGCTTGCGATCGCACTGACGGCGCCTTCAAACGACATCGCCAGCCTGCTGGTGAGCAGCAAGGCGACGAATCTCATTCTGGCGTTTGCGGGGTTCTGGTTCTTGATGAAGACCTTCCGGAACGCGCTGGTGCCCGCGCTGGTCATCATCAACCCGCCGTCGATGGGGCTGTATCAATACACGTGGTCCGAGAATCTGTTTCTGTTTGCGTTCTGCGGCGCCGCGTATGCGATCACCCGAATTCATCGAGGCGAAACGCCGTACAGGAGCGTGCTGGCATTGGCGCTGTTTCTGGTGATCGGCTGCTCGGCCCGTTATTTCTTTGCGCCGTTCGCCGCGGTCATCTTTATCGGCGCCTGGCTCGCGTACGGCAGGCGGACGGCCATCACCGCATTGCCGGCCTTCGTTGCCTCCGCACTTTTCTTCGTCGCCTACCAGAAGTTCAACATCGACATGACGGGGTTCGGCACAGGAATCCCACGCATTCCGGCACCTGAAACGTTCGGCTTCCTGATGGTGAAATTCATTCTCCAGCTAGGGAAGGAGATCGTCTGGTTCGGTGTTGCGGCGTTGCTGTTCTTATGGCTTGCCCGAAAACACTGGTCATGGTCGTTGCAGTCGAGCGAGGCGATTCCCGGCGAAAGCGACGCCCGCGCGTGCCGTCTGCTTCTTTTCTCGGGCATCGGCTTTCTTCTGCTCGCGTTCTATCTGCGCACCCGGACGCAATACGACCTTTACTCGCCGCGAACCGTGAGTTACGGCCTGATGTTCGTTGCGGCTGCGTGCATCGGCTTGATGACGCGTGCCAAGGCGCGAAGCTACCCGGCTCTGCCGGTCGCGGTTTACGGTGTGTTCACGCTCCTCGTCGCGCAAGACCTGTTGCTGCCGTTCCAGATGAAAGACTCGTGGACCACCGGGTATGTCTCGCCGCCTCACGCATTGACGCGTTACCACAGCGAGGGTACGGACGCCGACGTCATCGTGACCTTGCGTCTGCCCGACGTCGCGCCGACCGTTGACGGCTTCGCGAGTCTCTACTATCCGAAGGGGAAGACGGTCCTCGGGATCGAGTCCGCGCCGTATGGCAATCCGGATACGATCTCCGATCTGAAGGCGCGCATCGCGAGCCGGCACGCCGGATCCTGCGTGGTCGACTTCACGCCGTTCCAGACGCGCGACGACTTGCAGGGCTACGTAGACCAGACGTTCCCGGTCGAATTCAGGTTCGCGTCGCTTGTGCGCGCGCCCGGCACGATTGAGCGGCCGGACTTCGACCCGTCGGTGAAGGACTATTTGCTGAGGATCTTTCAACCGGGGCAGTATGTGCCGTGCTCGGCCTGACGCGCATCGCCCGGGCGGTGCGCGGAGAGCGGTGCGTGGTGCGCGAGCAATGTGCAATCCGACAGCCGGACACCCGGCGACGACGTCTGACCGACCAAGGCTTCCCCGCCATTGCCGGGCGCCGCTGCGGACCCCACTTGCCGCTCTCAGCCCTGAGCGGCCCGATTCGTCTGGTTCGGCACGCGTTGCGTGCCGAACCAGACACCCCACCAGCAGACTGCCGTCACGGGCTTTTGAGCCGGCGCGGCAGCCGGTGTTACAACACCGCTCATGCGACCTCTCAAGCGGCCTTGGCTTCGTTGCCCGGCGCTTGCGCGACTTCGAAATTCGCCATGATCTCGAGCGCGCGCACCATCGCCGAGTGATCCCACGCCTTGCCGCCGTTTGCCGCGCAGACGCTGAACAACTGCTGCGCGCTCGCGGTGTGCGGCAGCGCGATGCCGAGCTTGCGCGCGCCGTCGAGCGCGAGGTTCAAATCCTTCTGATGCAGCTCGATCCGGAAGCCCGGGTTGAACGTACGCTTCGTCATCCGTTCGCCGTGCACTTCGAGAATGCGCGACGCCGCGAAGCCGCCCATCAGCGCGCGGCGCACGCGTTCTGGATCGGCGCCCGAGCGCGCGGCGAACAGCAGCGCTTCGGCCACCGCCTCGATGTTCAGCGCGACGATGATCTGGTTCGCAACCTTGCAGGTCTGCCCCGCGCCGTTGTCGCCGATCAGCGAGATGTTCTTGCCCATCAGCTCGAAGAGCGGCTTCGCGTGGTCGAACGCTTTCTGCGGGCCGCCGACCATGATCGTCAGCGTCGCATCGCGCGCGCCGATTTCGCCGCCGGAGACAGGCGCGTCCAGATAATCGCAGCCGAGTTCGTTGATCCGCTTCGCGAAGGTCTGCGTGTCGAGCGGCGAGATCGAGCTCATGTCGATCACGAGCTTGCCCTTCGCGAGGCCGGCGGCGACGCCGTCAGCGGCGAACAGCACATTGGCGACATCCGGCGTGTCGGGCACCATGATCACGACGATGTCGGCGGCTTGCGCGACCGCGGTCGAATCCGCGACGACGCTCGTGCTCTTGCGCAGATCGTCCGGCACCGGGTA
>DASXXR010000162.1:0-10688 GCA_036502945.1 Paraburkholderia sp. | reverse complement strand
GCGATGCCCGCTTCGGGCGTCTCGCCGTTTTCAAGGAAGCCGGTGATCAGCGCGAACATGCCTTCCTGCCACGCGGCGTTGCGGGCAAGCAGGATGTTGCCTTCGTATTCGACAATCGCGGCGACAACCGGCAACGGGTTGTTCCAATGCACGTAGCCGCAGGTTGTGTCGGGGCAGCTCTGGCGGGTGCGGCCGCCTTCGTGAGCCGCGTCGACGCGCTCGACAAGCGGCGTCGCGCAGCGGGGGCAGAATCGGTAGTCGGTCATGGGGCGGGGGTGGGGATCGGTGCGTTGCGGCGGGTGTTTGTTTCAAGCGGTCTTTGGTGGTCGTTGGCCGTTGAAGACGAAGAACACCTCGCAGTCCCTCTGGAACAGGTCGCGCAGACGGTCACAGACGCGTTGGGTCCAGGAATCGTCGCCGTATGCCGGCGCGTGGCCGCTGTGATTCGCGGCGATCAGCGCTTCGAGCGCTTCGGGGCAAATGCCGGCGTAGTTGTCCGACGCAAAATGTTGCATGGCTTGGGCGCACGCGGCGAGAGCGGTGCGCAAAGGGTAGGGAAGCCGATATTTTAGTGCGCCGCCGGGTGATGTGTTGAAGGCGCCCGTCTACCGGCGCCGCACGAGCGCGACCCCAATCAGCCCGACCGCGCCCGCGACCAGCACCGCCGCCGCCAGCCACAGCGCGGGCGAAAAGGAACCGCTATGCGCGGCAATCGGCGCGGCGACGAGCGGCCCCGCGATCTGCCCAAGGCCGTATGCTGCGGTCGAATACCCCATCAGCCCCGACGCGTCGTCGCCATGCAGGCGGCGAGCCTCGCGCATCGCAAACAGCGTGATCGCGGTGAACGGCAGGCCGATCAATACGCTGCCGAGCGCAAACCCGCCCGCGGTCGGCCACACGATGCCTGACGCGATGCCCACCGCCTGCAGCAGATAGCAGGCCGCAAGCAGCGTCCGGTTATCCCAGTGCGCCGGCAGCCGCGCGCCAGCCAGCGCACCGACCATCAACGCGACGCCGAACATCGGCCAGAACAGGTCCGGCCAGGCCGAACCCGGCAGCGCCGCGCGTGCGATCACGGGCAGAAAGGTCGCGGTGATGATGTAGCCGAAACCCGGCACGGCGTAGAGGATCACCAGCCAGATCGCGTCGGTGCGGTGCAGGTGGCGATTTGCCCTCGCGATGGCGACGCTTTCGGGAGCTGCCGCACGGCGGTTGCCGTGCTCATCCGCCCGGGTGCGGGGTAATGTGCCGCGGCTTGCGGTAAATCGTGCGGCGGTGCGCGTGGGGGCTCGCGGGTGGGTCCTCGTGAATACCCGCCAAACAACAACCGACAGCACCGCCGACGCCATACCGAAGCCAAGCCAGCCCACCGTGGCGCCATACCCGCCCGCGACGCTGACCAACATGCCGGTAACGACAATCCCGAAGCCTGGGCCGGTATAGATCAGGCCGCCCCACTCGCTCGCACCCAGCTCAGCCAGCCTGCGCAGCCCCCATTGCGACGCGAACACGAAGGTCCACGCGCTGACCGCCCCCGCCACGAAGCGCACGATCGCCCAGATCCAGAACTGGTTTGTCACGCCCATCGCCAGAACCAGCAGCACCGTGCCGGCCAACCCGTAGCGCACCATCCGCGCCGCATCGAAGCGCAACGCGGCGCAGGTCACCGCGCCGACGAAATAACCGGCGTAGTTCGCCGATGCGAGCCAGCCGCCGTGCTGGATGTCCAGCGCGCCGCCTTTCAGCATCAGCGGCAACAGCGGCGTAAACGCGAAACGGCCGACGCCGAGCGTCACCGCCAGAACCACCATGCAAGCGAGCGCCGCGCGGCGGGCGGCATTAGGTTCAGCCTGCGGTTCAAGCACAGCGGATGCGAGATGGCTCATTGGTCGATCCAATCGGTGAAAGCATCGACACAACGATGCTGGTTCAACCATCGTAGCTTGACCTTTCAATCACAAAAAATGAATAATAGTGATTGAATGCATCACTTGGAGAGAATCATGGATCTGGCCGCACTGACCATTTTTCGCGCCGTGGTGCGCGAGAACGGTGTGACGCGGGCCGCCGCGAAGCTCAACCGTGTGCAGTCGAACGTGACGACGCGCATCAAGCAACTCGAAGAGCAACTCGGCACCGACTTGTTCATCCGCGACGGCCGCCGGCTCGTGCTGACGCCCGCCGGCGAAACGCTGCTGCCCTATGCCGAGCGGCTGCTCGCGCTCGCGGACGAAGCACGTCACGCCGTGCGGGAGAACCGTCCGAGCGGGCGTCTACGGCTCGGGACGATGGAAAGCGTCGCGGCCACCCGGATGCCGGAGTTGCTCGCGCGCTATCACCATACATGGCCCGATGTCGCGCTCGAACTCGAAACCGGCACGACCGGCCGGCTGATCGACCGCGTACGCGAATTCGAAGTGGACGCCGCACTGGTCGCCACGCCGCTCGACGCGGCCGCGTCGCTCGGCGAGCTGTTCGACACGGTGCCGGTGTTTCGCGAAGAACTCGTGATGCTGACGCCGCGCGGGCATCGGCCGATCACCCAGGCGCGCGACATCGCGCTATCGACACTGGTCGCGTTCGAGCGCGGCTGCGCGTATCGGAGCTACGTCGAAAGGTGGTACGCCGAGCATGGCATGCGGCCGGCGCGTGTGCTCGAGCTCGGGTCGTATCATGCGATCGTCGCGTGCGTCGCGGCGGGCGCGGGTGTCGCGGTCGCGCCGCGCTCGGTGCTCGACTTGCAACTGGACACGGAGAACATCGCAGTGCATTCGCTCGGCGAGCTTGGGATGATCGATACGCTGCTGATCTGGCGGCGCGGGCACTTTTCGTCGGCGTTGAATGCGTTGCGCGAGATGCTGCTCGAGCGGAGCAATCTGGGGACGCCGGCGGAGGGTGAAGGCGTGGCGGCGTTGCAGACGGCGTAGCTCGTTGGGTTTGGGCCTACGGGTTTTCAGGCTGCGGGTTCCGGCGATGCCGTGCGTCTGGCGTGATGTGGAAAGATTTGGCTTCTAACAAAAAGCCGCGAGCGGGCAGCTCGCGGCTTTTGCTTTTTTAGGGTGTTCGGGGTGCTACGGTGCCTTCGCGAGGCGGCCGACGCACGGCGAACGCACCGTACGCCGCGATCACAATTGCGCTTCGACCCAGCCCTTCACGCCGGCGAGCGCCGCCGCCAGGTTGCCCGGCTCCGTGCCGCCTGCCTGCGCCATGTCCGGCCGGCCACCGCCCTTGCCACCCACCTGCTGGGCGACGAAGTTGACGAGTTCGCCCGCCTTCACCTTCTTGCTCGCGTCAGCCGTGACGCCCGCAATCAGGCTGACCTTGCCGCCTTCGACCGACGCCAGCACGATCGCCGCGCTCTTCAGTTTGTCCTTCAGTTTGTCGACGGTTTCACGCAGCGTTTTCACGTCCGCGCCTTCGAGCGTGGCCGCCAGCACATGCACGCCAGACACTTCGATCGCCTGACCCGCGAGTTCGTCGCCCTGGCTCGACGCCACCTTCGACTTCAGCGCGCAGAGTTCCTTTTCCAGCGACTTCACCTGCTCCTGCACCTGCGCAATACGCTGCGTGAGTTCCGACGGCTGCGCCTTCAGCGCGGCAGCGGCGGCGTTGATACGCGCGTCGAGATCCTGCACGAAGCGCACCGCGTTGTCGCCGGTAATCGCCTCGACGCGCCGGATGCCCGCCGCGACGCCGCCTTCCATCACGATCTTGAAGAAGCCGATGTCGCCGGTGCGATGCACGTGCGTGCCGCCGCACAACTCGCGCGAGAAGCCGAGATCGAGCACGCGCACTTCGTCGCCGTATTTTTCGCCGAACAGCGCCATGGCGCCGCCCTTCACGGCTTCGTCGAACGGCATCACGCGCACGATGCCCGGCGCGTTTGCCAGCACTTCCGCGTTGACGATGGCTTCGACGCGGCGAATCTGGTCGTCCGTCATCGGCGCGTTGTGCGCGAAGTCGAAGCGGGTCTTGTCCGGGTCGACTAGCGAGCCCTTCTGCTGAACGTGCGAGCCGAGCACTTCGCGCAGCGCCTTGTGCATCAGGTGCGTGGCCGAGTGATTGCGCTCGGTGCGGGCGCGGCGAATCGCGTCGATCTCCGCCTTCATGACGTCGCCGACCTTCAGCGTGCCCTGCTCCAGTTCGCCGTGATGGCCGACCACGTCGGCCTGCACCTTCAGCGTATCCGTGACCGCGAAGCGCACGCTCGCGTTCGCGAGCACGCCCTGGTCGCCCACCTGGCCGCCCGATTCCGCGTAGAACGGCGTGTGATCGAGCACGACGACGGCCTGCTGGCCCTTCGTCACTTCCTTGACCGACGCGCCGTCGACATAGAGCGCCGTGACTTTGGCGTCGTCGAAGACGATTTTTTCGTAGCCGTGGAACGTGGTCTTCGCGCCCGAGTATTCGAGACCCTGCGCCATCTTGAACTTGCCCGCTGCGCGCGCCTGTTCGCGCTGGCGGGCCATTGCTTCGTCGAACGCCGGTTCGTCGACTGTCACGTTGCGCTCGCGGCAGACGTCAGCGGTCAGGTCGAGCGGGAAGCCGTAGGTGTCGTGCAGCTTGAACGCGAGTTCGCCGTCGAGCGTCTTGCGGCCCTTCGCGTCCAGATCGGACAGCGCATTTTCGAGGATCGACATCCCGTGTTCGATCGTTTCGAAGAAGCGCTCCTCTTCCTGACGCAGCACGTCCGTCACGCGCTGTTGCGCTTCCTTCAGTTCCGGATAGGCGCCGCCCATCTGTGCGACGAGGTCCGCCACCAGTTTGTGGAAGAACGCGCCTTTGCGGCCCAGCTTGTAGCCGTGGCGGATCGCGCGGCGCACGATCCGGCGCAGCACATAGCCGCGGCCTTCGTTGCCCGGAATCACGCCGTCGACGATCAGGAACGAGCACGCGCGGATGTGGTCGGCGATCACCTTCAGCGAATTGTTCGTGAGGTCGGCGACGCCCGTTTCGCGCGAGGCAGCCGTGATCAGCGCCTGGAACAGATCGATTTCGTAATTGCTGTGCACATGTTGCAGCACCGCGGCAATACGCTCGAGACCCATGCCGGTGTCGACACATTGCTTCGGCAGCGGCGTCATGTTGCCCTGCGCGTCGCGATTGAACTGCATGAACACGAGGTTCCAGATTTCGATGTAGCGGTCGCCGTCTTCTTCGGGCGACCCCGGCGGGCCGCCCCACACGTCCGCGCCGTGGTCGTAGAAGATTTCCGAGCACGGGCCGCACGGACCGGTGTCGGCCATCTGCCAGAAGTTGTCCGATGCGTAGCGCGCGCCCTTGTTGTCGCCGATGCGGATGATCCGCTCGACCGGCACGCCGACTTCGTTCGCCCAGATGCCATGCGCTTCGTCGTCTTCGTGATAGACGGTGACCCACAGCTTGTCCTTCGGCAACTGGTAGACGCCTGTCAGCAGTTCCCACGCGTAGTGGATTGCGTCGCGCTTGAAATAGTCGCCGAACGAGAAGTTGCCGAGCATCTCGAAGAACGTATGGTGGCGCGCCGTATAGCCGACGTTTTCGAGGTCGTTGTGCTTGCCGCCCGCCCGCACGCTGCGCTGCGCGGTGGTGGCCCGCGAATAGGGCCGCGACTCGGCGCCGAGAAACACGTCTTTGAACTGCACCATGCCCGAGTTGGTGAAGAGCAGCGTCGGGTCGTTGCCCGGCACGAGGCTCGACGAACGGACGATAGTGTGGCCCTTCGACTCGAAGAACTTGAGGAATTTCTCGCGGATTTCGGCGGCTTTCATATCGGGCTGGGGACGGTCCTGGGCATGATCCAACGACTTTGCGAGAGAGGCAGCGGCAGTCGTGAACCGGTAGTTTCCTGAGCTACCGATTATACGGGATCGGAGCCTTTGAGCGACGGCTCAACCCATGCCGCGCGCGATGCTGGCCGTGCGGCCAGGCTTTGGCGAGCGGTTCGCGACGCGTTCGCACGGATTCCGACGCCGGCCGTCCTATGCCGTTCGGCCAGGTGTGCCGGCGCGCGGGCATCGCTTAAGATGCAGGACATCGCTGCAATCCCGAAGCCCTGTGCCCGCCGCGCGCTTGGCCACACTGGAGACATCAACGACTATGGGCGCTCTCAGTCATATCCGCGTGCTGGATCTCAGCCGCGTGCTCGCCGGTCCGTGGTGCGCGCAAACGCTCGCCGATTTCGGCGCCGACGTGATCAAGATCGAACGTCCCGGCGCCGGCGACGACACGCGCCACTGGGGTCCGCCCTATCTGAAACGGCCGGACGGCACGGATACGCGCGAGGCCGCTTACTACCTCGCGGCGAACCGCAACAAGCGCTCCGTCACGGTCGATATCGCGACGCCCGAAGGGCAGCGGATCGTGCGCGAGCTGGCCGCGCACAGCGATGTCGTGCTGGAAAACTACAAGGTCGGCCAGTTGAAGAAGTACGGGCTCGACTATGCGTCGCTGAAAGCCGTGAAGCCGGATATCGTCTATTGCTCGGTGACGGGCTTCGGGCAAACCGGCCCGTATGCGCCACGCGCGGGCTATGACTTCATCGTCCAGGGCGTCGGCGGTTTCATGAGCATCACCGGCGAACGCGACGGCCAGCCGGGCGGCGGCCCGCAAAAGGCCGGCGTCGCGATTGCGGACCTGATGACGGGCATGTACTCGGCAGTCGCGGTGCTGACCGCGCTCACGCACCGCGACCGCACAGGCGAAGGCCAGTACATCGACATGGCGCTGCTCGACGTGCAGGTCGCGATGCTCGCGAACACGAGCTCGAATTTCCTCGCGAGCGGTGAGCCGCCCACGCGCTGGGGCAACGCGCATCCGAACATCGTCCCGTATCAGACGTTCCGGACGAGCGACAGCTGGATCATCGTCGCGGTCGGCAATGACGGGCAGTTCCGCAAGTTCGTCGAGGCCGGCGGCCGCGCGGAACTCGCCGACGACGACCGTTTCTCGACGAACCCGGCGCGCGTGCGCAACCGCGAAACGCTGGTGCCGATCCTTGCCGATATGGTCCGCACGCGCAGCAAACATGAGTGGATCGACGCGCTCGAGGCGGGGGGCGTGCCGTGTGGGCCGATCAACGACCTCGACGAGGTATTCGACAACGAGCAGGTGATCGCACGCGGCATGCAGGTCGATCTGCCGCACCCGTCGGGCGGCACCGTGAAACTGGTGCGCAACCCGATCAACATGACCGTCACGCCGCCGCAGGCCGCCGCGCATCCGCCGACCCTCGGCGAGCACACCGAAGAGGTCCTGCGCAGCGTGCTCGGCTACGACGATGAACGGATCACGGCATTGCGCGCGCAATCGGTGATCTGATCGAGCGACGGGCCAGTGAGTTGACCCGGCAAAAGGGCGTGTGCCGGACGCGGGCGCGGTGCTGCCGCGGCGCCCGCGTTTCGTCGTGGTGCGTGGTGTCGAAATGCCGTGCGTCGAAGCGCTACCTCGGCCCCAACGCCAGCCGCCTCACGCGAACGACCTGAGCCAGCCGAGCCCGTCCTGCCAGTCGCCGAGCCCGCTGTCCGCGTTGATATGGCCGCGCGCGCCGATGCTGATCCAGCGGCTGCCCCACGCCGCCGCGCACGCCTGAGAGAACGGCACGCCGCCGTATGGGTCGTCGGTGCTCGCAACGACGGTCGCCGCAAACGGCAAACGCTTGAGCGGCACCGGCGCAAACCCGCTGGCGTCGACCGGGAACGCGCGGCCCGCCGGGTCCGGCACGGCGACGAGCAACGCGCCGGCCACCTTCGCCAGGTGCTCCGGCGTTGCATAGTGCGTCGCCCAGAACGCAGCCGTCAGGCAGCCGAGGCTATGCGCGGCGAACACGACGGGCGCAGCGGCGGCCGCGACTGCCGCGTCGAGCGTGCGGCACCAGTCGTCGCGCACTGGATGTTCCCAGTCCGGCATCGGCACCCGCGCGAACTGCGCGCGCGCAGTGGCTTCCGGGTACGCTTCGCGACCTGCGTCACGTCCTGCTTCACCAGCCGCTTCACCAGCCGCTTCACTTCTCGCTTCCCAACGCGTTTGCCAGTGCCCTTCGCCGGAATTCAGATATCCCGGCAGCACCAGTACGTTCAATACGTTTTGCCGCACCATCGCATTTCCCCGTCTTCACTGAATCCCGCTCGACAAGCGGCTACCGGAACACGCGCGCGACGCCCGCACCACGCGGGTCCGCGGCCGGCTGCGGAGTCGTGCCGTCGATCCGGATCATCTGCACGTCGCCATTGAACGACTGCCCTTCGAGCGTGTACCCCAACGCCTGCAACTGCTCCGCGAGCTCGCCCGCAATCGGGCGGTACGGCTCCCAATAGATCGTTTTCGGCGGCAACAGCTGATGGTGAAACCGCAGCGCGGCCTGCGCGTCGGCAGGCGACATGCCGAAGTCGTCGATGTCCGTCATCACCTGGAAAATCGACGTGAAGATTCGCGAGCCGCCCGGCGTGCCAATCACGAGCGATACCTTGCCGTCCTTCAGCACGATGGTCGGCGTCATCGACGACAGCGGCCGGCGGCCCGGCGCAACCGTATTCGCGTCGCCGCCGGCCGGGCCTGGCTTCGTCACGAAGTCGTCCATTTCGTCGTTCAGCAGAAAACCGCCGCCGTCGACCACCACGCCCGAGCCGAACGGCCCGTTCAGCGTGTACGTGTTCGACACCGCGTTGCCCCACTTGTCGACGACGGAAAAATGCGTCGTTTGCACCTTCTCCGGCAGCGCGTCGCCAAGACCCGCCTTGATCGACACCGTGCCGGGCGCTTCGTCCGGCTTGATTTCGTCGGCGCGCTGCGCGAGGTACGCATCGTCGATCAGTTTGCCCACCGGCACGCGATAGGTATCCGGATCGGCCATATATTGCTGCCGGTCCGCAAATACGCGGTCCTCGATCTGCGCAATCAGATGGATGTACGGCGCCGAATTCAGATCGAGCCCGTCGAACGCCTGCTTCAGATCCGCCTTCATCTTCAGCATCTGGATCAGTGCGACACCGCCGGTGCTCGGCGGCGGCGCGGTGACGATCCGGTAGCCGTTCCAGTCGGCGGTGACGGGCTCGCGCCAGACCGCCTTGTACTGCATCAAATCGGGCTTCGCGATCAGCCCGTGGCCGTACATCTGTTTCGCGATCAGATCGGCGGTTTGCCCTTCGTAGAATTCGCGGCCGCCATCGTCCGCAATCCGCGCCAGCGTTTGCCCCAGTTCAGGCTGGCGGAACGTCGTGCCCGCCTTCAGGTTCGAGTAGTACGCATCGAAATTGGTCTTGCCCGCGAAGGCGGGCGCCGCGTCGTCGCGGCGCTTCTGCAGCCACGCGTCCACCGTGAAGCCGTCGGTCGCGTAACGAATCGCCGGCGCGAGCACCTGCTTCCACTTCAGCTTGCCAAAGCGCCGCTGCGCTTCCCACATGCCGTCGACCGTGCCCGGCACGCCGACCGCCCGATGCCCGACGGTACTCATCCCCTTGACGACATTGCCCTTGTCGTCGAGGTACATATCGCGCGTCGCGCGCTGCGGCGCCTTCGCGCTGTAGTCGAGAAAGTACGGCTTGCCGTCGACCTGCAGCGTCATGAACCCGCCGCCACCAAGATTGCCTGCGTCCGGACAGGTAACCGCAAGCGTAAACGCGATCGCAACGGCGGCATCGACCGCGTTGCCGCCTTGCGCAAAAATCTGCTGCGCGGTGTCGGCGCTGTAGCGGTCGGGCACCGAAACGGCCGACGCATCGAACACGGGCTTCGGCGCTGCGGTTTTCGCGAGCGCCGGCGCACTGGCGCCGAGACCGCCGGCGAATGCGGCGACGATCGTAGCGTTGGCGATGACGCACGCCAACGCAGCCGGGCCGCGTGAAACGGCGCGACCCAGAACATCGCTCGGGGCGCGATGCAGCGCGTAATTCAGGGCGTAACGCGCATCACGCGCATGACGCGCAATGTGCGTCGAAAGGAACATCCAGGGAACTCCGCAATGAGAGAACGCCGGCGGAGTGCCGGCCGAGCGAACGATGAAGTGTTGCACAAGACCGCCGGCGCGGCGGCCATCCCGGCTGCAGCGCCCTCTTCGGGCAGCGCCGCGGAGCACCTTGCCGGCAACATCGGCAACGCCGGGCGCGCCGCCCAACACGCGGCGCCATGACGCCGCTGTGCGGGGCGCAGGCTACGCCAGCCAGATGGATCAGCCGGCTGCGCACCGGCAGCGAAGCGCCGTCAACGGTAGCGAAGCGCCTGTGCAAGCCGCTTGCCGGTTCGGATGCTACCGGCGCGGGCGCTTTTGATCCAAAGCGTTTTACCTCCTGTTACAGCGGCTTGCGGAGGTCGGGGCGGCCCGCGTACATTGCCCACCCCGCTCCCGTGTTGGCTGCGCGCCGCACCGGACGATAGGCCAAACGGGTAAAGGGCTGTCGACGGTAAGGTCGTCAGGTAGAATTGTCAGATTAGGGGATGCACTGCGCGTCCTCGTCCGACTTTCTTCCTTTCGCATGAGCACAGAACGCAACAATGTCGAGCGCAATGATGCGCCCGCGGCGAACTTTATCCGCAACATCGTCGATGAAGACAATCGCTCCGGAAAGTGGGGTCAACGTGTGGAAACGCGCTTTCCGCCGGAGCCGAACGGCTACCTGCACATCGGCCACGCGAAGAGCATCTGTCTGAATTTCGGCATTGCGCGCAGCTACGGCGGCGTGTGCCATCTGCGCTTTGACGACACGAATCCGGAA
>DASXXR010000161.1:0-2002 GCA_036502945.1 Paraburkholderia sp. | reverse complement strand
CGTCGCGGTCGCGCGCGAATGGAAAGCCGCCGGCAAGCTGAAGGACCGCGGTGCGTGGGTCGAAGCATGCCAGCAACGCAAGCGCACGATGCTGCGCAAGACGCACTTCGACAATGTGCCGATCAAGCCGCAGCGCGTGTACGAGGAAATGAACCAGGTGTTCGGCCGCGACACGTGCTACGTGAGCACGATCGGCCTGTCGCAGATCGCCGGCGCGCAGTTCCTGCATGTGTACAAGGCGCGCAACTGGATCAACTGCGGCCAGGCCGGCCCGCTCGGCTGGACGATTCCGGCGGCGCTCGGCGTGCGCGCGGCAGACCCGCAACGGCCGATCGTCGCGCTGTCCGGCGACTACGACTTCCAGTTCATGATCGAAGAACTCGCCGTGGGCGCGCAGTTCAAGCTGCCGTATGTGCATGTGGTCGTCAATAACTCGTACCTTGGGCTGATCCGCCAGGCGCAGCGCGCGTTCGACATGGACTACTGCGTGCAGCTCGCGTTCGACAACATCAACGCACCGGAACTGGAAGGCTATGGCGTCGACCATGTGGCCGTCGCGGAAGGCCTCGGCTGCAAGGCACTGCGCGTGTTCAAACCGGAAGACATCAAGCCCGCGCTGCAAAAGGCGCAATCAATGCTGTCCGAGTTCAACGTGCCGGTGATCGTCGAAGTGATGCTTGAGCGCGTGACCAATATTTCGATGGGCGCCGAGATCGACGCGGTCAACGAGTTCGAAGAACTGGCCACGTCGCGCAAGGACGCGCCGACCGCCGTCAGCGCGCTCGACTGAGCCCTCCGCCCCCGCTTTATCCACGCTTCGATCGGACGGCTTGCCCAGGCCGCCCGATCGAAGCTGTTCAACTGACCGACCAGAGAGCAAAGCAACATGCCGAAATTCGCCGCCAATCTCACGATGCTATTTAACGAAGCCCCGTTCCTCGATCGCTTCACGGAAGCGGCGCACGCCGGCTTCGACGCAGTCGAATTCCTGTTTCCCTATCCGTACAAGATCGCCGAACTATCCGAGCGTCTGCAGCAGAACCGTCTGAAGCTCGTGCTGCACAACCTGCCGGCCGGCAACTGGGAAGCCGGCGAACGCGGCATCGCGTGCCTGCCGGAGCGCGTCGGCGAGTTCCAGGAAGGCGTCGGCCGCGCGATCGACTATGCGAAAGCGCTGAAGGTGCCGCAGCTGAACTGCCTCGTCGGCATTCCGACAGTGGGCCTCGACGCCGACAAGGCGCGCGCGACGATCGTCGACAACCTGCGCTTCGCCGCCGCCGAGTTGAAGAAAGAAGGCATCAAGCTGCTCGTCGAGCCGTGCAATTCGTACGACATCCCCGGCTTCGCGCTGAATCGCTCCGCCGAAGGGCTCGATGCGATTCGCGCGGTGGGTTCGGACAACCTGTTCCTGCAGTACGACATCTATCACATGCAGCGGATGGAGGGCGAACTCGCCGCGACGATCAAGAAGAACCTCGCGTCGATCGCCCACATCCAGCTCGCCGACAACCCGGGCCGCAACGAACCGGGCACCGGCGAAATCAACTACCCGTTCCTGTTCGATCTGCTCGATTCGCTCGGCTATACCGGCTACATCGGCTGCGAATACAAGCCCCGCACGACGACCGCGGAAGGGCTAGGCTGGGTGCAGCGCGTGGCCGGCCAGATGCGCGGCGCTGCGCACGCGGCCGCTTGAGCTTTCGCGCGAGCTTCGACAGACAGACGCACAACAGGCCTCTTAACTATTCACTGGAGATACACCTCAATGGCAAAGATCGGTTTCATCGGCCTCGGCATCATGGGCGCGCACATGGCGCGCAACCTTCTGAAGGGCGGCCACACGCTGTTCGTGACAGGCGCCTACCCGGTGCCGGACGATCTGCGCAAGAGCACGAGCGTCGTCGCGGATTCGACCGCGGTCGCGCAAGCCGCCGACATCGTCGTGATCATGGTGCCCGACACGCCGGATGTCGCCAATGTGCTGTTCGCCGCTGACGGCGTC
>DASXXR010000160.1:0-4318 GCA_036502945.1 Paraburkholderia sp. | reverse complement strand
TCGAAGCGCGCGATACGCGCCTTCGACTTCGCCTGACGGCCCTTCGGATTCTGCCGAACCCATTCGAGTTCTTTCTTGATCGCCTTCTGACGCGCGGATTCGGACGACTCTTCCTGCTTCAGCCGGTCTTCCTTCTGATCGAGCCAGCTGCTGTAGTTGCCCTTCCACGGAATGCCGTGGCCGCGGTCGAGTTCGAGAATCCATTCAGCGGCGTTATCGAGGAAGTAGCGATCGTGCGTGACCGCGACGACCGTGCCCGGAAAGCGCGTGAGGAACTGCTCGAGCCAGTCGACCGATTCCGCGTCGAGGTGGTTGGTCGGCTCGTCGAGCAGCAGCATGTCAGGCTTTTCGAGCAACAGCTTGCATAGCGCGACGCGGCGCTTCTCGCCGCCCGACAGATGCTCGATCTTCGCGTCCCACGCGGGCAGGCGCAGCGCGTCGGCGGCCACTTCGAGCTGCTGCTCGGGGCTGCCGCCTTCGGCGGTGGCGAGGATCGCTTCGTACTTCGCCTGGGCGGCGGCGAGCGCATCGAAATCGGCGTCCGGCTCTGCGTAGGCGGCGTAGATCTCATCGAGCTTTTTTTGCGCACTGAAGACGTCGCCGAGGCCTTCCTCGACCGCTTCGCGCACGGTCTTCTGCGGGTCGAGCTGCGGCTCCTGCGCCAGGTAGCCGATGTTCAGATTCGGCATCGGCGTGGCTTCGCCTTCGATGTCCTGGTCGACGCCCGCCATGATGCGGATCAGCGTGGATTTGCCCGAGCCGTTCAGGCCGAGCACGCCGATCTTCGCACCGGGGAAGAACGACAGAGAAATGTCTTTCAGGATTTGACGCTTGGGCGGCACGATCTTGCCGACCCGGTTCATGGTGAAGACGTATTGGGCCATTTGCTTGCTATAGGGCGTTGACGCCGCCGGCCGGGTAAAACGCCAGCGCGGGCGGCGAGGGTGGATGGGCAAACCGTGTGACCGGCTCCCGCGCGGCGCGTGCGGCGCGTGCATCAGGGCGGCTGCAGCGCGCGGCAGGAGGAGGTGCCATTGTACTTCGCGGGAAGGGCGGCGAGCGCGGGCCGGCATCGAGCGCCGCGCGCGGCGTCGCTTTGCGAGGCGGCGCGCCAATTCGCGGGCGATGTCGCGGCGGTAGCGCTGGCCGCTGGATCCGCTTGGCCGTTCAGAGCCACGACTCGACGCCGCCATGACGCGAACACGTGCCGCTGTGATGTCGGCTGAAACTGTACGTGCCGTCGCGGCAGCGCGCGCTGGCGCCTTCCGGCACGTTGCCCGAGCGCGAGTAGGCCGGCGCATGCACGGTTTCGCCATCGTGATTGCGGTACGTGTTGTGGTTGCTCAGGTCCGCTTCGTCAGGCGCGGATGCCGGCGGCTGATAGGCGAAGGCCGGCGCCGCGAACAGCACGAAGCTGGCCGCAATGCAGCCGGCGACCGGGCGTAGCCGGTTCAACGCGGTTCTGATCGTCATTTTTTACGTTGTCGGTGTTGTTGTTCGGTAGCGTTCCGGTTTGCGCCGGTAATGATATACAACGACCTGCGGCGTTCCATGACACATAGACTGGCTTACCCACTTCGACATTGAAAGCGAGAACTCCGGTGTTCGATTCGATACGCGTCGTTTCAGCCTTGTCGGTTGCTGTCATGCTGCTGTCCGCCTGTACCGTTCCTGTTGCGGGTTCTGGCGGGCCCGCCGGGCCCGCCGCGTCGCTGCCGCGCATCGTTGCGCATCGAGGCGGCACGGCCGATGCACCTGAAAACACCCTCGAAGCGATCCGCCTCGCAATCGCGAATCACGCCGACGCGATCTGGCTCACCGTGCAGTTGAGCAAAGATGGCGTGCCGGTGCTTTATCGCCCCGCGAATCTGTCCGCATTGACTAATGCCAAGGGGCCGGTGTCGGCGCGGACGGCGGCGGAACTGGCGCGGGTCAACGCGGGGTGGACTTTCAGGACGGCGGCCGCCGGAACCGGCGACGCGTATCCGTACCGTAGCGCGCCGGCCGCTATTCCGACGTTGCGCGCAGCATTACGGGAAATTCCCGCGAACCTGCCGGTGATCCTCGACATGAAGGCGCTGCCGGCCGGACCGCAGACGCAAGCCGTCGCGCGCGTGCTGACCGAAGAAAACGCGTGGCCGCGCGTGACGCTCTATTCGACGGAAGCGGCTTATCAGCAAAGCTTTGCTGCCTATCCGCAAGCGCGTGCGTTCGAATCGCGCGACGTGACGCGCTTGCGTTTGCTGCGCGTGCTGCTCGACGGAAGTTGTATCGATGGCCCTGCGCAGCACAGCTGGACCGCTTTCGAATTGCACCGCCCGCTGACGGTCACCGAAAAGTTCACGTTAGGTGAGGGCCGCTCGGAAGTGCGCGCGACGATGTGGACGCCCGCGACCGTGGCGTGTTTCCGGCAACAGCCGGACGTGCGGATCGTCGCGATCGCAGTGAACAACGCCGACGACTACCGCGCGGCGGCCTGCCTTGGCATCGATGCGGTGCTGGCGGATTCGCCGAAGCAAATGGCGGCGATCCGTGCGGCGCTGCGCACGCCGGTGCAGTGCGTGGCGCGCTCGAGCCAACCGCAATAATCGTCGTCGCGCGGCGCGCGCAGCGTCAATTCGCGCACCGGCCTGTGGACGGGTCGAAGAAATGCAGGGGCTGCGGAGCCAGGCGGGAAAGGCCGCAAAACTTAACTTTGCGGCTTTCTTGGGGCGGAAGAATAAAGCGTGAGCCGATTAAAGCTTGGAATATTTGATGGCGTTGCCTTTCGCCTTTTCCACTGGGTAGCGCGCTTCGTTGAGCTTCAGCTTTTCGGCGGCGGCTTCGACAAGGTCGAAGCCGGCCGTGTGTGCGACCAGCATCAGGTACATCAGCACGTCCGCGCATTCATGCTCGAGTTGTTTGCGCTTGCTGGCGTCGGAAAGGAGCGCTTCTACTTCGGCGTCGGTTTTCCACTGCACGGTTTCGAGCAACTCACCGGCCTCGATGCTGGTGGAGACGATCAGATTGCGCAGCGTGTGGAACTGCTGCCAGTCGCGGGCGTCGCGGAACGCGAGTAATTGTTTGCGCAGATCGTCGATCGTCATTGATTGGCCTACGCCCAATTGGACACCCAATTACACCCATTTCGAAACCGCCACACGCAGGCGGCTATTGACGCCCACGATGCCCATTGAGTGCGATTACGCTCAGACGTTGAACAGGAAATTCATCACGTCGCCGTCGTGCACGACATATTCCTTCCCTTCCGCGCGCATCTTGCCCGCTTCCTTCGCGCCTTGTTCACCCTTGTAGGTCACGTAGTCGTTGAAGCCAATCGTCTGCGCGCGGATGAAGCCGCGTTCGAAGTCGGTATGGATCGCGCCGGCCGCTTGCGGCGCGGTGTCGCCGATATGGATCGTCCACGCGCGTACTTCCTTCACGCCGGCCGTGAAGTACGTCTGCAGGCCCAGCAGCTTGAAACCCGCGCGGATCACGCGGGCCAGGCCGGGTTCCTCCATGCCCATGTCGGCGAGGAACACTTCCTTGTCTTCGTCGGCGAGATCGGCGATTTCCGCTTCAATGGCCGCGCACACTGCGATGACCGGCGCTTGCTCGGCTTCCGCGAACTTGCGCACCGTATCCAGATGCGGGTTGTTCTCGAAGCCGTCTTCCTTCACGTTGGCCACATACATGGCCGGCTTCGCGGTAATGAGGCAGAACGGCTTGATGAGCGCGCGCTCTTCTTCCGACAGATCGAGCGCACGCACCGGCTTCGCCTGATCCAGCTGCGCGCGGACCCTTTCGAGCACGGCGGCAAGCTTCACCGCCTCCTTGTCGTTGCCGGACTTCGCGGCCTTTGCATAGCGCGTCAGCGATTTCTCGACCGTCGCAAGGTCAGCCAACGCGAGTTCGGTGTTGATGACTTCGATGTCCGACAGCGGGTCGACCTTGCCCGCCACGTGAATTACGTTGTCGTCTTCGAAGCAGCGCACGACGTGCGTGATCGCATCGGTTTCGCGGATGTTCGCGAGGAACTGGTTGCCGAGCCCTTCGCCCTTGCTGGCACCGGCGACGAGGCCGGCGATATCGACGAATTCCACCACCGCGGGCAGGATGCGCTCCGGTTTCACGATGTCGGCGAGCGCCTGGAGCCGCTTGTCCGGCACTTCAACGATGCCGACGTTGGGTTCGATCGTGCAGAACGGATAGTTTTCGGCGGCAATGCCCGCCTTGGTCAGCGCGTTGAACAGGGTGGACTTGCCGACGTTGGGCAGGCCGACGATGCCGCATTTGAGGCTCATGGAGTTTCTCTAAAAAGCAGGTGATGACGTGCTGT
>DASXXR010000159.1:0-2981 GCA_036502945.1 Paraburkholderia sp. | reverse complement strand
CGCCGATCGTATGTCTCGCCGCATCGCGCGTGACGATCATCTTCGTGCCGGCTTCGCGCGGCGCGGAGCCCTCGGCGCGCGCGACGGTCACCAGCACGACGGCGTCGCCGTGCGCGAGCAGATGTTGCAGGTCGGTGAGCCAGGTGTGCATCCGGCGATACTCCATGCGGGGCTGCGTGCGCGGGCTGCGCAGCCGGTTGATCGGGTCGCCCCGCGCTGGTGGCGCGCGGCGGGCGCGGGTCTAGACGGCGGTGTCGCTCTGCGCCTGCGCGGAAGCTGCCGCTGTCTCGGCGGTTGGACCTTGCTTTGCCGGGATTGTTGCCGGCTTCGCTGGGTCTGCTGGGTCTGTATTGTCGGGCCGCAGCGCGTCCAGCGCGTCGAGGATGGCCTCGGGTGTCGCGGGCGCGCGCAGCGCCGGCGCGTTTTGCGCGTCGGGCACCGCTGCCGCGATCGCATCGCGGATCGCGAGAAACACTGAAAACGACAGCAGCAACGGCGGCTCGCCGACCGCCTTCGAGCGGAACACGGTCGGCTCGGCGTTGTCGGTGCGATACAGGCTTACGTTGAACGCGGCGGGCGTGTCGTTGACGGCCGGGATCTTGTATGTCGACGGCGCATGAGTCATCAGACGGCCGTCGCGGTCCCACCAAAGCTCTTCGGTGGTGAGCCAGCCCATCCCCTGAATGAAGCCGCCTTCGATCTGGCCGAGGTCGATCGCCGGATTGATCGACTGGCCGGCATCGTGCAGCAGGTCCGCGCGCAGCAGTTTCCATTCGCCGGTCAGCGTGTCGATCACGACTTCCGACACCGCCGCACCGTACGCGAAGTAATAAAACGGGTGACCGGTGAGCGTTTTCGCGTCCCAGTGCACTTTGGGTGTTGCGTAGAAGCCGTCGGACCACAACTGCACACGCGCGAGATACGCGGCGTTGACCAGCTGCGCGAACGGCATCGCCGCGCCGTTGGCCTGCACGCTGCCGTTCGCGAACGTGACGTCGCTCGCGTTGCCGCCGAGTGCTTTGGCGGCCACCGTGGCGAGCCGGTTGCGAATCGTGCGCGCGGCGGCTTCGGCGGCCTTGCCGTTCAGATCGCTGCCGGTCGACGCGGCGGTCGCCGACGTATTCGCGACTTTCGATGTATCGGCCGCGGTCACGCGCACATGCGCGAGCGGCAAGCCGAATTCATTCGCGACGACCTGCGCGACCTTCGTGTTGAGACCCTGGCCCATCTCGGTGCCGCCATGATTCACGAGCACCGAACCGTCCTTGTAGACATGCACGAGCGCGCCGGCCTGGTTCAGGAACGGCACGTTGAATGAGATCCCGAACTTGACGGGTGAAAACGCAATGCCGCGTTTCAGCACCGGGCTGTTCGCGTTGAATGCGGCCAGCGCCGCGCGCCGCGCGCGGTAGCCGCTCGATGCAAGCAGTTCGTCGGTCAGCGGCGCGAGGATGTTGTCTTCGACGCGCTGGCCGTACGGCGTCACATCGCGTTCGCCGATGCGATAGAAGTTCGCGAGCCGCACGTCGAGCGGATCGCGCTTCAACTGGCGTGCGATGCTGTCCATCAGCACTTCCATCACGAGCGCGCCCTGCGGCCCGCCGAAGCCGCGAAACGCGGTGTTCGACTGCGTGTTGGTCTTGCAGCACAGCGCGACGATGTCGACGTCGGACAGGTAGTAAGCGTTGTCGAAGTGACACAGCGCACGCGTGGCCACCGCGCCGGACAGGTCCGCCGAAAAGCCCGCACGCAACGCGATCTCGACGCGCACACCGAGTATGCGGCCGGTGTCGTCGAAGCCGGCTTCGTAGTCGTAGACCGCGTCGTGGCGTTTGCCGGTGATCATGAAATCGTCGTCGCGGTCGGCGCGCAGCTTGACCGGCCGGCGCAGCGTATGCGCAGCCAGCGCGGCGACGCAGGCGAACAGCGCTGACTGCGATTCCTTGCCGCCGAAGCCGCCGCCCATCCGCCGGCATTCGCAGACAACGCTATGCGCCGGCCAGCCGAGCATATGTGCGACCACTTGCTGCATCTCGCTCGGGTGCTGCGTCGAGCTGTAGACGAGCATGCTGTCCATTTCCTTCGGCACTGCGTAGGCGATCTGTCCTTCCAGATAAAACTGCTCTTGCCCGCCGACTTCGTAGGTGCCTGCAATCCGGTGCGGCGCGGCGGCGATCTTTTCAGCGGGTGCGCCGCGCGCCAGATGCAGCGGCGGCAGCACGAAGTGCTTCTTCGCTTTCGCGTCGGTGGCGTTGAGCACGGCTTCGCGCGGTTCGTAGCGGACCACTTCGTCGCTCATCGCGAGCGCGGCGGCACGGCGCGCGAGTTCATGGCTGCGCGCGATCACGACGAACACCGGCTGCCCGAGATACAGCACTTCTTGGTCGGCGAGGATCGGATCGTCGTGCAGCACCGGGCCGCAGTTGTTTTCGCCGGGGATGTCGGCGGCGCCCAGCACCGCGACGACGCCCGGCGCGCTGCGCACCGCGGCGAGATCGAGCGACACGATCCGCGCATGTGCATGGCGCGACAGGCCGAGCGCGGCATGCAGCGTGCCTTGCAGTTCGGGGATGTCGTCGGTGTAGGTGGCTTCGCCGCTGACATGCAGCGTGGCCGATTCATGCGGCAACGACACGCCAATCGCTGCCTGCGCAGCGTCGGCGGGCGCATGGGCGGCGTGCTTGATGAAGGCATCGGTTTGCTTGTTCACGGTAACGGCTCCTGCGCCGGCGCAGTGCTGCGGGTTTCGGCCTGGGCTTCGTGTGCAAACGCGTCGACGTTGACGTCGGCGGGCGACAGCGGCGCGGTGTCGCGCGTTTCCAGATGGAACCGCCACAGCAGGTTGCGCGCCACTTTCAGCCGATAGCTGCTGGACGCGCGCATGTCGGTGAGCGGCTGGAAGTCGATGTCGAGCGCGAGCATGGCCTGTCTCGCATTTGCTTCGTTCCACTCGTTATCGAGCAACGCCGCTTCCGCGTGGG
>DASXXR010000158.1:0-1939 GCA_036502945.1 Paraburkholderia sp. | reverse complement strand
TCGAAGGTGAAGAAGAGCGCGTGGAAGTTCCTCGACTATCTGTTCACGAAGGAACCGCGCGTCGAGTTCACGAACACCGAAGGCTTCCTGCCGACGACGAAGGCCGAAGCAAGCGACCCGGCGTTCAACGATCCTGACACGAAGGCGTTCATCGCGCTGCTGCCACAAGCGCATTTCGCGCCGACGGTGACGGGTTGGGAAGACACCGCAAAGGCCGTGACGAACGCGATGCAGGCGATCTATCTCGGCAAGGCGCAGCCTACGGATGCGCTGAAACAGGCCGCCAGCGACGCCAACCAGTCGCTCGGCCACTAACCCGCGATGACGCCGCATTCCGACAACCGTCGAAGCGGCGCCGACCTCGAAGAACGTGTGCCGCCGTCCACCGGCGGCACACGTTCTATGGCATCCGGCCCAGCGGCCGGCGCTTCTTCTGATCGAGCACGCATGAGCCGCTCCGCTTCTCGTTTCGCCTTTCCGCGCCTAACGGCGCCGTGGCTGCTGATCGCGCCGAGTCTGATCCTCGCGCTCTTCATCATCAGCTATCCGATTTTCAACATCGTGTATCAGTCGCTGCACGATGTGTCGCGCTTCGGCGCGATTCGCGGCTTCAACGGGCTGCAAAACTTCTACACTGTTTTCTCCGATCCGGTGTTCCTGGAAGCCACGCGCCGCACGATTGTGTGGACCGCGGCCGTGGTGGGCGGCACCGTGCTGATCTCGGTGCCGGTCGCGCTCGTGCTGAACCAGGATTTTCATGGCCGCGGTGTTGCGCGCACGATTGTGATGCTGCCGTGGTCCGTTTCGCTGACGATGACCGCGGTCGTCTGGCGCTGGGCGTTCAACGACGACTACGGCATGGTCAACGTTACGCTGCAACGCCTTGGGCTGATCGGCGGCCCGATTCATTGGCTGGCGACGCCGGAACTCGCGTTTCTGGTGGAGATTGCGGTCGGGATACTCGTGTCGATTCCGTTCACGGTGACGATTCTGCTCGGCGGATTGTCGTCGGTGCCGGGCGATATCTACGAAGCCGCGCGCATCGACGGCGCAAGCGCGTGGCAACAATTCCGCCTGCTGACGCTGCCGCTGCTGAAGCCGTTCATCAACATGGCGATCCTGCTGAACGTGATTTACGTGTTCAACTCGTTTCCGATCATCTGGGTCATGACGCAAGGCGGCCCGGACAACGGCACACATATCCTCGTCACGTACCTGTATGAACTGGGCTTCCGGTTAGGCCGTCCGGGTCAGGCGGCCGCCGTGTCGCTGATCATGCTCGTGATGCTGTTCGTGTTTTCGATGGCTTATCTGCGCATGCAGCCGTCCAAAGAAGGAGACACCGCATGAACGCGAAGATGAAACGCACGTTGTGGTGCTGGCTCGCGCTCGCGCCGCTCGTCGTGGTCGTGCTGTTTCCGTTCGCGGTGATGCTGTTCACCGCGTTAAAGCCCGCGCAAGAAGTGTTCGTCTATCCGGCGCGCTGGCTGCCGGTGCACTGGCACTGGCAGAATTTCGTCGACATGTGGACCGCCGCGAATTTCGGCGTCGCGTTGCGCAACAGCGTGGTCATCAGCCTGCTATCCACGCTGCTCGCGCTCGCGGTCAGTCTGCCTGCCGCGTACGCGCTCGCCCGTTTCCCGTTTCGCGGGCGCGGCGTGTATCGCCAGTTTCTGCTGGTAACGCAGATGCTGTCGCCCATTCTGCTGGTGGTCGGCCTGTTCCGCCTCGCTGCGATGATTCCTTATGGCGACGGCAATCTGGTCGATTCGAAGATCGGCGTGATCGTATCGTATGCGGCGTTCAATATCGCGTTCGCCGTGTGGATGCTGTCGTCGTATTTCCAGACCGTGCCACGCGATCTCGAAGAATCGGCTTGGCTGGAAGGGTGCAGCCGTACGCGTGCCGTGTTCAAGGTATTCCTGCCGCTCGCGGTGCC
>DASXXR010000157.1:0-6644 GCA_036502945.1 Paraburkholderia sp. | reverse complement strand
CGCGAGCCGGATGCGCTGCGCTTCGCCGCCCGACAGCGTCTCCGCGCTGCGGTCGAGCGACAGATAGTCGAGCCCGACGTTGTTCAGGAACATCAGCCGCGCGACGATTTCCTTGATGACCTTGTCGGCGATGTCGCGCTTGGCGCCCTCGAGCCGCAGCGTCTGGAAGTAGCCGAGCGTATCGCGCAGCGGCATGCCGCTGATTTCGAAGATGCCGCGCGCGTCGGCATTCGCGCCGATGCGCACGAACCGCGCCTCGCGGCGCAAACGCGTGCCTTCACACGCGGGACACGCCTGATTGTTTTGATACTTGGCGAGCTCTTCGCGCACCGCGACCGAATCGGTTTCGCGATAGCGGCGCTCGAGGTTCGGAATGATCCCTTCGAACACATGCTCGCGAATCGACGTGCGGCCGCGTTCGTTTATGTAAGAGAACGGAATGGTTTGCTTGCCCGAACCGTACAGTAGGACCTTGCGGATTTTCTCCGGCAGGTCTTCGAACGCGACGTCGATGTCGAACTCGTAGAACGCCGCGAGGCTTTGCAGCATCTGGAAATAGAACTGGTTGCGCCGGTCCCAGCCTTTCACCGCGCCTGCCGCAAGCGACAGCGACGGATGCGCGACCACCCGCTTCGGATCGAAAAATGTAATCTGGCCGAGGCCGTCGCATTCCGGGCACGCGCCCATCGGGTTGTTGAACGAAAAGAGGCGCGGCTCCAGTTCCTGCAGCGAATACGAACAGATCGGGCACGCAAACTTCGAGCTGAACAGATGTTCGTTGTTCGTGTCCATTTCGAGCGCGATTGCGCGGCCGTCGGCGAGGCGCAGCGCCGTTTCGAACGACTCGGCAAGACGCTGTTTCATATCGCCGCGCACCTTCAGCCGGTCGACGACGACGTCGATCGTATGCTTGTCGTTCTTTTTCAGGTTCGGCAGCGAGTCCACTTCGTAGATCTTCGCCACACCTTCGTTCGCCGTGCCGCCGCCGGAGCGCACGCGAAAACGGATGAAGCCTTGTGCCTGCATCGCTTCGAACAGCTCGACGTGCTCGCCTTTGCGGTTCGCGACGACCGGCGCGAGGATCATCAGCTTCGTGTCTTCCGGCAGCGCGAGCGCCGCGTCGACCATCTGCGACACGCTTTGCGCCTCGAGCGGAATTTCATGGTCCGGGCAATACGGCGTGCCGACGCGCGCAAACAGCAGCCGCAGGTAGTCGTGAATCTCGGTGACGGTGCCGACGGTCGAGCGTGGGTTGTGCGACGTCGCTTTCTGCTCGATCGAAATGGCGGGCGAAAGCCCTTCGATCAGATCGACATCCGGCTTTTCCATCAGCTGCAGAAATTGCCGTGCGTACGCCGAAAGGCTTTCGACGTAGCGCCGTTGCCCTTCCGCGTAGAGCGTGTCGAATGCGAGCGACGACTTGCCTGACCCCGACAGGCCGGTGATCACAATCAGCTTGTGACGCGGCAAGTCGAGATTGACGTTCTTCAGGTTGTGGGTGCGTGCGCCACGGATACGGATTTGTTCCATGAACCTGCGGGAAGAAGGGAAACCAAACCTGCTACTATAACGACTTTTCAGAGCGCCGTTATTGCACTCTGATAGTGCCCGAAGCGCGTACCTGAAAGCATGTGTCCGAACGCGCAAAGATAGCGCAGGAACGGCACAGGAAAGCGCCTTCAGATACGTCGCAGTTGCAAGCTTGAGGTGGCAAGCCGGCGTTTCGATGCGCTGCCTTTTGCGGCTCCGCTTCATCTACTGCGGAACGTCACCGGGCGCGGCAAGAAACAGCGCGGCAACAAACACGACACCAGGCGTGGCAAGCAGCGCGGCAAAAGAGCACGGCAGCAGGCGCGCCGGTCGAAGGCCCGCGCCGCATGCCGTACGTTCACCCGAAACTCTTTCTCGATGTCCAATCCGTCCGCCACTTCCACACGTATGAGCGCGGCCGAACTGCGCGCGACCGTGTCGCTCGCGTCGATCTTCGCGTTGCGCATGCTGGGTCTGTTCATGATCATGCCGGTCTTCTCGATCTACGCGAAGACGATCCCCGGCGGCGACAACGTGCTGCTGGTGGGCATCGCGCTCGGCGCGTACGGCGTCACGCAGTCGCTGCTCTATATCTTCTATGGGTGGATCTCCGACAAGATCGGCCGCAAGCCGGTCATTGCTACCGGGTTGCTGATTTTCGCACTCGGCAGCTTCGTCGCCGCGTCTGCGCACGACATGACGTGGATCATTGTCGGGCGCGTGATTCAAGGGATGGGCGCGGTATCGTCGGCGGTGATCGCGTTCATCGCCGACCTGACCGCCGAAGAGCATCGTACGAAGGCAATGGCCATGGTGGGCGGCAGCATCGGCGTGTCGTTCGCGGTGGCGATTGTCGGCGCGCCGATCGTCTTTCATTGGGTCGGCATGAGCGGGCTCTTCACGCTGGTCGGCCTGTTCTCGATTGTCGCGGTGGGCGTCGTGCTGTGGGTTGTGCCCGACGCGCCGAGACCCGTGCATGTACGTGCGCCGTTCGCCGAGGTGCTGCATAACGTCGAGTTGCTGCGGCTCAACTTCGGCGTGCTCGTTTTGCATGCTACGCAAACCGCGCTTTTTCTCGTCGTGCCGCGCATTCTCGAGGCGGGCGGATTGCCGGTTGCGTCACACTGGAAAGTTTATTTGCCGGTGATGGGCCTCACCTTCGTGATGATGGTGCCTGCGATCATCGCGGCCGAAAAACGCGCCAAGATGAAGCCGGTGCTCGTGAGTGCGGTTGCGCTTATCCTGATCGGCCAATTACTCCTCGGCGCCGCACCGCATACTATTCTGACTGTGACGGCGATTCTGTTCGTCTACTTTCTCGGTTTCAATATTCTCGAGGCTTCGCAGCCGTCACTGGTGTCGAAGCTCGCGCCGGGCACGCGCAAGGGCGCAGCGGTCGGCGTGTACAACACCACGCAGTCGATCGGGCTCGCGCTCGGCGGTGTGCTGGGTGGCTGGCTGCTTAAGGTCGATGGGCAAAGCGCAGTGTTCTTCGCGTGTTCGGGGCTGGTCTTTTGCTGGCTTATAATCGCCGCAAATATGAAGCAACCGCCTCGCAGGGCGTGATCGCTGCACGCAACGGAATCAACAGGAGAAACTCATGGCATCCGTGAACAAGGTCATTCTCGTCGGCAATCTCGGTGCCGATCCGGAAGTCCGTTACCTTCCGAGCGGCGACGCAGTGGCGAACATTCGCCTTGCCACGACCGATCGGTACAAGGAAAAAGCGTCCGGCGAAATGAAGGAAATGACCGAATGGCATCGCGTGTCGTTCTTCGGCCGGCTTGCTGAAATCGTGTCCGAGTATCTGAAGAAGGGCTCGTCGGTGTATATCGAAGGGCGCATTCGCACGCGCAAGTGGCAAGCGCAGGATGGCACCGACCGCTATTCGACCGAAATCGTCGCCGACCAGATGCAGATGCTGGGCGGACGCGGCGGCGCGGGCGGCGGTGGCGATGACGGCGGTTATAGCCGCGGCGAGCCGGCTGAGCGCAGCGGTGGCGGCGGTGCGGGTGGTGGCCGCGCCGCGAGTGGTGGTGGCGCAGGCGCTCGCAATGGCGGCGGTAGCGCCGGCGCGAGCCGTCCGAGTGCGCCGGCCGGTGGCGGATTCGACGAGATGGACGACGATATTCCGTTCTGACCGGAACATGCGTCGCTGATGTACAGACGGCCCCGGGTTTTTCATTCAAATCAATGGTTTGAGTGAGCTTCTCGGGGTCTTTTATTTTTGCCGCTACCAGAGCGCGCCAAATCGGTTCCGCGTTGCAGCCTCATCGAGAAGGCTGAAAAGACGATCAGCTACCCCTTAAGGACGTACGCCGGTCAGTCGCTCGCTCCGATTCCTCATATTTTTTGATGCGCGTTGCATTTTTATGCGGCAATACCTACCATAACTGTCGAATCGTTTTCACGATTCTTACGAGCTTTTTCTGTCGAGACATCGCAGATAGATGCACCGCACGCGCGCGTTTCGAAAAGGAGATGTATCGCAGTGGTCGAGCAGTCGTGTGAGAACACCTTGAATGGCATACCGTCGTGCCGTGACACCTGGATCGAGGCGATGTCGAAACAAGGGTTGCAGTGCTGGTTCGATGCGCCCAGCCCCGGCGGCGGGTCCACGTTCAACGCGATGCAAGCCGGCCAGGTCTGTGTCATGAGCGTCGATGTCGCGGCGCAGTCGGTCTCACCTATGACGCGTAACGCGACCTTCCCGATCGGTGATTATCTTTTCGTGCAAGTGATGACAAGCGGCATTAAGTCGATCGAACAGCACGGGCAAATAACGACGTTTGAGGCTGGCGATATGCTCGTAGTCGACCCGTCGGCCGGATACAGCGGGGCAGTCAGCGACGCGACGCGCATGTCGATACTACGCATTCCGAAATCAGCGCTGCGTGAGCGCGGGCTGCGCTATGGCTTTCCACTGGTTTACCATCTGGATCGGATGTCGCCGGATGTCGAGACGGTACGCCAGTTCATACTGTATCTGAGCGGGCAAGCCGGCAAGGCAAGCGAATCGCTGCTTGCACGGCTTGGCGACCAGTGCCTTGACCTGATGGACGTACTTGTGAGCGGCCGCGACGCGACACGTTCGGGCGATGCAAGCGTCGCGATCGGGCTGCGCGCCAAGCAGATGATCGCGCGCCACATCGGCGACCCGGACCTCAGCGTCGCACGCATCGCAGCTAGTTTGAACATTTCCCCCCGTTCCCTCACGCGCACGCTGAAAGCCCAAGGACTGTCGCCAATGCGCTATGCCTGGTCGCTGCGCCTCCAGCACGCGGCGCGACTGCTTGCCGACCCGCGGCGCAGCGACACTCAGATTCGGCAGATCGCGTATGAGTGCGGCTTTGCGGACGCAGCGCACTTCAGCCGCGCGTTCAAGGAACGCTTCGGGATGGCACCGCGCGAGTACGCGGAAAGCCAAAGAACGGCACCCGGACAGGCATAGACAAGAGGCGTGCAAGTCGCAAACGCCGTTGGCAGACGGTGCGTTGTGCCGGACAGCAGTTCGTTTCATACCCGCGGACGTCGCTGCATTTTCGGCAACATGGCAAAACCATAACACCACACCGACTTTAAACTTCACCCCGAGCCTTATATATGAAGCCCTATATTATCGTTCACATGATGTCTTCGCTTGACGGCCGCAGCTTGACGAATGGCTGGAATCTCGACTTTGCATCTGATCTGTACGAAAGCACCGCGGCTACATTTGAAGCCGACGGCTGGATCTGCGGACGTGTGACCATGCAAGAGATTTCGCAAGGCACGTGTGGAAGTACGATCATGCAAAGGAATTCGCGCGACGCGGACTATCCAAAAGGCCTCGCGAAACGCGCCGTACCTCGCACCGACCGATTTGTCGAGCGCAACGCAGATCAATACGCTATTTCCATCGACCCGAACGGACGTGTAGCGTGGAAGAGCAACACCACGCTCAAATCGCACGTGATCGAAGTATTGACCGAAAAGGTTGACGACGACTACCTCGCTTACCTCGAATCAATCGGCGTCTCATACATGTTCGGAGGAAAATCGGAGATCGATCTCGACAAGGTCGTGCAGACACTTGCACGCGAACTGGGCGTAAAGAAGCTGATTGTGGAAGGCGGTTCGCTTGTGTGCGGCGCCTTTGTCAATGCGCATCTCGTCGACGAAGTGAGCGTGTTGATCCTGCCGCTGATCGATGCCCGTAGCGACCATCCGGCCTCGTTCGAGGTGGCGATGGAAAAGTGGCAAGCGCCTGCGTATCTCAAGCTCATGTCCGTTGAGAAAGTGGAGCATGACGCGATCTGGCTGCGCTATAAGAACAGCTGACAGATGCGCCGCGGCACTCTCGGGCAGAGCTGGCCGTATTCCAACGTGGTGTGCGCAGTTCCCAGAACCATGGCCTCAACAAAAGTCGCACGGCTGCCGTGGCACCTTGTAGCGAATCTCGTTGCCCCCCGATCGGCGCGCGCCACTAATGGCTGAAATCGACAAGGCGCTTAAGGACGGTTGCGTTCCGCTAAAGCGAGGCTTCCTTGTTGATTTGCATGGGAAAGTGCGCGCCTGTCCGAGATCTCCAAAGAGTGCATCTGGCGCAGAAAGTCAAAAATAAAAGTCTCGCAGAGTCAACCGGCTCGATAGTCATTAGCAAAAAATAGACATAGACGCGCATGGGCCCGGCGACGAATGGAGAGTGAATCGTTTGCTTTTGACGACGATAAAGTCGACTGCCCCGGCTCATAAATGAGCCTTGAATTACGACTCAGTGCATTGGCCTGCCGCGGCCCGCATGCATCGACATCGGCAAAACGACATTCCAGGTCGCTAGATGCGCGCCGGGCGGACACTTCGTCGAATACTTTCTCGATTGGTCGACAGCAAGAAACGGCTCATTCTGCATCACCCAATGGAGCAAGCTATGAATATTGCGGGCAAAGTTATTGTCATTACCGGCGCTAGTAGCGGTCTGGGCGAAGCGACAGCGCGTCATCTTAGTGGCTTGGGCGCTTCGGTAGTACTGGGCGCGCGCCGCGTCGGGAAGCTGCAGGCCATCGCTGATGACATCCTCAAGGCCGGCGGCAAGGCCGAAGTCGTGGAGACGGACGTGACGCGTGCCAGCGACG
>DASXXR010000156.1:0-3347 GCA_036502945.1 Paraburkholderia sp. | reverse complement strand
ACTAGACAGTATGACTCCCGTGAGGCAAAGGCTGGCCTGCCCTGAGGAATCAAACGCGGGTTAGCATAGCTGCCAGAGCCGCACGGTGTGGACAGGGCCACACCCGGCAATTTCCAGCACGGAGGCCAGCAATGGAAAACGATAGCACACTGTACGTCGGTCTAGACGTCCATAAGGACTCGATCACGGTCGCCTACGCAATCGGCACGGGCGAAGTGGAAGTGCTCGGCAGGATCGGTACGACGAAGACGGATATCGATCGCCTGTGCAAGCGCCTGCAGTCGAAAGCGCGACACGTCTGCGTCGTTTACGAGGCGGGACCGTGCGGATATGGGCTTTACCGGCAGCTCATCCAGAAAGGGTTCGACTGCATGGTTTGCGCACCGTCGTTGATTCCGAGAAAACCCGGTGAACGAATCAAGACAGATCGACGCGATGCCGTGAAACTCGTGCGTTCGCTACGCGCCGGCGACCTGTCAGCGGTATATGTGCCCAGCGTCGAAGACGAGGCGTTCCGTGATCTGGCGCGTGCATGGGTGAGCGCCAAAGACGATCTGAAGCAGGCGCGGCAGCGGCTGAAGTCGTTCCTGCTCTCGCACGGCGTGCGCTATACCGGCAGCGCCAACTGGGGCCCCGCGCACCGGCACTGGCTGAGCCAGTATTCGTTCGGCAACGAATGGCAGCAACTGGCGTTTGAAGAACATCGGCGCACCATCGAGGACCGGCTCGCGCAATGTGACCGGCTGGAAGCCGCGCTGCGCGAGGCGGTCCTCAACTGGCGCTTCTTTCCGGCCGTACTGGGCCTGCAGACGATGCGTGGCGTACAGTTCACTGCGGCGGTGGGCATGCTCGCCGAACTGGGTGATCCGTCACGCTTTGCGCACCCACGTCAGTTGATGGCCTGGCTGGGCGTCACGCCCTCGGAACACTCGTCCGGCGACAAGCGGCGCCAGGGCAGCATCACCAAGAACGGCAACAGCTATGCGAGAAAATTGCTCGTCGAAGCCGCCTGGAGTTATCGGCACCCAGCCCGCGTGAGTCCCGAGATCCAGCGCCGGCACGAAGGCATCCCGAAGCCGATTGTCGATCGCGCCTGGGACGCGCAGGTGCGCCTGTGCCGACGCTACCGGAAGCTCGTCGCACGCGGCAAGGAAAGGAACATCGCGGTGATCGCGGTCGCCCGCGAACTCAGCGGGTTCATCTGGGACATCAGCCGGCTCGCAATGTCGCTTGCCATACCCAGACCGCGCGAAGTGCTCACGGCATGACGCGGCACCTGAGTAACCCCTTGCCCTCTGACGACCAAGGAGGAGTTTCCTGAAGGCGGCGTAGCCCGGCACACGAGTAACCCGCGAGGTTGCTACGCAACGGATCTCATCCGACTTGCGGAACTAGATAGCGGCAGGCTCATTGGGCGGACCTCTGTAATGCGGTACCCAACCCGCGGATATCAGCGTGATCCACCGTCGAGACTTACTGCTACGTCGCCTTCAGGAAATTCACATGACATGCCTTTGACAAACTGAAAACCGATCCCGATTGACACACGGAGTCATATCAGCAACCAGTTGTCAATTTCAAATACATTGCCGCGAGGCGGTTTGACAACGTGCATATGCACATGTAACCTACCCAAATGAAGAGGCCGTATCTCCCGTATATCACGAGTATTGCAACTCCTTCGCGCTGCGGCAGGCGGGCTGGTATGTCGAGCAGGCTTACGAGCGTCATCTCGGTCGGGTGGGGCTGACGGCGGACCAGTTCACAATCGTCGCGAAGCTTGCGCGCAAGCCGCGACCGTGTGAAGGCGTTGCCCGTCGAGCTGTTTAAGCTGACATCGGCGTAACCCGTTTCCCGTCGCTACTACCGACGCGCAACAGGTCAATCTGATTCATAGATGTGCATACGCACTTGTAGAGATCGAGCACAGATGTAACTCAACCGAAGGAATAGCGATGAATGCACGCGATGTTGTAATTGCCCATCCCGTTCGCACGCCGATTGGCGCGTTCGGCGGATCGTTGAAGGACGTTCCCGCGACGGCGCTCGGTGCGGTCGTCGTTCGCGAAACGCTGCGGCGCGCCGCACTCGATCCGGGAGCGCTGTCGTCGGTGGTGATGGGCAACGTCGTCCAGGCCGGCAACAGGATGAACCCGGGACGACAGGCCGCCATCGGCGGCGGCGTACCTGTGTCGGTTCCGGCGCTAACGGTGAACCGCGTTTGCGGATCGGGCGCGCAGGCAATTGTCTCGGCAGCGCAGGAAATCGCGCTCGGCTACGGCGACGTGGCTATTGCAGGCGGAATGGAGAGCATGGAACGCGCGCCGTATCTGCTCGAGACCGCGCGCTGGGGCAGCCGCATGGGGAATGCGCACATGCATGACAGCATGCTGCGCGACGGTCTTGTCGATGCGTTCTCGAACGAACACTCGGGATGGCATACGGAAGATCTCGTGACGAAAGCCGACCTGACGCGCCGCGCGCAGGACGAGTGGGCCGCGCGTTCGCAGCAGCGTTTCGCCGCCGCGCAGGAACGCGGTGCCTTCGATGCCGAACTGGTCGCCGTCGCAATCGAAGGACGCAAGGGCACGGTGCAGTTTTCGCGCGACGAGCAGCCGCGTCCGGAAACGACGGTCGAAACGCTGGCAAAGCTGCGCCCCGCGTTCCGTCCCGATGGCACGATCACGGCGGGCAATGCGCCCGGTCTCAACAGCGGCGCAGCGGCGATGATCGTTGCCGAGCGAGGCTACGCGGAGGCCAACGATATCGAACCATCCGCGCGTCTGGCAGCGTTCGGCATCGCCGCTGTCGAGCCCGGCATGTTCGGTCTCGGCCCCGTGCCAGCCGTGCATATCGCGTTGGAGCGAGCGGGATGGAAGCTCACGGACGTCGAGCGTGTCGAGATCAACGAGGCATTCGCTGCTGTGCCGCTCGCGGTTGCGCAGCAGCTTGGGCTCGCGCACGACATCATCAACGTTGAAGGCGGGGCGATCGCGCACGGTCATCCGATCGGCGCAACGGGCGCAATTCTGACCACGCGTCTCGTCCATTCAATGCGCCGTGATGGCCTGAAGAGGGGCATCGTCACACTGTGCATCGGCGGCGGGCAGGGCATCGCGCTGGCCATCGAGATCGTCTGAGGCAGGTACGGCCGCCGCAACCGCTACGGCGGCCGTAGTCAGGCTCGCGTTAGTGCCTTGACGGGTTTGCACGACTCGGGAAGCTGCTCGAGTATCCCTTCGAGATGCGGCGCGCCCGCCGCGACCGCGCTGAGAAACATGCTGATAGAAAATTGGACCATGCGATCGATCTGAACCGGCCGGTCGGAGCGAGGCACGCGGTCCGAG
>DASXXR010000155.1:0-2113 GCA_036502945.1 Paraburkholderia sp. | reverse complement strand
GTGCTGGGCTCGAACAGCTCGGACGACAACCGGGCGAATACGGTGTCGGTCGGTGCGTCGGCGGTGCCGGGCATGGGCACAAGCCTTCTGCGTCGTCAGATCATCAACGTGGCAGCGGGTACGCAGGACACTGATGCGGTCAACGTGTCGCAACTGAAGGGCGTGACGACGGCACTCGGTGGCGGCGCTGCAGTGAACGCGGACGGCACGGTGAAGAAGCCGAGCTACAACGTGGCGGGCGGCACGTACGGCGACGTCGGTGCGGCATTGAGCGCAGTGGACGCGAAGGCGGCCTCGGGTTCGGTGGACGGCGTGAAGTACGACACGTCGGCACACGACAGCGTGACTTTCAGCGGCACGAACGGCACGGCCTTGTCGAACGTGAAGGCAGGCGCAGTGTCGTCGGCCAGCATGGATGCGATCAACGGTTCGCAGCTTTACACGCTAGCGGCCAGTAATGCCGCTGCGCTCGGCGGCGGCGCGACGGTCAATCCGGACGGCAGCATCACGAAGCCGCAGTACTCGGTGGGCGGCAATACGGTGAACGGCGTCGACGGCGCGGTCGGTGCGCTCGACGGCCGGATTACCGATATGTCGTCCGCGCTAACGGACATTGGGCCGAAGCTGAAATACATCAAGTTCGGCGAAACGAACGCGCTCGATGCGACAGCGGGCGGGCTGGACGCGGTCGCGATCGGCGGCTTTGCGCAGGCATTGGGCGACGGCGCGCTCGCAATCGGCGCGAATTCGCGTGCGATGGCGCTTAACTCGGTCGCCGTCGGCGCAGGCTCGTCGACCACGCAGGCCAACACGTTTGCAGTGGGTTCGAGTACGTCGAAGCGCCGGATCGTCAATGTCGCCGACGCGACGAACCTCTCCGACGCGGTGACGCTTGGGCAGATGACTACGGCGATCGGCACGGCGCTCGTGACCGGCGGTTTGAAGAACGGCAGCATGGCCGCCACTTCGCTTCAGACCGTGAGCGCGGCTGCGCAACCCGATCTGGCTGACGCCGTGGGCTACGACACCGCGACGCACGATAAAGTGACGCTCGGCGGTGTGGGCGGAACATCGCTGGTCACGCTCACGAACCTGCAAGACGCGAATCTGTCGGCAACCAGCACGGATGCCGTGACCGGCGCGCAGCTGTACGCGGCGAATCAGCAGATTGCGAGTCTCGATCAGTCGGTGCAAAACTTCGCGGCCAACGGCTCGGTCCACGTCGCAGCGAACACGTCGAGCGGTCCGGCGGCGGCAACGGGCTCCGGCTCGTTCGCGGCAGGCGGCGGTGCGCAGGCGAGCGGCAACAACTCGACGGCGCTGGGCGATCGTGCACAGGCCACGGCTTCCGGTTCGACGGCGCTTGGCGCGCAATCGAACGCCGCGGCAAACAACTCCGTCGCGCTGGGCGCGAACTCGGTGGCAAGCCGTGACAACAGCGTATCGGTGGGCGCGCTGGGTGCGGAGCGCCAGATCGTGAATGTCGCGGCCGGTGTCGAGGGCAACGATGCGGTGAACGTCAACCAGCTGAATGCTGCGGTTGCCAACACTAACCAGCAGATGTCCGGCATGCAAAGCCAGATCAACAGCGTCGCGAAGGGCGCGAATGCGGGCACCGCGGCAGCGATGGCGGTCGCTGGTTTGCCGCAGCCGACGCAGCCGGGCAAGGCCATGGTCGCTATCGCGGGCGCGCAGTATGGCGGGCAAACGGGGACGGCGTTCGGTGCATCGTATGTCACGCAAAACAACAAGTTCGTGGTCAAGCTGTCGGGCAATACCAGCACGAACGGAAATGTAGGCGTTGTTGCGGGTGCTGGTTTCCAGTGGTGAGCGTCTGCCTTGAAGCGTAGTTGTTGTTAACGATGTTGCTCTAGCAATCGGCGCGCATGTCCAACGAAGCTTTTCGTTGTGCATGCGCGCCACATCTATCCGTCGTCACGTAAGTTGTCGACCGGCATACCGGCGCAGCGCTTCGCCGCCACATCCGCTTTTTCGCACATACCGCCTGCCGTAAGGCATTATTCTGCGAACCCGCTTTTAACAATTCGAATCGATTCAAGCCGCATGAACGCGTCACAAAAGACGAGGAGACGGCATGACGAGGACAAGCAGG
>DASXXR010000154.1:0-4427 GCA_036502945.1 Paraburkholderia sp. | reverse complement strand
GGCAGTTTCGAAGTGGCGCTCGTCGCGCTGCCGGACGGCGGCGCGCACGGGCTCGAGCAGATCGAATTCCGCGTCGCGGGGCATGCGGGCGTACCGCTGCGGCCGCTCGCCAAAGTTGCGTCGGGTGGCGAACTGGCGCGGATCAGTCTGGCGCTCTCCGTCATCGCGAGCGCGGCGAGCCCGACCCCGACGCTAATCTTCGACGAAGTGGATACGGGAATCGGCGGTGGCATTGCGGAAGTGGTCGGACGGCTGCTGCATCAGCTCGGCGAGCAACGTCAGGTGCTGTGCGTCACGCACTTGCCGCAGGTTGCCGCCCGCGGCGACCATCACTTCCAGGTCGCGAAAAGCGCGAACGGCAAAGGCGGCACGCTCAGCACCGTCACATCGCTCGACAAGGCGCGCCGCATTGAGGAAGTGGCGCGGATGCTCGGCGGGATTGAGATCACTGCGACAACGCGCAAGCACGCGAAGGAAATGCTGACCGCGTAGCGTAGCGCCGCGTGTGCCGCAACCCAAAACAGCCCCGATAACAGGCGGAGCCGCAGTCGGCGCAAGACGTAGCTGCACGCCGCCGCCACGAACCGCCGTTAGCCGAACACCCGCTTCCAGAGCCGCAGCACCGCATCACGCTCGGCGCTGACCACGGCCGGATCGACGCGCGCCTTCTCCATCCCGTCGAGGCGCAACTTGTGCTGCAGCTTGCGATACGTCCGGTACGCGGCACCTACCGTCTCGGCTTCCGCTTCGCTCATCAGCCCGAACCGCGACACTTCGCGCAGCAGCGCAATGTTGCCAGTATTGCGGATCAGCTCCGGATCGCTCGCTGCATGCAGCAGCACCCAATACTGAACGGTGAACTCGATATCGACCATTCCACCGCGGTCATGCTTGAGGTCGAAAAGAGGCGTGCGGTTCGGATGCCCCGTCTCGACGCGCTCGCGCATCTCGACGATCTCCTGCGCGAGCGGCGCGGCGTCGCGCGGCGTCGTCAGCACCTGCTCGCGGATGGCCTCGAACTGCGCGCCAATCTGCGTATCGCCCGCGCAGTAGCGTGCGCGCGTCAACGCCTGATGCTCCCAGACCCACGCAGTATTGGCCGCATCGCCTTCGCGCAACTGATAACGGCGGAATGCATCGAGATCCGTGACAAGCAGACCCGATTCGCCATTCGGCCGCAGCCGCAAATCGACGTCGAACAGCGTGCCCGCGCCGGTCGCCGTCGTGAGCCACGAGATCAGGCGGCGCGTGAACGTCGCATAGACGTCCGACGCGACGTCGGCGGGATCGTCGTACAAAAAGATCAGGTCGAGGTCCGATGCGTAGCCGAGCTCCTTGCCGCCCAGCTTGCCGTACGCAATGATCGCAAAGCGCGGCACGTCGCGATGGCGCTTGGCGAGCTGATTCCAGACGGCTTCGATCGTCACGTCGAGCACCGCGTCGGCGAGTTCGGACAGCCGGTCGCTGACGTGCTCGACGCTCAGCTTGCCCGCCAGATCGATCAGCAGAATCCGGAACACTTCGGCGTGGTGCGCATGGCGCAGCAGATCCATCTGCTGTTCGACGCCGTCCGCGGCCGCGAGCCGCACACGCAGCGTGCGCTTGAACTCCGGCCAGTCGAACGGGCTCGCGATCGCTTCGTCGTCCAGCAGTTCGTCGAGCAGTTGCGGATGGCGAATCAGATAGCCCGCCGCCCAACGCGACGCGCCCAGCACCGACAGCACACGATGCAGCGCCTGCGGATACTCGGTCAATAGCGCGAGATACGCGCCGCGGCGGCTCACCGCCTCCAGAAGATCGAACACGCGCGCGACCGTATCGCTGCGCCGCGCGGGCGGCTCAAGCGTGCGGGCCGCTTCGAGCGCCCGCTGCGCGACGATGTCAAAGCGTTGCCGGCTGCGCTCGGCGAGCCCCGTATAGCGTGACGATTGCCAGACCGCGCGCAGCCTCGCGAGCAGTTCCTGCGGCTCGGCAATGCCCAACTCGACGAGACGCGCGGCGAGTGTATCAGCGGCGCTATCGTCGGCGAGCGCGCTGCTCCACACCCACGCCGCAGCGCCGTCTTCCGGCGCGCCGCAGCCGCCCTGGCCGTTCACCTTGTCGGCAAAGATCTGATCGAACTGCTGCTCGACCCTTTCACGATGCGCGTCGAGCTTCGTCATCAGCGCGGCGTAGTCGTTAAAGCCCATCGCCCGCGCGAGGCACGCGCGCTCGTCGGGATCGGTGGGCATCGCGTGGGTCTGAGCGTCGTTGCGGTACTGCAGGCGGTGTTCAAGCTCGCGCAGGAAGCGGTATGCCTGCGACAGGTCCGCGCAAACAGACGGCGCGATCAGCCCGTGCGCGGCCGCATGCCGCAATACGGCAAGCGTCGGCCGGATGCGAAAGCCGTGATCCTGACCGCCGCGGATCAGCTGGAACACCTGCGCGCTGAACTCGATCTCGCGGATGCCGCCACGGCCGAGCTTGATGTCGTCTGCCTTGTCCGGCCGCATCGACGCACGGCGCTGCGCTTCCTGACGGATCTGCAGATGCAGTGCACGGATCGCGGCGATGACGCCGAAGTCCAGATAGCGGCGATAGACAAACGGTTTGACGATCGCGTCGAGCAGTTTCGTCAGGCGGCGCGCCGCGGCGCTGCCGTGCTCGGACACGAGCCGCCCTTTGATCCACGCGTAGCGCTCCCACTCGCGGCCCTGCACATAGAAATACTCTTCGAGCATGCCGAGGCTGCACACGAGCGGCCCCGAATCGCCGTTCGGCCGCAGCCGCATGTCGACGCGAAACACATAGCCGTCGGCGGTCACCTCGGCGAGCGCGCCGATCAGCCGCTTGCCGAGCCGCGTGAAAAACTCCTGCGTCGCGATCGGCGGACGCTCGCCGCCGGCGGTTTCCCCGTCGTCCTCGTAGACGAAGATCAAGTCGATGTCCGACGATACGTTCAACTCGCGTCCGCCCAGCTTGCCCATGCCGACCACGCCGAGCATGAGCCGCTCGCCGTCGGGACCGCGCGGCTCGCCAAAGAGCGCCTCGAGGTCGGCGGACAGCACGGCCATCGCCCGCTGGATCGTCGCCTCGGCGAGATCGGTCATCGTGCCGGTCACTTCGGCGACGTCCGCCGCGCCGGACAGATCGCGCTCCATCACGGCGCAGAACACTTCGGTGCGCAACTGCCGCAAGGCCCTTTTCAGTGCATCCTCGGTCAGCGGCGCATCGGCGGCCGGAGGCCGCGCGCCGCACAGTTCATCGAGGCGCGCGTCGATCCGCTCACGGGTCACGGGCGCGGCGGCCAGCGCCGCGACGCACGGCGCAAGCTCAGGACGCGCCGCGAGCGCGCGCGACGCATAGTGCGAATAGCTGGAACTCAGCAGCGTTGTATCGGTCATCGAAAGTCTGGCTCGCTCATTGCTTTAACCGGCCGTGTGCAAAAACCCGACGGCTTTGCGTCCGCTCACCGCCAGGCCGCATGGGCACAGGGTTTGCCGGAACTCCGGGCCGGTGGCTCGTGTGATACATTTCGTCGTTAGACCGCAAAACTACCATACGCCTAACCCGCCTCAGCATGTCCGAGCGAAACCTACCCGCCGACCGGCACGAAGCAGGACGCGTCAGGCCAGACAGCGGGGGCGACCACGTTGTGTTGCGCCACACGCTGCGAGTGGTGTTGGCCATCGCGCTCACCGCCTACTTCATTGCTGCTCTGCTCGTGTTGGGCTTGCGCTATGTCGTGCTGCCGCAAGCCGAATCGTTCCGCCCGCGCATCGAAGCGGCCATCTCCGAAAAGATTCACGCACAACTCTCGATCGGCAAGCTCACCCCGCACTGGATGAGCTTCCAGCCCGGCGTCGAAGTCACCAACCTGACCATTCGCGACCGCGACGGCCATATCGCGCTAGCCATCCCGCACGCCACCGCGACGGTTTCCTGGCGCTCGCTCTGGCAGCTGAAGCCCATCCTGTCGAGCTTGATCGTCGATCAACCGGACGTGCTCGTCGAGCGCGCAAGCGACGGCGCGCTTTCCGTGGCGGGTGTGCCGCTGCCGTCCGGGCACACCGGTAACGACACGTTCAGCACCTGGCTGCTGCGGCAACAGGCCATCGTGATGCGCGGCGGCACGATCCGCTGGCGCGACGCGCGCCACGATGCGCCTGAGCTCGCACTGCAGAACATCCGCGTCGCGATCCTCAACGACGGCTACGATCACCGGCTCGCACTGCAAGCGCCTGCGGACGGCAAGGTGCTGTTCGGCCCGCTCGACTTCCGCGTGAACTTCACGCATGCACGGACGTCGGCGATGGGCAAGCCGATCAACTGGAGCGGCGAAGCCTATGTGTCGACGGGTCCGGTCGATCTGCCGATGCTCGCCCGCTATATCGACTTCCCGATCGAAACCTACGCCGGCCGCATCGACAACGCGATCTGGGTCAAGT
>DASXXR010000153.1:0-1716 GCA_036502945.1 Paraburkholderia sp. | reverse complement strand
GCCGTATGAGAGTTCGACCGTCGGCACGTCGGCGAAATCGGCAAGGCCGACCTGGGTCAGCAGATCGATTGCGCGGTCGTCGAGCTGGTGCAGTGTGCGTTCGCTCTTCCAGAAGTGAAACGCAGTGCCTAGCGCGCGCTGCAGGCCGATGCGCACATTCTGCAAAGCCGTCAAATGCGGAAATACAGCGGAAATCTGGAATGACCGGATGATCCCACGCCGCGCGATCTGCGCCGGGCGTTCACCCGTGATATCGACGCCCTCAAAGACGATCTGCCCGGCAGTGGGTTCGAGAAATTTGGTGAGCAGATTGAAGCAGGTGGTCTTGCCGGCTCCGTTCGGGCCGATCAGCGCATGAATCGAGCCGCGCCGCACGCGCAGATTGACGCTATTGACCGCCGTAAACCCCTTGAACTCTTTGGTGAGCCCGCGCGTCTCGAGTATCGTATCGCCGAGAATCATGTCCCCTTCCGTGCGAAGTAAGGCGAAGCACTACGGTAATGCGCGTAGAAGTTGCGCAATGTCGGATGGCGTTGAAACCCCCGTGCCGCTTATGACGTGGTGCACCAATACGAACGGCAAGCCATGCCGCATTACACAGCATGGATGCCATTGTCGCGCCAATGATGCAGCGCATTCATTGGGATTTGCACTTAGTATGCGGCAGGCATCGCGTGACGATTTGGGTCAGTTATGTGTCAGTTATGTGTCAGGTCATGCGACGGACATCGGCGAGGCCGCGCGTGTCTCCACCGAGAGGCCGTCGCGGCGCGCACGGCGATCGGCGCGGATCATTTCGCTCGCGCGCTCCGCGATCATCAACGTCGGCGAGTTCGTATTGCCCGACGTAATGACCGGCATCACCGATGCGTCGACCACGCGCAACCCTTCCACGCCGATCACGCGCAACCGGTTGTCGACCACGGCGGCCGGATCGTCCGTCGTGCCCATCCGGCATGTGCCGACCGGATGAAAGATCGTCGTGCCGACTTCGCCCGCGGCGCGCTGCAATTCCTCTTCGGTCTGGAACTGTACGCCGGGCAGAATTTCCTCGGGCGCGTAGGGCGCGAGCGCCGGCGCAGCGGCGATGCGGCGCGTCAGGCGCAGCGCGTTGGCGGCCACGTGCCGGTCATAATCCGTCGACAAATAGTTCGGCGCGATCAGTGGCGGCGCGTGCGGATCCGGCGACTCGATATGAATGCTGCCGCGCGAAGTCGGCCGCAGATGGCATACCGACGCCGTAAATGCGTTGAAACGGTGCAGCGGTTCGCCAAAACGATCGAGCGATAGCGGCTGCACGTGGTACTCGAGATCGGGGCGGGTCAACGACCGGTCATCCGGATCCGAACGGGCGAACGCGCCGAGCTGCGATGGCGACATCGACATCGGACCGCTCTGCAACAGCAGATACTCCAGTCCGATCATCAGTTTGCCCCACCAGTGCGCGGACGCTGTGTTGAGCGTGCGCACGCCATGAACCTTGTACGCCATGCGCAATTGCAGATGATCCTGCAGGTTTTCGCCGACGCCGCGCAGATCCTGCACGACATCGATGCCGAGATTCTGTAGACGCGTGCCATTGCCGATCCCGGACAATTCGAGCAATTGCGGCGAATTCACCGCGCCGGAACTCAGGATCACTTCGCAACGCGCCTTCGCGATGTAGTCGATATCGTTGCCGCGATACTCGACCCCGACGCAGCGCTTGCCTTCAAA
>DASXXR010000152.1:0-17193 GCA_036502945.1 Paraburkholderia sp. | reverse complement strand
CATACGCCAGGCGGAAATGCTGGTTCTGAGCAGCCGCTACGAAGGCTTGCCGATGGTGCTTCGCGAAGCGATGGCGGTGGGGACGCCGGTGATATCGGCGGATTGCCCGACGGGCCCGCGCGATCTGCTCGACGGCGGCCGTGCGGGGCTGCTGGTGCCGCCCGGCGACATCGGCGAAATGGCGCGTGCGATGGAGCGTTTGCTAACCGATAAGGCGTTGCGCAAGACGCTCATCCAGAACGGGCTTGCGAAGGCGGACACGTTCGCGCCGGAGCATGCCAATCAGCGCATGCTGACGCTTGCGCGGCAGCTTTCGGGCGCGTTTGCGTCTGCGGCGCGGCAGGGCTGAGCGGACGTCTCGCGCGCTGTCCCGCGTCTTTTCACTCCGTCACGATCGCTGCCCGGGCCCGTTCACAGGCCGCCTGTTACGAGCGGCAGCACCGTCAGATCCGGATGCGTGCCGTCGACGATGCTGCGGCCCACCTGCACCGCTTCGTCATGGGCCTCTTCCGCGTTGGTGAACGTGTCTTCGCCGTCCGCGTGAAACGGGACGGTGTGGCCGGGAACGGCCGGGTTCGCGCCCGGCTGGCAAACGTAGCCGATGTAGGTGTAGCGGGCCGCGACATGCGGTCGGTCAGGCGCCGGGGGCTCCTTCGGACGCGCTGTGATGTGAATTTCAAAGCCCTCATATTCGACCGAATATTCGACCGATTGCCAGCAGACAGTTTCGTCAGGCATGGTGGCCTCTTGTGTGACGTGACGCCGCGGAAGGTGGCGGGCGTTGTCCGCGTGCGTTCGCGGCTAATGCCGATGCCGCATCCGCTCCCATAGGCGACGGCCGTCAGAACGGCTCATCAGCTTGTCGCGACGATGTCCGCGCCGGACTTGATGGGCGAGCAGAATCGCCGCGACCGCGATGATCGCAAGTCCTACCACGACGCTTACCATTGATTCAGCCATGGCAGCCTCCGGTTCATTTCAACTGCATATCGAAAAGTCTAGGTGATTTCGGACGGGAAGCGCGACGGGCTTCGAGCATGCCGGCGATGTGCGGTTTGCAGATTGCTTTCTGTAACGGCTACACAGCGCAGGTTGAATTTCCCCAGGCCGTGCGTGGCGTGCGATTAGCGTCGACGTTCGTCGGCCAACAGCGCTTCGAGTCCAAATAGCCATGCAATGCCCAGCGTAAACAGCCCGACCGGCGCAGGTGCGCGAGCGGGTGACGCGTCGCTGGACGGTGCGGCCATCGTGCCGTAGCAGGGCGGCTGCACGGTTGAATCGTCGGCGATCTTGATGTGGTCGGAGGGCATGGCGATTCTCGCGTGCGGTGTGGGATGTCTTATAAGCAATCCACGTGCCACCATGGCGAACGCCCCAGTGGGCCTTGGTTACGCCGTAACTTCGACGCTTTGTCCTATGCCATCCGCCGCACCGGCGACCGCGGTTGCGAGCCCTTCTTCGTAGCTACAATTAGGACTTGCGCTAACTCACTTCTCGTAGCTACAATTATGCATCCAGACATCACTTATGACACGGCAAAGAGCGAAAGCAACCTCGCCAAGCATGGCGTCGATCTATCGCTCGCAATGTGGCTGGATTGGTCGGAGGTGATGGCGCACGCCGATACGCGCCGCGACTATCGTGAAGTGCGGGAAATCGGCTTCGGCGTGATAGACGAACGTCTTTTCTGTGTCGTCTTCACGCAGCGCGGCGAGATCATGCACATCATCAGCATGCGTAAAGCGAACCAGCGAGAGGTAAACGATTATGTCGAGCAAACCCAGAATCATCATGCCAACTCCGGCAGAGGACGAGGCAATTAACCGTGGCATCGCAGCCGACGCTGATACGTATGAGGTGCCGTCCGAAGACTTCAAGAAGATGAAGCCGCTCGGCACGCGCGGCCGGCCGCGGCTCGCCACGCCGAAAGTGCTGGTGTCGATCCGTTATGACGCGGATATCATCGAGCGCTTTCGCGCAACCGGCGAAGGATGGCAGACGCGCATGAATGACGCGTTGCGTGAATGGTTGCGCGAACATCAACCGGCGTAGCGGCGGAACAGACCGTGCAGCGTATGCGGCGCGCGGCCTGCGCCGGAGCCTACATCAGCACGATGTCGTATTGTCGCGTTCTAGGGTAATCCCTAGTTGTCCATAAATATTCTGACCCCGCTGAAACCATTTCTGGACGGGCGTCTTCCAAAAATCATATTAATCTACGGTGATCCACTTATAATCAAAGCGGGCGTCGAATGGGTAGCTAGATGGGTAGCTAGCGACGCTATTGCTCCAAGGGGGATCCCGGCATGGCGAAACGCGAACTCAACCTGCTTAGCGACATCCAGCTGCGCAAATGGCTGCGGGCGGGCGCCGCTGTCGCAAGATCCGACGGCGGCGGCCTGACCTTCACGCTATCGGCCGCCGGCGCCGCCACTTGGGTGCTGCGTTACCGGCTGGGCGGCAGGCGCCAAGAGGTCACGATCGGGCGCTATCCAGACGTGACCCTGTCGGCGGCGCGCGCCGCAGCCGCAAAGCGGCGCGTCGCGGTCGGTGATGCATCGCTCGCGCGACTTGGTCGGGTGCGCAAGGGTGGCACACCGACGGCGGCCGGCGAAACTGATGGCCAGAAGAAGAACTTCGAAACTCTCGACATCGCCGTGTTGCCAGGCGAGACGCTAGAGGCCGCAGCAGAGCGATTGTCGGCCGACATTGACGTCGACAAAACAAGCTTCGACGAGGCCCGTCGGATCAAGGAGGTCTATCTCGCTCTGCTGAATCGCCTCGACTATGACAAGAGGTCGGGCTTGGTGGTGATGGTCGAGGACGTTGCGAAGCTGGTTGGCGAGGAGTATGCGAAAGTCCGCACCCGATTGCTCGCAATCCCGTCAAACTATGCGCCGCAAATACACCGCTGCAAGACGGTGTCCGAGGTCAATGACATGATGGAGCGCGCCATCGTCGAGGCGCTCGAAGAACTGACCCAAGGCAAGGACCCGCAGATGGTGGCGCCGTAACGACGATAAAACGAGGCGGGACTAAACGCGCGCAACCCCTTTGCCGATACTGTTTTCCCGCATGCTACGATCCTCAATTGGCGACCACTCAAGTATGCGAAACAAATATGCCGATCTATCTCCGGGGATTAGCTCTCAAAAACTATTGCGGCTTCGGTGGGGAATTTCAGAGAGCCGCTCCGTTCAAGACATGCAACTTCTTCATCGGCTCGAATAACTCGGGGAAGTCCACCATGTTGAATTTCATTTCCCGACATTTATCTAAGTTCGGCGGACTCAATCCAAACTCCTTTCCCCTTAAGCTGGAGCGCCTTGAGGTTCACTTTGGCGCTTCTGTAGGACAAGTCTTAGTTCAGATACCATTCCCCATCCAAATAGTGGAGGAATGTCTCGCGTCTGCCATAGCAAACGAGCGTGCGCGCGAAATGGCGAAGCTGCAGATTTCAGCGGTAGTAAGTGCTTTGTCCGACGGGGAGTTTGTATGGGTTGAACCGCCGCCTGCGGCGTACCGGCAACGATGGGCGTTCTCAAGAGAGAACAACTTCAAACGGCTTGACCTGACCACGTTGACGCGAGTGTACGGCGCAATCTTGCCAAACAGCGGTCCTTCGACGATCGAAGATTGCCATGAGACGATTTTAAGGAAGGCTCTGCCCGCGCATACCTTTAATGTTCCAAATTGCGTACTGATACCCGCTATCCGGCAGATCGGAGCGGACGACGGAACCCCTTTCGATCATAGCGGGCGCGGGTTAATAAGCGCGTTGGCAAATCTGCAAAACCCGGGGCAACATGAAAGAGAAAAGGTGGCGCAATTCGATCAGATAAACGACTTCCTTCAAAGCGTCACGGACGAGCCGACAGCGAAAATCGAGATCCCGTATGACAGAAAGCACGTTCTGGTGCATATCGGATCAAAGCTACTGCCACTGGAATCGCTAGGTACCGGAATCCATGAAGTGGTAATGCTGGCGGCGTTCTGCACTTTGCTTGCAGAATCGATAGTTTGCATTGAGGAGCCGGAGATTCATTTGCATCCGTTATTGCAGCGGAAGCTTATCAGGTATCTGCTGGAGAAGACGAGCAACCAGTATTTCATTGCGACGCATTCGGCCGCGTTCATCGATACCCCTGGAGCGGCAGTCTTCCACGTGCATAACAGGGATTCCGTCACGCATGTCGAAGAAGCGATCCAGCCCAATCAACGATTCGCAATTTGCCAAGACCTTGGCTATAAGGCGTCCGACCTTGTTCAGGCAAATGCGATTATTTGGGTCGAGGGGCCATCTGATCGGATCTACGTTCGACATTGGATTAAGGCCGTAGATCCGGAGTTGGTTGAGGGGCTGCACTATTCGGTCATGTTCTATGGCGGCAGACTGCTCAGCCATCTGAGCGCATCGGATCAGGAAGTGCTCGAGTTCATAGCGTTGAGACGCCTGAACCGACACCTAGCGATAGTGATCGATAGCGATAAATCGAAGCCTCGTGCGCCGATCAACGATACGAAGAAGCGCGTGCTTGATGAATTCGAGACAGACGGAGGTGTTGGTTGGGTAACGATGGGTCGTGAGATCGAAAACTACGTCGATCCCGCCATGCTGCACGATGCGCTGAGAGAGGTGTACGGTGAGCGTTATGGTGCCCCTGTTGGTACGGGGCAGTACGATCATGCGTTGCATTTCCGTGAGGTCAAGACAAAACGATCGAGGAAGGCCGCGGGCGCTGACGATGCATTCAAAGATGTAGACAAGGTCAAGGTCGCTCGTGCCGTCTGCAAGCGGCTCGCTAACCTCGACGTTCTGGATCTGCGGAAGCGTGTGTCGTCCCTAGTCGAAATGATCAAAGTGGCCAACAACTAGACTACTTTCCAAGCAATGCTGGAAAGGTGGAAAGCAGGCGGAGCTGAAGGCATCTGGCGAACACACATGAGAATCGCGATTTGCGTGGTGATGCGCGCCGTGAGTGTCCGCGTAGTGGAATGAAGTCTCGGGCGATTGACTCGATGCCATCGAACATAGACGGTTGAACTATTGCTACACGCTCGGCTCGACGCAACTTTGTGTGAAGTGAAGTCACCGGAATCGAGAGGTGTACGGCGATCGCTTCCCGGTCATTATCGAAGTTTTCGAACGTACGCAGATATGCCACCGCTTCGGAAAACCGTTGAGAGAGAACTAGCTCGTCCGACTCGAGATCCTGAGCCCGCTCTATTGCTCTTTCCGGCTCGTATGCTTCCGGACCCGTGAGTCGGGCAGCAATGCTGTTGGGCAGTAGATCCCCATCTTCGCCAGTCCGTTCGTGGTCGAGCTGCAGGGCGAACCTCATCATGCGATTGGCGAAGTGGCCAAATGCCTTTCTAAGCCGGATCAGAATCGCGTCCTGAAGGCGCGCGTCGTCGGGTTCATAGTCGACGCCGTCTTCGGTCCGGATCTCCTCAGCAGCGATCCACGCCTCTGACTTCAGGTCTTCGAGAGAATGCTCCCCACGGGAACCGCCGGCAATGCGCTCAAGTTGCTTAAGCATGGGCGCAATCAAGCGCGAGAAGAATGATGTGTCGGTTCGATTTGGCATGCGCGCATGCTATCGAGAAACCGTTCGTATTACCAGGTAGCCCCAATGGGTCTAGCCGGACGAGGAAGTTCAGAAGGCACCTGAGAGGCTAGCCTTTCACCAAGCGGAGATGGGCGCGGCTGCGCGCCGGTTTCTCCTCTGTGATCGGCGCGAAATGCGTTCTTGCTGCATCGACGATGCTCGAAAGCGTGTCGATGTACGTTCTACATAACTCTTCAATCGGGAGATCTGCCAGATCAGGCGCTTTGTCGAACGGGAAGTCAAAAAAATGCTGCTTAACTTCGCCGAAGGATTTTGGAAGTTCGACGTAATATCTCTCGGTCCTTCCGTCGGATAGTTCGACCTCCCATCCGGTTCCGCCGAGGCGGTCTCCAATAAAGAAGCCCTTTGCGTTTGCGGGCGGCGGGCCGAACTTTTCGATGTCAGACGATGAGAAAGTGTTAAGGCGGACAGAGGTCGTCACGTTAACTCGGCCCTGCTTTTCGAGCGCATTGCGTGCATCGACGAAGTATCGCATCAGCGGGCTGGCTTTCATGTCGTCTTGATGGGGCTGATACCAACGATCGAATTCATCTTCGCCAACAACCGACCGTAGGTTCTGCAACACGAACGTTACGGATCTGCCAAAGACGATCAAATTGCGCAAGCCCGTCATGCGCCGCTCTCGCGTAACCTCAAGTAGGTCGTCCAAACCATGCTTGGCGGTTTGCAGGGTTTCTTCGACGCGTTTAAGCGTGGCCTCGATCTCCGGCGATTTGTCGCTCATGATTGCGTGTCCCGTATGGGTAGCTACATGGGTAGCCAGATCGATTTTTCAGTTTATGTATTTAAGGTAATTTATTGATATAAAATAAAAATTACATCAGCACGATGTCGTACTGTTCCTGACTCAGATTCGATTCGACCTGCAATGAAACCGGCTTGCCGATAAAGTCGATCAGCATCGCGAGGTGCTGCGACTCTTCCTCCAGGAACAGATCGATAACCTGCTGCGAAGCCACGACACGAAACTCACGCGGATTGAACTGCCGCGATTCGCGCAGGATCTCGCGCAGCACGTCGTAGCACACGGTACGCGCGGTTTTCACCTGTCCCTTACCCTGGCACACGGGGCAAGGCTCGCACAGCACATGCGCAAGCGATTCGCGCGTGCGCTTTCGCGTCATTTCGACAAGCCCCAACTGCGAGAACCCGTTGACGGTCACCCGCGTGCGGTCGCGCGACAGCGCCTTCTTCAGTTCGCCGAGCACCTGATCGCGGTGCTCGACGTTTTCCATATCGATGAAATCGATGATGATCACGCCGCCCAGATTGCGTAGCCGCAATTGCCGCGCGATCGTATGCGCCGCCTCGAGGTTGGTCTTGAAGATCGTATCGTCGAAATTGCGCGCGCCGACATATCCGCCGGTATTCACGTCGATCGTCGTCATCGCTTCGGTCTGATCGATGACGAGGTAGCCGCCGGACTTCAGATCGACGCGCCGCGACAACGCGCGCTGGATTTCCGTTTCGATGTTGTACAGATCGAAGAGCGGCCGCTCGCCCGTGTAATGATGCACTTTCGCCAGCACGGCCGGTGTGAACTCGGCCGCGAAATCGGACAACATCTGAAACGTCTCGCGCGAATCCACCTGAATGCGCGAGGTTTCATCGTTGACGAAATCGCGCAGCACGCGCTGCGCCAGATTGAGATCCTGATACAGCAGGCTCGTGGGCGGCACGCGTTGCGCCTGCGACACAATGGTTGTCCACGTCTTGCGCAGATAAGCGACGTCGGCGGCCAGTTCTTCGCTCGTCGAGTCTTCGGCGATCGTGCGCACGATATAGCCGCCTTTTTCGTCGGCGGGCAGCACCGCCGTCAGGCGTGCGCGTATCGCTTCGCGTTCGGCCTCGCTTTCGATTTTCTGCGAGATGCCGATATGCGGCTCCTGCGGCAGATAAACGAGCGTACGGCCGGCGATGCTGACTTGAGTCGAGAGCCGCGCGCCTTTCGTGCCGATCGGATCCTTGACGACCTGCACCGTCAGCGCCTGCCCTTCGAACACGATTTTCTCGATCGGCTGATGCTGCGCCTGCTGCTGCGTTTCTCCGGCGATGCGCGGATGCCAGATATCCGCGACGTGCAGGAACGCGGCGCGCTCGAGGCCGATGTCGATGAACGCAGACTGCATGCCGGGCAACACGCGGACCACTTTGCCCAGATAGACGTTGCCGACGCGCCCGCGCGATAGCGTGCGTTCGACGTGAAGCTCCTGTACGGCGCCTTGCTGGACCAACGCCACGCGCGTCTCCTGCGGCGTGACGTTGATCAGGATTTCTTCGTTCATGATGTTGTTCTAGAAGTCGATGCGCGCCGCACGCAGCAGTGCGGCGGTCTCAAACAGCGGCAAACCCATGATACCCGAATAGGACCCGTCGATATGTTCGATGAACTCGGCGGCGCGGCCTTGCACGCCGTATGCGCCGGCCTTGCCGAGCGGCTCGCCGCTCGCCGCGTAGCGGCGCAGCGCGTCGGGCGGCACGGCGGCAAAGCGCACACGCGAAACGGTTAGCGTGGCGGGCAGCAGAGCGCCCATCGCGTCGACCACCGCGACCGCCGTCAGTACTTCATGGTCTCGTCCAGCGAGGCGCGTCAGCATCGCGACGGCGTCGTCGGCATCCAGAGGCTTGCCGAGAATCGCGTCGTCGATCGTGACGGTTGTATCCGCAACGAGAACCGGCGCGTTCGGATGACCGCCCGCCACGAGCCGCGCGCGGGCCGCCTGTGCCTTCAGCACGCAGACGCGCATCACGTAATCGTGCGCGCGCTCGCCGCGCAGTTCGGCTTCCAGCGCTTCGGCGTCTTCATCGGGGCGCGGCAGCAGCAACTCGAAGCGCACGCCGAGTTGCTGCAGCAGTTCCTGCCGGCGCGGACTTTGCGACGCGAGATAAACGAACGGATACGAAGCGGCAGAAGACGTTGACATGAACGGATCTCGGAAAAACGTGGCGAAGCGGGTCAGCACCGCGCCAGGGGCTGGCCGCGCGAGGCTGGCGCGGCGGCAACCGGAACGAATTAAAGCAGATATGGCGGATCAAGCGGGATCAAGCGGTTTCAAGCGGTTTCAAGCAATGAAACCCGACAGCGAGGCGAAGCGAAAGCGGCGCGGGCATGTAACTGCTGCCGCGCCGGCCGGTTCACGGAAGCCGCAGAACGCGCCAACGCTCACGCGCGGTGATACGGATGATTCTGCGTAATGGTCCACGCGCGATAAAGCTGCTCGGCAAGCAGCACGCGGACCATCGCATGCGGCAGCGTGAGGCTCGATACGCGCAACAGCATATCGGCCCGCGCTTTCAGTTCGGAATCGAGCCCGTCCGCGCCGCCGATCAGGAATGCGACGTCGCGCCCATCCTGCTGCCATAGAGGCAGCGCGGCGGCAAGCTGCATCGTGGTCCAGTCCTTGCCGCGTTCGTCGAGCGCGACGATGTGTGCGTTTTTCGGCAGCGCAGCTTCGATCTTTTGCCGCTCGGCCGCCATCACGCTCTCGGCGGACCGCCCGGACGAACGTTGTTCCGGTTTGATCTCGCGCAATTCGATGCGCAATTCCGGCGGCATCCGCTTTGTGTATTCGTCGAAGCCGGCGGCAATCCAGTCGGGCATCTTGTGGCCGACTGCGAGGATGTGCAGTTTCATCGGTGAAGGCGCGCCTTCGGGATAGCGGAGGAAGCCGCCACGAACCTAGCGGCGGCGCGCCGGCGCCCGTCGTGCGGGGCGAGCGACGGCCGGCGCCTCTTCGTCTTCTTCGCCGTCGAGCGGTTCGCTCGCTTGGGCGCCGCCGAACGGGCTTGGGTTCGTGAGCTTGATCCGCACCGGCTTGTCGCCCCAGATTTCTTCGAGGTTGTAATACTGGCGCATCGCCGGTTGCAGGATGTGCACGACTGCGTCGCCGCAATCCACCAGCACCCATTCGCCGATGTCCTCGCCCTCGGTGCTGATGATGTCGCCGCCGGCTTCCTTGACCTTCTCGCGCACGCTGGACGCGAGCGCCTTTGTCTGGCGGTTCGATGTGCCGCTCGCGATGATCACGCGGTCGAACAGGTCGGTCAGGTGGCTGGTGTTGAACACCTTGATGTCTTGCGCCTTGATGTCTTCGAGTGCGTCGACGATCGTGCGTTGCAGCTTGCGTATATCCATGGTTACCGATGGTACAGATGATGTTGAACAATATAGTCCCACACCGGAGCGGGGACCTGATTTTCGGCTGGCGCGTGGCCGGCGAGCCGTTCGCGTAGTGGTGTGCCTGGTTGTGTACCTAGTTGCGTGCGGATATCGGTGGCCGAGACGTCGAACGCGAGCGTCGTGTCGATCAGCAGATGGCCGGCCGGCGTGGCGCGCAATACCTCCGCGCGGGCCGAGCGCGTGGCGATCGCCGCGGCGACCGCGGGTGCGGCCGAGGCCGGCTCGAAGCCCGGCCGCGTGGCCGCGCACACGTGCGCGTAGTCGAAGAGCCGCTGCCAGTCGTGCCAGGTGTCGAGGTGCACGAGCTGGTCGGCGCCGACCAGCAGCGACAGCGACACATCCGCGCCCACCCGTTCGCGCCAGCGCTGCAGCGTCTCGACCGTATACGTGGGGCCTTCGTGATCGATCTCGTCGGTGGCGACGCTGACCGTGGCGCCGGGCAGCTTCAGCACGGCGGCGGCAGCCCGTGTCATCGCGAGGCGGTGCGGGGCGGCGGAGACGCCCGCCTTCTGCCACGGCTGGCCGGCCGGCAGCAACACCAGTTCGGTCAGCTGCAGCACGTCGGCGAAACGCCGCGCGAGCGCGAGATGGCCTTCGTGGATCGGGTCGAAGGTGCCGCCGAGCAGGCCAATCCGGCGCGGCAGCGGAGCGGGGGAGGCGTTCGGATTCAGCGGAGGTTCCTCTTGCGTGACGGTGCCTGCGGGCCGGCCGCGGCGCGCAATGCGGGGCGGACCGTCGTCAGATCCATTCGCGCGGCACCAGGAAATCTGTGTACAGGCGCGCTTCGGGCGTGCCCGGCTGCGGCTGCCAGTCGTAGCGCCAGTTCACGACGGGCGGCATCGACATCAGGATCGACTCGGTGCGTCCGCCGCTTTGCAGCCCGAACAGTGTGCCGCGGTCGTAGACCAGATTGAACTCGACATAGCGGCCGCGCCGGTAGGCCTGAAACTCGCGCTCCGCGGCGCCGTACGGCTTGGCGCGGCGCTTCTCGACGATCGGCAGATACGCTTGCAGGAACGCGTCGCCGACGCTTTTCACCATCCCGAACGACGGGTCGAAGCCCGGCTCCGAGAAGTCGTCGAAGAAAATGCCGCCGATGCCGCGCGCTTCGTTGCGGTGCTTCAGGAAGAAGTAATCGTCGCACCAGCGCTTGAAACGCGGGTACAGGTCGGCGCCGAACGGCTGCAGCGCGTCGCGGCACACGCGATGAAAGTGCTGCGCGTCTTCTTCGTAGCCGTAATAAGGCGTCAGATCCATGCCGCCGCCGAACCAGAAGACGGGCGCTTCGCCTTCCTTGGTGGCGACCAGCATTCTTACGTTCATGTGCACGGTCGGGCAATACGGATTGTGCGGATGCAGCACGAGCGACACGCCGGCTGCCTCGAACCCGCGGCCCGCCAGCTGCGGGCGCAGCGCGCTCGCGGAGCCGGGCAGCGCGTCCCCCGCGACATCTGAAAAGCCGATGCCCGCGCGCTCGAAGAACTGGCCGCCTTCGAGAATGCGCGTGCAACCGCCGCCGCGCAGCGTGTCGCCGGTGGGGCGCTGCCAGGTGTCGGTGGCGAACGAAGTGCCGTCGAACGCGCCCAGCGCGTCGGCGATACGGGTTTGCAGGCCTTGCAGCCAGTTGCGGACAGCTTGTACGTCGTGAGTCGAATCAGTCATCGGTGAGCGTGTGCGGCGGATGCGCCGCGCCGCGGCGGGTTGGTGGCCAAAAGGCAAATGGGCGGCGCAGCGGTGCAAAAAACGGCTGCGGAAAAACGGTTGCGAACCAAGGTTGCGAACCAACGTTGCACAACGCGCGCCGCGCCGCGCGGATTCCAGTGCCGATGATACGGCTCGCGCGCCGGCGCGCCGCGGGACTGACTGAAGTGTAGCGCCGCCGCCACGGCCGGCGGGCGGCTTAAAGCTACACCCCGGCCACACCAGCCGCCGCAGGCGCGCTCAGCTATGTTTGCGGTTCACCGCCCGATAGCCGATGTCGCGTCGATACTGCATGCCGTCGAACGAAATCTGGTTGATCGTTTCGTAAGCGACCGATTGCGCGCTGCGCACCGAATCCGCCAGCCCGACGACGCACAGCACCCGGCCGCCCGACGTCGTCAGTTTGCCGCTGGCGAGCGTGGTGCCGGCGTGGAACGTGACTGCGTCGCCGGTTTCGGTGGGAATGTCGCTGATCCGGTCGCCTTTGCGCGGCGCGTCCGGATAGTTGTGCGCGGCCAGCACGACGCCGAGCGCGGTGCGCCGGTCCCATTCAAGCTCCACGGTATCCAGCGTGCCCGCAATCGCCTGCTCGACGACCTTCGAGAAATCGCCCTTCAGCCGCGCCATGATCGGCTGCGTTTCCGGATCGCCCATCCGGCAGTTGAATTCGAGCGTCTTCGGGTTGCCCTGCGCATCGATCATCAGCCCCGCATACAGAAAGCCGGTGAAGCGGATGCCTTCCTTTTCCATGCCGCGCACGGTCGGCAGGATGATTTCGCGCATCACGCGCGCGTGCAACTGCGGCGTGACGATCGGCGCGGGCGAGTAGGCGCCCATGCCGCCGGTATTGGGGCCTTCGTCGCCGTCGCCGAGGCGCTTGTGGTCCTGGCTCGACGCGAGCGGCAACACATGCTTGCCGTCGACCATCACGATGAAGCTCGCTTCTTCGCCGGCGAGGAATTCTTCAATGACGACGCGCGCCCCCGCATCGCCCAGCTTGTTGTCCGACAACATCATGTCGACTGCGGCATGCGCTTCGGCGAGCGTCTGCGCGACCACCACGCCCTTGCCGGCGGCAAGGCCGTCGGCCTTGATCACGATCGGCGCGCCTTTCGCGTCGAGATACGCATGCGCGGCGGCGACGTCGGCGAAGGTTTCGTATTCGGCGGTGGGGATCGCGTGGCGCTTCATGAACGCCTTCGCGAAGTCTTTCGAGCTCTCGAGCTGCGCGGCCTCGCGGCTCGGTCCGAAAATCTTCAGACCACGCGAGCGGAACAGGTTGACGATGCCCGCGGCGAGCGGCTGTTCCGGCCCGACGAGCGTAAACGCGACCTGCTCTTGCTCGGCGAAGTCGGCGAGGGCGTTCAGGTCGACGATATCGACATTGCGCAGGCGCTCGTCCTGGGCCGTGCCGCCGTTGCCGGGCGCGACGTAGACGAGTTGAACCCGAGGCGACTGTGCGAGCTTCCATGCGAGCGCATGCTCACGACCGCCCGAACCGACGACGAGTAACTTCATGTGATTCCCCGAATGCTAAAAACCATGGACGGCTGGCGCAGAGCCGCCGGCCGTGAATATCTGCAAGATTCGCACAACTCGCATGGAAAGCCTGTGACGCAGGCAACACAACGGACCAACCCCGCTGACCAACCCCGCTGACCAACCCCGCAAACGATGTGAACCGCGCGGCGGGCGGGCTCGCCCGGGGCCCGGGCGGCTCACACGCGGCCCGCGCTCACTACGTTCACTGTTCCGCGATCACCGCGTTCGTGTAGACCTCTTGCACGTCGTCCAGATTCTCCAGCGCATCAAGGAGCTTCTGCATCCTGAGCGCGTCGTCGCCGGTGAACTCGACTTCGGTTTGCGGCTTCATCGTGACTTCGGCCAGTTCGGCCTTGAAGCCCGCGGCTTCGAGCGCCGCTTTCACCTTCGGGTAATCGTTCGACTGGCACAGCACTTCGACGCTGCCGTCGTCATGCGTGAGCACGTCGTCGGCGCCGGCTTCGAGCGCCGCTTCCATCAGCTTGTCTTCTGGCGTGCCCGGCGAGAACAGGAACTGGCCGACGTGATCGAACATGAACGCCACCGAGCCGTCGGTGCCCATGTTGCCGCCGAACTTCGAGAAGGCGTGCCGCACTTCGGCGACCGTGCGGATGCGGTTGTCGGTCATCGTATCGACGATGACCGCCGCGCCGCCGATGCCGTAGCCTTCGTAGCGGATTTCCTCGTAGTTCGCGCCGTCGACGCCGCCGGTGCCGCGCTGGATCGCGCGGGTGATATTGTCTTTCGGCATGTTGGCGTCGTACGCCTTTTCGACGGCGAGCCGCAGGCGCGGGTTCGTGTCCATCTCTCCGCCGCCCATGCGCGCGGCGACCTGAATTTCCTTGATGAGCCGAGTCCAGATCTTGCCGCGTTTGGCATCGGTCGCTGCTTTCTTATGCTTGATGTTGGCCCATTTCGAATGACCCGCCATACCTTTCTCCGTGGCGCGCGCCAGTGAGGCGCACGCATGTGCAACTGTCGTCGCGAGTTGTGCTCGCGTTGGGTGGTTGCGAATTGTGGTTGCGCTGCGGGCGCCTTTCGCGAGGCGCCTGAATGTTCGTCCGGTTGCACCCTGGATGCTTTGCGCCGACGGCCGAAGGCGGCATAAAGCTGCATAAGGCGGCAACGGCGACGCAGTGACGGCGTGCGATGCGGTCGGCGCCGCTGCCGCGTCGCGCGCCGCGCCGGCCTTCGCGCGCAGCCCGCGAAGGCGCAACGCGTAAGGCGCTTCAAGCAGGATGAGCGGATCCGAATTTTATCATGCCGCCGACCGGAGGCAGCGGCCTCGAAGCGGGTGAAGCGCCGCGAAACCCGCTCCACGCGGAGGATTGCGGCGCCGGCAGGGGCGTTTGTGTCAGGCGCCCGGCGGGCGCGAGCGTTGCCGCGCGGCGTCTTTGGACTAGTTTTTGGTGCCGAACAGCCGGTCGCCGGCGTCGCCGAGACCGGGGATGATGTAAGCGTGCTCGTCCAGATGCGAGTCGAGCGACGCGACGTACAGTTTCACGTCCGGATGCGCGTGCTGGAACACCGTCACCCCTTCGGGGGCGGCGACAAGTGCGAGAAACAGGATGTTCTCGCCGGCTACGCCGCGGCGCTTCAGCACGTCGACTGCGTGCGCCGCCGAATTGCCGGTCGCGACCATCGGATCGCACAGAATGAAAATGCGGTCTTCGAGGTCCGGCAGGCGCACCAGATACTCGACCGGCCGATGGTCCGTGTCGCGATACACGCCGATGTGGCCGACGCGCGCCGATGGAATCAGCTCCATCAGTCCGTCCGACATGCCGACGCCCGCGCGCAGCACGGGCACGATCGCCAGCTTTTTGCCGGCGATCACCGGCGCATCGATCTCGACAAGCGGCGTCGTGACGCGGCGGGTTGTCATGGGCAGATTGCGGGTGATCTCGTAACCCATCAGCAGCGTGATTTCGCGCAGCAGTTCGCGAAACGTGCGCGTCGACGTGTCGCGGTCGCGCATGTGCGACAGCTTGTGCTGGATCAGCGGGTGATCGAGGATGAAGAGGTTGGGGAAACGGCTGTCCTGTGTCATGACATGGCGCGAGGCGGCGGCAAGAGGAGAAGGGCGGAGATCCGCGGCGAAAAAAGCGGGCAGTCCGGACGGCCGAAAAACCCAACGGTGCAAGCAGAACCTTGGTGAATCGAGATAACTCGCGATAATCCAAGATAACTGAGGCGAGCCGGCAGGACCGGCGCGCCCTATTGCAAGTTTACCGAAAGTATCGCCAGATGAAACGCCTGAATTTCACGGCGGCCCTGCAAGGTCCGATCGGGCGTCGCAGCACGCTGTGCGCGGCTGAACGACGACGCACGCGGACGCGCGGGCAGCGCCGCGTCGATTCTTCTAGAATTCGGGGACCAGCAGATATTGCGGTTTCGCGCCTTGCAGGCCCGAAAGCTAGCCGGCATCAAAACAAACGGAGGACACTTAAATGGATTTGGGAATCGCGGGACGGACCGCGCTGGTCTGCGCGGCGAGCAAAGGGCTCGGCCGCGGATGTGCAGAGGCGCTGGCGGCCGAAGGCGTCAATGTGGTGATCCTCGCGCGCACGGCCGAGACGCTCGAAGCAACGGCCGACGACATTCGCGCCAGGATCGCGACGAAAAGCGGCGCGACGGTGAAGACCGTGGCCTGCGACATCACCACGCCCGAGGGCCGTGCCGCCGCGCTCGCCGCGTGCCCGCAGCCGGACATTCTGGTCAACAACGCAGGCGGCCCGCCGCCGGGCGACTTCCGCAGCTTCACGCACGACGACTGGATCCGCGCGCTCGAAGCGAACATGCTGACGCCGATCGAACTGATCCGCGCGACGATCGACGGCATGACGTCGCGCGGCTACGGGCGCGTCGTCAACATCACGAGCTCGGCGGTGAAGGCGCCGATCGACGTGCTCGGCCTGTCGAACGGCGCGCGCTCGGGCCTGACGGGTTTCGTTGCCGGTGTCGCGCGCAACGTCGCGCAGCACGGCGTCACGATCAACAACCTGCTGCCGGGTTCGTTCGACACCGCACGCGTGGCCGTCACGTTCGCCGCGCAGGCGAAGGCGCAAAACATTTCGATCGACGAAGCGCGCGCACAACGCACGTCGAGGATTCCGGCGCGCCGTCTCGGCAATCCGGACGAATTCGGCCGTACCTGCGCGTTCCTGTGCAGCGTGCATGCGGGCTTTATTACGGGCCAGAACTGGCTGATCGATGGGGGCGCTTACCCGGGTACCTTTTGACCGCTAAGCCACGACACAACAGCAACATGTTGCATGGGAGAAACGATGGTTAAGGCAATTCGATTCGACAAGACGGGCGGCCCCGAAGTCATGAAGTGGGTCGACGTCGACGTAAGCGAGCCGCGCGCCGGTGAAATTCGCATCAGGCAGCACGCGGTCGGCCTCAACTACATCGACGTGTACTTCCGCAATGGCCTGTATCCGCTGCCGATGCCGGGCGGCCTCGGCATGGAAGCGGCCGGCGAAGTGACGGCGGTCGGCGACGGTGTGCACGACCTGAAAAAGGGCGACCGCGTCGCCTATGTCGCGCGCCCGCCGGGCGCCTATGCGCAGGAGCGCGTGATGCCCGCCGCGCTAGTCGTGAAGCTGCCGGATGCGCTCAGCTATGAAGACGCGGCGTCGGTGATGCTGCAGGGTCTGACCGCGCACTATCTGCTGTGCCGCACGTACCCCGTCAAGGCGGGCGACACCATCCTGATTCAGGCGGCCGCGGGCGGTGTCGGGCTGCTGGTGTGCCAGTGGGCGAAGGCGCTGGGCGCGACGGTGATCGGCACCGTCGGCTCTGACGACAAGGCGGCGATCGCACACGCGCATGGCTGCGACTACCCGATCGTCTACACGCGTGAGAACTTCACGAAGCGCGTGCGCGAAATCACGAACGGCGCGGGCGTGCCGGTCGTCTATGATTCGGTCGGCAAGGATACCTTTACCGCATCGCTTGACTGCCTCGCGCCGCTCGGGCTCTTTGTGAGCTTCGGCAGCTCGTCGGGCCCGTTGCCGTTGATCGATTCGCTGGAACTCGCCGGCCGAGGTTCGCTGTTCTTCACGCGCCCTACGGTCTTCACGTATATCGGCAAGCGCAGCGACTACGAGGCGGGCTCGGCGGCGTTGTTCGACG
>DASXXR010000151.1:0-4303 GCA_036502945.1 Paraburkholderia sp. | reverse complement strand
GTACGGCCGATGCGGTGCACGTAGTCTTCGGCGAACTTCGGCAGATCGTAGTTGAACACGTGCGTGATGCCGGGAATGTCGATGCCGCGAGCCGCGACGTCGGTTGCCACCAGCACGCGCACGCGCCGTTCGCGCAGCGCCTTGATCGTGCGATTGCGCGCGCCTTGCGGCAGATCGCCGTGCAGCGCGGCCGACTGGAAGCCAGCGTCGGCGAGCCGCCCGGCGAGCTGATCGGCGTCGCTCTTCGTTGCCGTGAAGACGATGGCCTGGTCGAGGCCGGAATCGCGCAGCAAATGGTCGAGCAGGCGGTCCTTGTGATCGCGGTCGTCGACGTAGTGGACGGTCTGCGCGATGTTCGTGCGCTGTTCGAGGCGCTGAACGATTTCGATGCGCTCCGGGTTCTTCAGCAGGCGGCCGGTCAGCGAGCCGATCTTGCCGTCGAGCGTGGCCGAGAACAGCATCGTCTGGCGCGACGCGGGCGTAGCGGCAACGATCGTTTCAATGTCGTCGATGAAGCCCATGTCGAGCATGCGGTCGGCTTCGTCGAGCACGAGGATCTGCAGCTCCGACAAATCGATGCGGCCGCGCTCCAGGTGATCGAGCAGACGGCCAGGCGTCGCGACGAGAATTTCGGGGTTTTTCGCGAGCAGCATCAACTGCTGGCCGTAGGCGACACCACCGAGAATGCTGACCGTGCGCAGACGCTTCAGATGCTTGCCGTACGTCGACGCGGCGGTCGTGACCTGCATCGCGAGTTCGCGGGTCGGCGTCAGCACGAGGAGGCTAGGACGAGCGACCGGCTGCGGCCGGCGCGTGCGGCGGTCGGCGCCGCCTTCACGCGGTTCGCGCGGCGCGTTCGCGAGAGTTTTTTGCAGCTGCGCGAAGCGTTCGATCGCGGGCAGCATGAAGGCCGCCGTCTTGCCCGAACCGGTCGGGCTCGACACCATCAGATCGCGGCCGGCGATGGCGGCGGGAATCGCGCGTTGCTGAACCGGCGTCGGCGCCGCATAGCCGGCTGCTGTCAATGCCGACACGATATCCGGGGAGAGCCCCAGCGACGCGAACGTCGGGCCTTGCTCCGCGACAGGGGCGGCGGCGTGCGTAACCGCTTCTTCAGCGGCGGGCGCGTCGATACCGAGGGCGGCTGCGGCGATGTCGTTCAACGGGCTGGAGGTATTGCTCGAAGTCATGAGAATCCTTGAAACTCGGGAATGAACCCATGGATAAACCAGGGCATGAAACGTCGGCGCCAATCGGCATACCCTAGTTGTCGGATTCAGCGAGCAAAGAAGCAGCGAGCAAACCGCAAAACGGGGGCAACTCGCAACAATGAAGGCGAGCTTTTCGTTAGAAGCTGTATCGGATGCGACACGCCGGATGGCTTGCCGCCAGCCTTACTTGACGGCCCGTAGGGCCTTGGAAGGAGGGGACAGGTTCTAAACTGGATTGGAGCAAAACGCTACAAGCGCTGCGCCGCGAAGGCCCGCATTGATTCCAATGCACCGAGTGAAAACCTCAGATGAACCAAACGTAGCAAAAGCAGTGAAGCGCAGCCGGCAGTATAAAGAGTTTTGCTGCACTGCGCCACCTTTCTGACATGATCCAGTCATATGTCCGATGAATAGACCGCCACCTTGCGAAAGTGCCTGTCAGGTGGACGCGCCGCTCTTCAGGGATTCGACGAGCTCGACGTATTGCTCCTTCGCCGTGTCCGCTGCGGTGCCTTTCAGCGCGGCCCACGCGTCGTACTTATATTTGCCGACGATGTCGGCGAAACCGGGTTTGTCGCCGTGCGCGTCGCCTTGCGTCGCCTGCTTGAAGAGGGCGTATAGGCGCAGCAGCGTCAAATTGCCCGGGCGCTCCGGCAGTTGCTTCACGTCTTCCTGTGCCTGCGCGAAACGCGCGTCGAGGTTGCTCATCGGTCTCTCCTTGCGTGGTTCGGGTTCGGGCGACGATCATAGCAAGCGCCGCCGCACAACAGGCATGCGGGGCTGGAGCAATCCTTCCAGACGGTATCGGCGGTGCCGGCAGCGCCGCGGCGATGATCGCCATCCGCTTTGCAGGTCGGGTCGCAGGGTCGGGTCGCCGGTCGGCGACCCGAGGCAGTGCGTTACGGCAGCGCATTACAATAGCGGTCATGACAGAAACCGTGTTGCTTGCTCTCGATACCTCGACCGAATTCTGCTCGGTCGCGTTGCTCGCCGCCGCGCCTTCGCGGCCCGGCACGGCGCTTCCTGAACCGCGCGTCTGGGTGCGTCATGAAGCGACCGGCGCCGTGTCCAGCACGCGGCTCCTGCCCGCGATCCGCGAACTGTTCGACGAAGCCGGCCTCCCGCTCAACGCGTGCGATGCGATCGCGTTCGGCGCCGGGCCGGGCTCGTTCACGGGTTTGCGTACCGCGACGGGCGTCGCGCAAGGGCTGGCATTCGGGCTCGGCTGCCCGGTGGTGCCGGTCGGCACGCTGCTCGCGTGTGCCGAAAGCGCGCGCCGGCGCGATCCGGCCGCCACCCGCGTGCTGACGGCGCTCGACGCGCGGATGGACGAGGTCTATTGGGCCGACTACGCGTGGGACGACGCGCAGGGTGACTGGCGCACCGTTCATCCGGCCGCGCTCGATACGCCCGAACGGCCCGCGGCGCCCGATGTGCCGTTCACGCTCGCGGGCAACGCCGCGGCCGTCTTCGGCGCGCGGCTTGCGGTCGCGGTGCACGCCCGATCCGTCGACCATGACGCTTTGCCGCACGCGCTGCCGATCGCTTTCGCCGCGCTGCGCGCGTTCCGCGCCGGGCGCACGGTGCGCGCCGATCAAGCCGCGCCGGAATACATCCGCGACAAGGTCGCGCAAACAACCGCCGAACGGGGCGCGGCCAAAGCCGCCCAGCAGGCCGCCGCGTCGGCCGGCCACGCAGCGGGCAACGGGCAGGCCGGCGCCGACGAACCGCGTGGCGGGCCTGCGCGATGAGCGGCGTGCTGTTGGCGGACCGCTATATGTCGCCGATGACCGAGGGCGACCTCGACGAGGTCGCCGCAATCGAAAAGCTTGCATATGAATTTCCGTGGACCCGGGGCAATTTCCAGGATTCGTTGCGCAACGGCTATTTCGGCATCTGCCTGCGGCACGTCACGGGCACGCTGATCGGCTATTGCGTGCTGATGCCGGTCGTCGACGAAATGCATCTGCTGAACCTGTGCATCGCGCCGCCCGCGCAGCATGCGGGCGCCGGGCTCGCGCTGCTGCGCGAGGCCGTGCGCATGACGCACGCTGAGCGGCTCGCGGGGCTGCTGCTCGAAGTGCGGCCGTCGAATCACCGTGCGATCCGGCTTTATGAGCGCTTCGGCTTTGCTTCGATCGGGCGTCGCAAGAACTACTATCCGGCGCGGCATCGCGGCCGGGAGGACGCCATCGTGATGCGTTTTTGTTTCGACAAGGAGGGCGCTGATGGCGCTGCATGAAACCGCGCTGGAAGAACTCGGCCTCGCGCCGCAATGGGTGAGGCGCGCAAGCGGGCGCGTCGGGATCGCGCAGGAGGCGAGTCAGGAAGCGACGCAGGAGGCGCGGCAGGCGGTGCGCGCCGACGCAACGTCGGCATCCGCATCGGCATCGGCGACGTCCGAATGGCCCGCCGCTTCGACGGCCGACGCTGCGTCTGTCGAAGCGGCGCAGAACGCTCTTCGGGCGATGCCGCGCCGCGAGCCAGGCGAAGCGCGACGCGCGCCGGCGCAAGCCGCGCCGCGTGCGCCGCAGGCGTCATCGGAAGACGATCTGGCGTGGTTCGACGACCTGCCGTTCGAAGCGTCGCCCACGCCTGCCGCGGTGCCAGCGCGCGCAACCGATGACGCGTCCGCGCCATCCGTCGCCATGCTCGACTGGGATGCGCTCGCCGCGCGCGTGGCCGACTGCGAGCGCTGCCGGCTATGCGAGAAGCGGACCCAGACCGTATTCGGCGTCGGCGACCGCAACGCCGACTGGATGCTGATCGGCGAAGCCCCCGGCGAGAACGAAGACCGCCAGGGCGAGCCGTTTGTCGGCCAGGCCGGCAAGCTGCTCGACAACATGCTGCGGTCGCTGTCGCTTGCACGCGGCACGAACGTCTACATCGCGAACGTGATCAAGTGCCGCCCGCCGGGCAACCGCAACCCCGAGCCGGACGAAGTCGCGCGCTGCGAGCCGTATCTGCAGCGTCAGGTCGCGCTGGTCAAACCGAAGCTGATCGTCGCGCTGGGCCGCTTCGCCGCGCAGAGCCTGTTGAAGACCGATGCGAGCATTTCGTCGTTGCGCGGCCGCATTCATGAATACGAAGGC
>DASXXR010000150.1:0-18842 GCA_036502945.1 Paraburkholderia sp. | reverse complement strand
AAGAACGAACTCATCATCGCGCACTACAAGGATTTGCCGCGACGCCGGCCGGCTGAACGGCTCGACGAGGTGATGGATACGCTCGGGCTCAGCGAATTGCGCGAGCGGTTTTTTATCGAGCGTGAGAGTGTGTAAATGCTGAACAGGTGGCCGGCGTATCAGTCGCCGGCGGGCTGCGCCATCCACTGCCGCCAGCCTTGCAGCCCGAGCCGCTGCAACGTCTGCTGATTGCGCTCGTAAATCTGTGCAGCATCCGGAAAGGCTTCAACCGCGCGTTCGATGCTCGCTTCGCGCAACAGATGCAGGATCGGATACGGCGAGCGGTTCGTGTAATTCTCGATATCGTCCGGTTCGCTGCCTTCAAACTGATAGCGTGGGTGAAAGCTGGCAATCTGCAACGTGCCTTCGATGCGCAACTGCTTTAGCAACCGGTCCGCGAAAAACAGGCAGTCGTTGTATTCGGGGAATTCCACCAGCGCGTGCGGAATGATCAACAGCGTTGTATCGATCGCGGACGGTTCCGCATCGACGAGCATGCGCAACTCGTTTTCCAGATCCGTCAGCACACCTTCCATGTCGGACGCTTCGCTGATCGCATAGCGGATCTGGTCTTTCATCTGCACGGCCTTCGCGAACGGGCACAGATTGAGCCCGATGACAGCACGCGCCAGCCAGTGGCGTGTCGCGGCGATGATCGCATCGTGGGAATCGGTGGGCAACGAAGACGGCGGCATGGCGGGCGTGGAAGCGAAACCGCTATTTTACCGGCTTGCCCGCACAGGCTTGCGCAATCAGCAGCGCCGCGACAACCGGTGCGGCCTTGATCGGACCACAACCGGGGCCGTACGTCTGGCTCGCCGCATAAACGCCTTCGATCAGCAACGCGAGTGCGTTCGCGAGCGCCGACGGGTCGTGCGCGCCAGCTTGCGCGGCGAGTTCGTCGAGCCGCGCTACCAGCTTTGCCTTATTGCGGGCGACGCACAAGCGTGCGGGATGGGACGCATCCGGAAATTCCATAGATACGTTGACGAACGGACAGCCGCGGTACTCATCCGCCGACGCGCGCCGCGCGAGGTCTTCGAAATACTGGGTGAGCTGCGTTGCCGCGTCGCCGGGATGCCGCGCGATACTGCGTTCGAAGCGCACGAAGAATTCGCGATCCTCGCGTTCGAGATACGCGACGATCAGATCGTCCTTCGATGAGAACTGCCGGTACAGGCTCATTTTGTTGACGCCCGCCCGTTCGACGACCGCATCCACGCCGACCGCGCGCACACCGTTCCGGTAAAACAGTTCGGTTGCGGCGCGCAGCAGATGCTCGTGCGCCTGTGCTCCGGCGGTTTGCGTGCGACGGCTGCCCGCGCGTCCCGGGGGCTTTAAACGATTCATGAAATTCCCGAATACGAAACAAGTTGTCTTGACATGTTACCGAGCGGTCACTAAGATCGCCACACATTGTGACAGATCGGTCACAAGTTTTTTACGCAAATTGTAACGATAACAAGCGGTGCTGCCCCGTGCAGTGCGCGCGTCGATCGGAGAACAAGCAGATGAACTGGGCTGCAAGAATCATAGGAGGCCGCTTCCATTACGGCTGGATGGCCGTCGCGGTGGTTTTCCTCGTGCTGCTCGCGGCAGCCGGCACGCGCGCCACACCGAGCGTAATGATGGTGCCGCTCGAGCACGAATTCGGCTGGAGCCGGGCAACGATCTCGCTCGCCATTTCGGTGAACATCGCGCTCTACGGTCTGACGGGCCCGTTCGCCGCGGCAGCGATGCAGCGCTTCGGCGTGCGGCCGACCATCTTGATCGCGCTCGGCGTGATGGCCGCCGGCGTCGGCTTATCGTCGCTGATGACGGCGCCCTGGCAAATGGTTCTCGTATGGGGCGTCATGGTGGGCGGCGCGACGGGCGTCGCGGCGTTGACCCTGTCGGCAACGGTGGTGAATCGCTGGTTCACGACCCATCGCGGCCTCGTGATGGGCATTCTCACCGCGAGTTCGGCCACCGGCCAACTGGTCTTCCTGCCGTTGCTTGCGGCTATCGCCCAACATCATGGGTGGCGGCCGGTTGTGTGGGTCGTCGCGGGCGCGGCGTGTGTCGTGCTGCCGCTGGTCGCGTTCCTGCTGCCTGAACGGCCGGCCGATATGACGCTGCGGCCGTACGGCGAACCGGCTGACGCGCCGGTTAAATCGGACACGACCACGCAGAATCCGCTCGCCATCGCGTTCGGCACATTGGCGTTCGCGAGCAGGACGCGCGACTTCTGGCTGCTGTTCTTCAGCTTCTTCATCTGCGGCGCGAGCACCAACGGCTACGTCGGCACGCATCTGATCGCCATGTGCGGCGACTACGGCATGTCCGAGGTACAGGGCGCGTCGCTGCTTGCGGCAATGGGCATCTTCGATCTGTTCGGCACGACATTGTCCGGCTGGCTGTCGGACCGCTTCAACGCGCGCGTGCTGCTGTTCTGGTACTACGGGCTGCGCGGGTTGTCGCTGATGTATCTGCCGCATGCGTTTGGCATCGACTTTTTCGGGCTGCCGCTGTTCGCCGTGTTCTACGGTCTCGACTGGATCGCGACCGTGCCGCCTACCGTGCGTCTTGCCACCGATGTGTACGGCAAAGAATCGGCGCCGGTCGTATTCGGCTGGATTGTCGCGGGGCATCAGCTGGGTGCGGCATTCGCGGCGCTTGGCGCGGGAATGCTGCGTGCGAGTCTCGGTACGTACACAATCGCGTCGATGATTTCCGGCGGGCTCTGCCTGATCGCCGCGGTCATTGTGCTGCGGATCAATCGCGGACCGCGTCCAGCCGCGATGCAGGCGGCCTGACCGGCGCGCAGGCGCTCGGCGCGCCTGCGCGCCTGTGAAAAGGCGCGTCGTATCTTGTTTTCGTCAGACATCGCGCGAGTTTGTAATCTGAAAAGCGAAGCGATGACGTATTAAACGAAGTCCGGGGTATTCTATCTGGCCCGGGCATTCGCCCGTCGCCGATGTCCTTCGACTGAGAGATGCGCATGACTGCAAAACCCGCACCTACCGACGTCCCTATTCACGAACTGCTGGCGGGCCGCTGGAGTCCCCGCGCCTATTCGAGCGAGCCGGTGAGCCGGGAGCATCTGCGTACGGTGCTCGAGGCAGCGCGCTGGGCGCCTTCGTCGTACAACGCGCAGCCGTGGCGCTTCATCGTGTTCGACCGAACCGCGGACGAGGTCGCGTTCAAGAAGGCGTTCACGACGCTCGTGCCGTTCAACCAGGGCTGGAACGGTCCGGTGCCGGTGCTGATCGCAGTCACCACCAACATGCTGACCAGTAAAGGCGAAGTGAACCGCTGCGCGCCATATGATGCGGGCGCGGCCGCGTTATCGCTGGTTTTGCAGGCGCACGCGCTGGGCCTTGCCGCCCATCAGATGAGTGGTGTCGACATCAACGCATTTCGCAGCGCGTTTGCCATCCCGAAAGACGTCGAAGTGATCGCGATGATCGCGCTAGGTCACTATGGCGAGGTCGACAGGCTCGATCCCGTGCTGCGCGAACGCGACAAAGCGGCCCGCACGCGCCTGCCGATCGGCGAAGTGGCGTATGCCGGAGCATGGAAGCGGTCGTTCTGAAGGCGATTGCCATTGAACTGCGGCGCGCGCGGCGCACACCGCACGCTTTCAATACCTTCGCGGCTCATGCGCCGCTAGCCTCAATCGTCGTCGGCGATGGCCGACAGCGGCGCGGCCACGCTTTCCAGCGAGCGTCGTTCGGCATCCACGCCCCAGATCGCGGCGATCAGCGCAGCGGCCAGCATCAACGCGGATCCGACCAGGTAGCCCGAGTACACTTCGCTGCGCTGATGCGTATCGATCAGCCGACCGAAAAACATCGGCCCTGCAATGCCGCCGAGCGCCGTGCCGAGCGCATAAAACACCGCGATCGCAAGCGCTCGTATTTCGAGCGGAAACGACTCGCTGACCGTCAGATAGGCAGAACTCGCCGCGGCGGAAGCGAAGAAGAAAATCACCATCCACGAAATCGTCTGTGTCGTGACGGTCAGCCAGTGCTGCTGAAACAGATAGCCGCTCACGGTCAGCAGCGCGGCGGACAGTGCATACGTCGTCGCGATCATCTTGCGGCGGCCGATCACGTCGAACAGCCGGCCGAGCACGAGCGGCCCGAGAAAATTGCCGAGTGCGAACGGCAGCAGATACCAGCCGACATGATCCCCTGGCACGCCGTAGAAATCGGTCAATACGAGCGCGTACGTGAAGAAGATCGCGTTGTAAAAGAACGCCTGAGCGGTCATCAACGATAGCCCCACCAGCGCGCGGCGGCGATGTCGCACGAAGAGCGTGTGGAACACTTCGCGCCATGTCGTGCGCTCGCGTGTGCGCAGGCGCAGGCGGGTAAGCGCGTCGTCGGCGAGCACGTGATGCCGGCTGCGAAACTGTGCTTCGATATCTTCAACGATCACGCGCGCTTTGTGCGCTTCGCCATGCGTGAGCAGCCAGCGCGGGCTTTCGGGTATCCACGCACGCATCGGCAAGATTCCGAGCGCGAGCACGGCGCCGATGAAAAAGCACGCGCGCCAGCCCCAGTCGGGCGGCAACAAGCCTGGATCGAGCAGCACGATCGAGCCGGCGGCGCCGAGCCCCGCGCCGATCCAGAAAGTTCCATTGATCGCGAGATCGGTCCAGCCGCGCACACGTGCGGGCGTGAATTCCTGGATCGTCGAATTGATCGCCGTGTACTCGCCGCCGATGCCGGCGCCGGTCAGAAAGCGGAACAGCAGGAACGTCGCCAGATTCCACGAGAACGCGGTCGCGGCCGTAGCGGCCAGGTACAGCGCAAGCGTGATGAAGAACAGCTTGCGCCGGCCGAGCCGGTCGGTCAGCCAGCCGAACCCGAGCGCGCCGAGCACGGCGCCCGCGATGTACGCGCTGCCCGCCAGCCCGACGTCGGCGTTGGTGAAGCGCAGCGTCGGGCTTGTCTTCAACGCGCTTGCGACCGCGCCGGCTAGCGTGACCTCGAGCCCGTCGAGCAGCCACGTCACGCCGAGTGCGACGACGATCAGCGAATGAAAGCGGCCCCAGGGCAGGCGGTCGAGCCGCGAGGGCAGATCGGTTTCGACGATGCCAGACGATCCGGCATGCGCTGTTGCGGCGGGCGGGTCGGACAACATGGTGGGGCGTCTCCTTTTCTTTTCTGGAACGGAACGGCCGGTGGAGAATCGACAGCGTATCCTGTTGACCGGAGTTGGCGTGTCGATCGGAGTTGGCGCTTTAGCGCCTACTCCGATCCCATAGCGCCCACTCCAGTCCCATGCAAGAAGATTGCCGCCGGGATCCCAGCGCCGTCCGATTTCCGCAAGTTTCGTTCCGCGGCTCGCGTTGCCGTAGAGACCAGCGCCTCACGGAGCGATCACTCGGCAAGCACACAGGACTGCGCCGTCACCGGTTGATGCAGTTCGTGCTTTCGTGTTAAAAAGCCGATCCCCCTTTTGCTCGCGCTGGCGTGAGCGGCAATTTCTGCCATGATCCTGCCATGACCTATTGCGCGATTGATTTCGGAACATCCAATTCGGCTGTCGCGGTGCCCAACGGCGACGCGCTGCGGCTTGCGCCTGTCGAAGCGGCGTACACCACGCTGCCTACCGCGGTGTTCTTCAACACCGATGAAAACACCCGCGAATACGGCCGTGCTGCGCTCGAAGCGTATGTCGACGGTTTCGACGGCCGCCTGATGCGCTCGATGAAGAGCATCCTGGGTTCGCCGCTCGCCGACAATACGACCGATCTCGGCGACGGCTCGGCGATCAAGTACACGGACGTGATCGCAATCTTCATCACGCACTTGAAGCGTTGCGCGGAAGCGAGCGCGGGCATGGCGCTCGAGCGCGCGGTGCTGGGCCGGCCCGTGTTCTTCGTCGACGACGATCCCCGCGCCGATCAGATCGCCCAGCAGCAACTGGAGGCGGCGGCGCGTTCGGTGGGTTTCCGCGACATCCATTTCCAGTACGAGCCGATCGCCGCCGCGTTCGACTACGAATCTCATCTGACCGAAGAAGGCGTCGTGCTGGTTGCCGATATCGGCGGCGGTACGTCGGATTTTTCGCTGGTGCGCGTTGGACCGCAACGAATGACCCGCATCGAGCGCAAGGACGACGTGCTCGCGCATCATGGCGTGCACGTGGCCGGCACCGACTTCGACCGGCGCGTCGAACTCGCGACCATCTTGCGCGAACTCGGCTACCAGGCCATTGACCCGGAAGGACGCGAGATGCCGAGCCGCGTCTATTTCGATCTTGCGACGTGGCATCTGATCAACACCGTCTATACGCCGAAGCGCACCGGCGAACTGGCGCTGATGCGGCATCTCTATACAGATACGCGGCATCACGACCGGCTGATGCGGGTTGTCGATCAGCGCCTCGGCCACGCGCTGGCCGCGCTTGCGGAGGAGGCGAAAATAGGCGTCGCGGCGGGTGGCGAGACGCTGATCGATCTGGAGCGAGTGGAAGAGGATTTGCGCCTCGCGTTCGACGAGGCGCAACTCATCCAGGCGGGCAGGGACGAGACGCAGCGCATCGTTCAGGCGGCGCGCGATACGGTGCGAGCAGCGGGCGTCGCTAACGGGGACGTGAACGCGGTCTATTTCACCGGCGGCTCGACGGGGCTGGGGTTTCTGTCGAGTGCGCTGGCAGCAGCTTTTCCCGACGCACAACCGGTGTTCGGAGACCGGCTTGCGAGTGTCGCGACCGGCCTCGGCATTCACGCGCGGCGTGTTTTCAAGTGATGTCGCGCCCGCGCTCGCCGAGCGAATGCATCTGCGACAGACATTAAAAAACCCCGCCTTGGCGGGGTTTTCTGCGTCCTGAAGGATGCGAAGCTTAGGCCGGCTTGATATTCGCGGCTTGCTTGCCCTTCGGGCCCGTCTTTACGTCAAACGTGACCTTTTGGTTCTCTTGCAGCGTCTTGAAGCCTTCCGTGCGGATTTCCGAGAAATGCGCGAACAGATCTTCGCCGCCGCCGTCCGGGGTGATAAAGCCAAAGCCCTTTGCGTCATTGAACCACTTGACGGTACCGGTTTCCATATTACTTGTTCCTAAAGATGGTAAATAAGGCCGAAGCCTAGTGAATGTGCACGAAAATCAAGGAAGGGGGTAATGGGACCAACCGGAGTACCGTTGATGGGCGAACTACGAAAGACCAATTCACTCGCCGCTTGAAATCCTGCTCGACCTTTATACGGTCATTTCGAGAGAAGGTCAATAGTAATCTCCAAATCTTCACGTCCTTTGACGAATATAGCTAAAAGGCATGGTTTACAAGGCTTGCCATAGAATGAATTTTTTTGTAGGTGTTTTTGCTTCGTTGCGCACTCCGAAGGTGCGGCCGTTACACTTCAGGCGGCCTTTTTCACGAATAGTGCGGCATAGCGATATGGCGCAGCGATCTCGTTGGCCAAGCACGGCCGGTCAAGCACTGGCGAACACGTAATTCGTCATCGCCAGCATCCGCTGGTATGTGCCGAGCGGCTGAATATGCAGCTGGTAGGCGTCATCGGCAGCGCCCAGTGCCGCGAAGATCGGCAGCAGGTGTTCATCGGTCGGATGCATGAACGCGGCGTGTGGCGCAAGCCGACGATAGTCCAGCAACGTGTCGATGTTGCGCACGGCAAGGTGTGCTTCGAACCAGTCGGTGAACTCGGTCACGCGCGGGTCCGCGTCTTCCGGGCGCGCCGAGAAATCCGCTTCGCGCAGGTTATGCGTGATCTGCCCCGAGCCGATCACCATCACACCGTCGTCGCGTAACGTCCGCAATGCCCGCCCGACGCGAAAGTGATGCGCGGGATCCATGCGCGGCTGGATGGAAAGCTGGGCGACCGGCACATCGGCGGCCGGAAACAGCAGCAGCATCGGCACCCAGGCGCCGTGGTCGAGGCCGTGAGGCTGCGTCGCCGAGGGTATGCCATCGGCGCTAAGCAATTCAGCCGCATGGCGTGCAACTTCAGGCGCACCGGGGGCCGGGTACTGAATTTCGTAGAGCTGACGCGGAAATCCGTTGAAATCGTAGATCATTTCCGGCGCTTCGGACGTGCTGGCGACGGGCTGTGCCGTCGTCCAATGTGCGGACAGCATCAGAATCGCTTTCGGCCGCGGCAGCTGGGCGGAAAGCGACGCGAATTCAACGGATGGCAACGATGGGTCGATTGGCAGCGTCGGCGCGCCGTGGGAAAGAAACAGAGACGGTAAGCGGGTCATGGCGGCGTGGGCCGCGCACGGCGGCAAAAAGTCTTCGATGCCATGACTATAAGGGCGCACCGCTGTTTGATAAACGAGCGAAAACAGATTTAATTGTGTCGCCGTTGTTGTGAATCGGCGCGGGCGGCCACTATTGCATCGGGCTGTTCAATCCCGCCCACGCCGGCGCCAGCGAAGCGCTAAACGCAAACAGATCGAGCACCCGCGCAACGGTGTGGTCGACCATTTCGTCGATCGACGCGGGTTTGCTGTAAAGCGCCGGCACAGGCGGAAAGACGATGCCGCCCATTTCAGTGACAGCGGTCATATTGCGCAGATGCGCGAGGTTGAGCGGCGTTTCTCGCACAAGCAATACGAGCCGGCGGCGCTCCTTGAGCGTGACGTCGGCGGCGCGCGCGATCAGGTTGTCGGACAGCCCGTGGGCGATGCTTGCAAGCGTCTTCATCGAGCAGGGTGCGACGATCATTCCGTCGATGGGAAACGATCCCGACGCAACGCTCGCACCGACGTCGCGTACCGAGTGAACGACATCCGCGAGCGGATGCACGTCGTCTTTGGTCAACTGAAGTTCGTGCTGGAGGTTGAGCCATCCGGCGCTGGAAACCAGCAGATGGCTTTCGACGCCGCCGATCCGCCGCAACGTTTGCAGCAGCCGGATGCCGTAGACGGCGCCCGATGCGCCGGTTATCGCGACGATCAACCGGCGCGGCGCCACAATGCGAGTTTCCATGACGTGCGGCACCTTTGCCGCGCCCGAGCGGCCCTCAGATTGAGGTGAGTGTTCTAGTTCCCGCTTGGCTTGCGGGGGTCAGGCGGCGGCGAACAACTGCTGAAGCTCGCCCGATTCATACATTTCCATCATGATGTCCGACCCGCCGACGAATTCGCCCTTCACGTAGAGCTGCGGGATGGTCGGCCAGCTGGAAAACTGCTTGATGCCCTGGCGGACTTCGTCGTCTTCGAGCACGTTGACGGTCTTGATTTCGTCGACGCCGCACGCTTTCAGGATCTGGATAGCGCGGCCCGAGAAGCCGCACATCGGAAATTGCGCGTTGCCTTTCATGAAGAGCACGACGGCGTTTTCGTCGACGATTTGCTTGATGCGTTGTTGCGTATCCATGACTGACCTTGCGGTTCCAGAGTGGTGGGGATTACGTTAAATGATAGCGGATTTCGCCGACGCAAGCCGGCGCCGCGTCCTGCCGTGAACGGAGCCCGCGCATCATTTGCGCGATTGGCCGCGGGTCAGCTGTGCAAGTCAGCCGTGCAACTCGCCTGCGTCCTGCATTGTGCCGCCGCTGATGCGTTCGATGCCGGCGAGGTCGCATTCCGAGCGTACCGACTGAAAGCCGCGAGCGGCGAGCAGCGACCGGACCGCTTCCGCCTGATCATAACCATGCTCGATCCACAGCACGCCGCGCGCCGCGAGCCACGCCGGCGCAGCCGCAACGATCGCGCGGATTGCGGACAGGCCGTCGGCCTCGTCGGTTAATGCGCTGCGCGGCTCGAAACGCAGATCGCCTTGCGATAAATGCGGATCGCCGCTCGCGATATAAGGCGGATTGCTGACGATCACGTCGAAGCGTAGTGCGGGATCGAGCGCTGCGTACCAATCGCTTTGAGCGAACTGCGGCGCACCGCCCGGACGCGCGGCGTCGAGAAGCCGCGCGGCGTTGCGCGTGGCGACCTGCAGCGCCTCGCCCGACCGCTCGACGGCCCACACCTGCGCGTCGGGCCGCGCGGACGCAATCGCCACGGCGATCGCGCCGGTGCCGGTGCCGAGATCCAGCACGCGCGGCTTTGCGCGGCCTTCGATTGCGGCAAGCACGGTTTCGACCAGCAATTCGGTTTCCGGACGGGGAATCAGCACGTGCGGCGTGACTTCGAACTCGAGCCCATAGAACTCGCGCGCGCCGACCAGCTGCGCGACCGGTTCACCCGCGACGCGTCGTGCCTGCAGCGCACGCCACGCCTCGATCTGAACATGAGCGAGCGGTTCGTCGGCGCGCGTGATCAGCTCGGTGCGACGCCAGCCGAGCAGATGCCCGAGCAGAATGCGCGCCTCGAGCGGCGGCAGCGTCGACGCCCGCAACAGCGCAGCAACCGTGTCGGCAACGGTGGTCATAAACGACTCAATCAGCGTCGCCGAGCGACGCGAGGAGTTCGGCCTGATGCTCGCTGACGAGCGCGGCGATCAGTTCATCGAGATCGCCTTCCATGATCGCTTCGAGGCGGTACAGCGTCAGATTGATGCGGTGATCGGTCAAACGCCCTTGCGGGAAGTTGTACGTGCGGATGCGTTCGGACCGGTCGCCGGAGCCGATCAAGCTTTTGCGGGTGGCGGCTTCCTTCGCGTGCTGCTCGTGATATTGCTTGTCCTTGATGCGCGCGGCGAGCACCTTCAACGCGCGGTCCTTGTTCTTGTGCTGCGACCGGTCGTCCTGGCATTCGACGACGATCCCCGTCGGCAGGTGCGTGACGCGTACGGCCGAATCCGTCTTGTTGATGTGCTGGCCGCCTGCGCCCGACGCGCGGAACGTATCGATTCGCAGATCGGCGGGATTGATCTCGACTTCGCCGATTTCATCGGCCTCGGGCATCACCGCGACCGTGCACGCCGACGTATGAATCCGGCCTTGCGTCTCGGTTGCCGGCACACGCTGCACGCGGTGGCCGCCCGATTCGAACTTCAGCTTCGAATACACGGCATCGCCGGCGATCCGCACGATCACTTCCTTATAGCCGCCGAGATCCGATTCGCTCGCCGACATCATTTCGACCTGCCAGCGGTTGCGTTCCGCGTAGCGCAGATACATGCGCAGCAGATCGCCCGCGAACAGCGCCGATTCGTCGCCGCCCGTGCCGGCGCGGATTTCGACGAAGATATTGCGGTCGTCATTCGGGTCTTTCGGCAGCAGCATTTTCTGCAGTTCGCCCGCAAGCTGTTCCATCCGCTCGCGCGACGCGCGGATTTCTTCTTCCGCGAATTCTTTCATCGATGCATCCGACAGCAGTTCCTGCGCCGTGGCCGCATCGTTCAGCGCCTGGCGCCACAGTGCGTAATGTTCGACCAGCGGACCCAGTTCGGCGTGCTCGCGCGAGAGCTTGCGGTATTGGTCGAGATTCGCGGTGACGTCTTCGCGGCTCAACAGGTCGTTCAGTTCGGCCAGCCGGGTGGTGAGCTGGTCGAGCTTGCGTTGCATGCTCGTTTTCATCGGGCGGTGCGGAGCGCGGGCCCCGGAAAGGACAGCGAAATTCGGGAGGCGGCCGAAAAAGGCCTGGCGAGGGAAGCGCCGCACGGGTCCAAATACGTTGACCCTTACGGCGCGGCGGCGTCAGCGCAGCTAACGCTCGGATGAATTGCCGTGTTTGTAGAAGCCGCTCATCAGTTCGATGAGCTTGTCGCGGTTTTCAGTGCTTGCGCGATTCAGCGCATGCGTCGGACCGTGAATCAGCTTGTTCGTCAGCGATTGCGACAGCACCTCGAGCACCGCGGCCGGATCGTCGCCGCGTGCGAGCATTTTTTGCGCTCGCTCGACTTCGGCGCGGCGCAGCGCGTCGGCTTGCGTATGCATATGGCGAATGACCGGCACGATGCTGCGCGCGTCGAGCCACTGCATGAAGTTCTGCACGCGCGTTTCGATGATCGATTCGGCCTGCGCGACGGCGGCCTGGCGCGACGCATTGCCTTCGCGGACGATCGCGCCGAGATCGTCGACGGTGTAGAGGAACACGTCTTCGAGCTGGCCGACTTCCGGTTCGATGTCGCGCGGCACGGCGAGATCGACCATGAAGATCGGCCGGTGTCGGCGGGCCTTGACGGCGCGTTCGACCGCGCCAAGTCCGATGATCGGCAGCGTCGACGCGGTGCACGACACGATGATGTCGAATTCATGCATCCGCTTGGGCAGGTCGGCCAGCGGAATCGCGCGGCCGTTGAAGCGCTCGGCAAGCCGTTCGCCGCGTTCGATGGTGCGATTGGCAACCACCAGTTCGCGCGGTTGCTGGGCGGCGAAATGCGTTGCGCATAGTTCGATCATTTCGCCCGCACCGATGAACAGCACGCGCTGATTCGACACTTTATCGAAGATACGCTGCGCGAGACGCACGGCTGCGGCGGCCATCGATACGGACTGCGCGCCGATTTCGGTCGTACTGCGCACTTCCTTCGCCACCGCGAACGTGCGCTGGAACAGCTGGTTCAGGTAAGTGCCGAGCGCGCCGGCTTCGGACGCTGTGCGGACGGCGTCTTTCATCTGGCCGACAATCTGCGTCTCGCCGAGCACCATCGAATCGAGCCCCGACGCGACGCGAAATGCGTGGCGCACGGCCTCCGACTGCGGCAGCGCGTACACATGCGGCGCGAGTTCGTCGACGGGGAGATTGTGGTATTTCGACAGCCACCGGATCGCGGCTTCGCGGGCGGCGTGGTCGCTGGTGGCGCAGTAGAGTTCGGTGCGGTTGCAGGTGGACAGAATGGCCGCTTCAGGGGCGGTCGGCGCGGCGCGGCCCAGCCAGATCTCCTTGAACGTGGCCAGCGCGGGCTTGATCTGTTCGAGCGGAAACGCCACGCGTTCGCGCAGAGCGACAGGCGCAGTGTGGTGGTTGATTCCGATCGTTAGAAGCTGCATAAGTGGGCTATGGTTCAGCCCAATATTATAGCGTTTCCACGATTCTTTCAGACTTCGGGGTCTTGGCCGTGTCAAAGCTGCCGTCGGCGGAAATGACATCGAGCCGGTAGCCATAGCCATAGAGCGGCGTCAGGCTGTAGCCGTGCTCCACACGGAGCTCCAGCTTGTTCCGGATGCGGGATGCGTGGGTGTCGAGCGAGCGCGACTTGATGTCGCGCCGGCCCCAGATTGTTTCGAGAATCTGCGCGCGCGACACCGGGCGCGACAGGTTGGTGAACAGCAGCAGCGCGAAACGGAGTTCTTTCGGTGTCAACGAAATGATGTGGCCCCGAAATGCGACAACGGACCGCCCGGCGTCGAATGCGTACTCGCCGAAAACCTCGCGAGACCGGTTGCGCGGACGACGGATACCGGCGCGCCGCATCAGCGCGTCGATGCGAGCTAGCATTTCGGGGCCGCGGACGGGCTTTTGCAGGCAGTCGTCGGCACCGGCATGCAGCGCGGCGACCAGTTCGCTTTCGCGCGGCGCCGTCATCGTCACGATGACCGGCAGGCCGGGCAGCGCTTCGCGCGCCTGAGCGATGACGTCTTCGGCGGGGCGATCGCCGGCCCAGATGTCGGTGAGAAGCAGGTCGAAGAATTCGTCAGCAGCGCCGGCGAGGAACGGTTCGCCTGCGCTGAAGTGCTGACACGCATGCCCAGCTGCGAGAAGCAGCCGACCGACGAGTTCCGCATGGCGGAGGTCCGGCTCAATGAGGGCGATTCGCATGAAGACGTATCAGCCGGACGCCGCGGGGGGGACAGGGCGCAGGCGTTGCGGCTTGCCTAACGTTATCCCCGCCCCTAAACTCAACCGCTACTCAACTGCGGTGCGGAAAGCGCCGTGCTGACTTTTTGGTTAATGAGAGAAAAATGCTAGCTGTCTATAAGATGCGGGCCTATGGGACAAGTCCGAAACTTGGCGGGGCCGAACGCTGATGGGCTGGCCCGGTATCGTTGTACTCGGTGTGGTGGTGGGCGTGGTCGGCTGGTGGCTGCATCCGTCGCGGCGGGCGAGCCGGGCGCGGCTGTGGCTCGCCGTGCTGGCCGGCGTGCTTGGCGCGGCGTTGGCGCGGATGGCCGGCAACGTGACCACGCTCTTTCACGACGGCGACACGCTCGAATGGCCGGTTTGCACCGCCGTCGCGCTGGTTGCTGTTGCCGCGACGGTCGGCATGTTATCCCGTCGATGATTATTTCCAGGTGAACCCGATGAACGCTCGACTCCCCGAAACCGCTTCCATTCCCGAACGCATTGCGCAACTGCGCGGCGCCATGACGCTCGAAGGCCTCGCCGCCTATCTGGTGCCGTCGGCGGATCCGCACCTGTCCGAGTATTTGCCCGGCCGCTGGAAAGGGCGCGAATGGCTGTCGGGCTTTACCGGATCGGTCGGCACGCTCGTCGTGACCGCCGGTTTTGCGGGCCTGTGGGTCGACAGCCGCTATTGGGTGCAGGCGGAGGCGCAACTTGCGGGCACCGGCATCCAGTTGATGAAGATGATGGGCGGCCAATTGACCCAGCCGCACATCGAATGGCTCGCGCAGAACGTCGCTTCCGGCGGCACGGTCGGGGTGGATGGCGCGGTGCTCGGCGTCTCGGCCGCGCGCGCGCTGAATGACGCGCTGACCGCGCGCAGCGTCAAGCTTCGCACCGACGTCGACTTGCTCGACGTGATCTGGCCGGAGCGCCCATCGTTGCCGACCGAAGCCGTCTACGAACATGCGCCGCCGCAGGCCAGCGTGACGCGTGCGGACAAGCTCGACCGGTTGCGCCGCGCGATGCAGGAGCAGGGCGCGCAGTGGCATTTCATCTCAACGCTCGACGATCTCGCGTGGCTTCTCAACCTGCGCGGCGCCGACGTGAACTACAACCCGGTGTTCGTCGCGCACGCGTTGATCGGACTGGACCATGCGTCGCTGTTCGTCGTCGAAGGCAAGGTGCCCGCGGCGCTCGTCGAAGCGCTCGCGCGCGACGGCATCCGCGTCGAGCCATACGCGAAGGCCGCCGTTGCGCTCACGGCGCTGCCTGCCGGCGCGAAGCTGCTGATCGACCCGCGCCGGATCACGTTCGGCATGCTGCAGGCGGTCCCGTCGCACGTGAAGATTCTCGAGGCCGTGAATCCGTCGACGTTCTTCAAGTCGCGCAAGACGGAGGCCGAAGCGGCGCAGGTGCGCGCAACGATGGAACAGGACGGCGCGGCGCTCGCCGAGTTTTTCGCCTGGTTCGAGGGCGCGCAGGGCCGCGAGACCATCACGGAGCTGACGGTCGACGAACGGCTGACGGCCGCCCGCGCGCGCCGGCCGGGTTTCGTCACGTTGAGTTTCTCGACAATCGCCGCCTTCAATGCGAACGGCGCGATGCCGCATTACCGCGCGCTGCCCGAATCGCACGCGACGATCGAAGGCAATGGTTTGCTGCTGATCGACTCGGGCGGGCAGTATCTGAGCGGCACCACCGACATCACGCGCGTCGTGCCGATCGGCACGATCGACGACGCGCACCGGCGCGATTTCACGACGGTGCTGAAGGGCACGATCGCGCTGTCGCGGGCGCGCTTTCCGCGCGGCATCCGTTCGCCGATGCTCGACGCCATTGCGCGTGCGCCGATCTGGGAAGCGGGCGCGGATTATGGCCACGGCACGGGCCACGGGGTCGGTTATTTTCTGAACGTGCACGAAGGGCCGCAGGTGATCTCGCACTACGCGCCGGCCGAAGCATGGACGGCGATGGAAGAAGGGATGATCACATCGATCGAGCCGGGCATCTACCGGCCCGGCAAATGGGGCATCCGGATCGAGAACCTGGTGTTGAACCGCGCGGCCGAAAAGACCGAGTTCGGCGATTTCCTCGAATTCGAAACGTTGACGTTGTGCCCGATCGATACGCGCTGCATCGCGCTGCCGTTGTTGCGCGACGATGAGCGCGCGTGGCTGAACGCGTATCACGAGACGGTGCGGGCGCGCGTCGCGCCGCATGTTTCGGGTGACGCGAAGGCGTGGCTCGAGACGCGCACCAAGGCAATCTGAGTTATTTCACGCGTGCTCGCGCATCAAAACAGGGTTGAACGGAGCTTTGCATGACCATCAAGGCAGTCGTGTTCGATTTCGGCGGCGTGCTGATCGACTGGAGTCCGCAGTACCTGTACCGCACGCTGATTCCCGACGAAGCCGAGCGCCGCTGGTTTCTCACGCACGTGTGCAGCATGGACTGGGTGATCCGTCAGGATGGCGGTCAACCGATCGCGGAGGGAACCGCCGAACTGATCGCGAAGTTTCCGGAGCACGAGGCGTTGATCCGCGCCTTCTATGAGCGCTGGCACGAAATGATCGCGGGCGTGCTGCACGATAGCGTCGCGACGGTCGAAAAACTCGAAGCGGCCAACGTGCCGCTGTTCGGTCTCACGAACTGGTCGGCCGAGACGTTCCCGTACGCGTGGGAGAACTTTCCGGTGTTGCGGCGTTTTCGCGACATCGTCGTGTCAGGGCGCGTGAAGCTGGTGAAGCCGGATCCGGCCATCTTCAGCGAGATGCGCGAACGAATCGAAGCGCATCTGCCGGGTATTGCGCCGCACGAACTCGTCTTCATCGACGACAACCTCAAGAATGCCGAAGCGGCCAGCGCGCTCGGCTGGCACGGCGTGCATCACACAAACGCCGCGCAGACCGAAGCGAAGCTGCGCGAACTGGGTTTGCCGGTCTGACCTGACGGCGAAAATTGCGCGAGCGGCTACTGTCCCAGCAGATTGCGCAGCGCGTTGCCGAGTCCTTTGACTGTTTCGCCCGCACCCTTCGCCACGCCCTCCACGCTCACGCCGAGCGCTTTCGCGAAGCCGGTGCGCAGTTCGGTCGCCAGGTTTTCGTTCAGCTTGAACTTCGGATCGCGCAAGTTGCCGTCAAGGACGAAGTGCAGCGTGATTTCGTCGCCGTGTTGCTTCAGTGCGGCGACGGCGGCGCGTGTGGGGATCGACATGAACGTGTCGAGTGGATTGTCCGACTCGGCGAGCTGTAGATGATGCAGCGTGAGCGTGCCGGGCGCGTGAATGTGATAGTCGCGCACCGTCGATTCGATGTTCAGGTCGAGTGTGCCGCCCGTCACCTGCGCCTTCGAGCCCGCCTTCCTCAGTAGATACGGATCAAGCGTGACCACGTCGACGCCGCGCAGCGTCGACGTGGTCTGAGAATCCTTGTTCGCAATCTTGATCCAGCCGCCGAACGCGACCTTGCCGGTATGCGACGGTCCCTTGATCGAGCCGCTGACGTTGATGGTCGTCGGTTCGTCGAGGCCGGGCAAACGGATATGGTCGACGGTCGCGTTCGCATCGGTGACTGAGACCTTGTATGCGGGCCTGCTCACCATCTCGTCGTAGAAGTCGAACGTGCCGTGTTCGAAACGGACGTGGTCGACGAGTTTTTCCGCGGGAAGCGGCGGCCTGTTGGCAACCGCGCTGCTCGCGCCGGCTTGAGGACGGTTTATTGCTGCCCTGAGATTCGGCAGCAACTGGATCGTGCCGTCGGGCTGGCGCAGCACCGCGAGGTTGAAATTGCTGACCACGATCTCCCGCACATGAACCCGATGCGCCAGCATCTCGCGAACATCGGGTATCAGCGTGATGGATTCGGCACGCAGAGCGTCGGAGGTCGGCCAGTCTTTCGGAGCGATCAGACGGACATTAGTCAGGCGGATCGAGGTAAAGCCGACATCGATGCGCTCGGCGCTGCCGAGCGGACCGAGCGCGTCGATGACACGCGCCTTCACTTCGCGTTGCACGAAATACAGGCCGGCAAACGCGACGACGATCAGCACGGCCACGATGCCGGCGACGATCAGGATGACGCGCTTGCGAACCGACATCGTCATGCAGCCCTCCTCGTTGCCGTGCTTGTACGGCGATCGCGTTTACTTACGACACATGGAAACCCTTGAATCGCAGCAAACGCTATGCCTCGCGGTCAACCCCCGTGTTGCCCGCCGCCGCCGGCAGCGGTGTGCACAGACATCAACGGCTGATCGGCTTGTAGCGCAGGCGTTTCGGACGGGCCGCTTCTTCGCCGAGGCGGTTGCGCTTGTCCGCCTCGTACTCCTGGTAGTTGCCGTCGAAGAACGTCAATTGCGACTCGCCTTCGAACGCGAGGATGTGCGTCGCGATCCGGTCGAGGAACCAGCGATCGTGGGAGATCACCATCACCGAGCCGGCGAATTCGAGCAACGCGTCTTCAAGCGCGCGCAGCGTTTCGACGTCGAGGTCGTTCGACGGTTCGTCCAGCAGCAGCACGTTGCCGCCCGCGATCAGCGTTTTCGCGAGATGCAGACGGCCGCGCTCGCCGCCCGATAGCGTGCCGACGTTCTTCTGCTGATCGCCGCCCTTGAAGTTGAAGCGGCCGATGTACGCGCGCGACGGCGTCTCGTACTTGCCGACCGTCAGCACATCCGCGCCGCCGGAGATTTCTTCGAACACGGTCTTCGAGCCGTCGAGCGCGTCGCGGCTTTGATCGACGTATGCGAGCTTGACCGTCGGACCTTGCACGATTTCGCCCGAGTCCGGCTGTTCCTTGCCGGTAAGCATGCGGAACAGCGTCGACTTGCCCGCGCCGTTCGGCCCGATGATGCCGACGATCGCGCCCGCCGGAATCTTGAAGCTCACATCGTCGAGCAGCAGCCGGTCGCCGTACGACTTGCTGACGTTCTTGAATTCGATCACTTCATTGCCGAGCCGATCGCCGACGGGAATGAAGATTTCCAGCGTTTCATTGCGCTTCTGGTAGTCCTGGCTGTTCAGTTCTTCGAAGCGCGCGATACGCGCCTTCGACTTCGCCTGACGGCCCTTCGGATTCTGCCGAACCCATTCGAGTTCTTTCTTGATCGCCTTCTGACGCGCGGATTCGGACGACTCTTCCTGCTTCAGCCGGTCTTCCTTCTGATCG
>DASXXR010000149.1:0-4689 GCA_036502945.1 Paraburkholderia sp. | reverse complement strand
CATGATGGTGATGATGATCGCGATCACGCCGTCGCTGAAGGCTTCAATGCGTCCTTTTCCCATCTGCCGGTTTCCTTTTGCGGATACGGTTGCGACGCGCAGTGTTCTTTGCGCAATGAGTGAATGGCAGCACGGACGCTGCGCAATGCCTGCAAATGCGGCCGATTATCCGCGATGACGGCAGGCTTTGTCGATACCGCCGGGAAGCCGGCGCGTGCGTCTACGCATCATGCGGATGTGTCGCGCGGCGCGAGCGCAGCGAAGTGGACCGCAAGCCACACAGTCGGCTCGTCAGGGTGCGTGTACGCGACGCGATGCCGGCGGTGCGCACCGATCAGCAGATAGTCGCCGGGCCGCATTTCATGCAGCGCCTCACCGTGCTCAAACTCGAGCGCCGCCGCGCCGGCAAGCAGCACGACCCATTCGTCGCGCGGGCTGTCGTACCAGAAGCCGGCGGGACTCGCATGCGCCATCGATACGATGCGCTCGATCGTCACCTCGCCACGCTCGGCCAGGCGGTCGACATGCTCGTTCGCGCCCTGTTCGACGGCGCTGAACAGATTGCCCGTTTGTCCGAAAGGGGGTTGAGCAGGTTTCATCTACTCGAGCGGCGCGAGGCCGTCGAGCAGCGTGGGCACCAGTTCGCTGATCGTCGGGTGAACATGCATCGCATACTGCAGCGTCGGATACGGCGCGCCGGCGGTCATGATGTCGATGAATGTGTGAATCGCCTCGTCGCCTTCGATGCCGAGAATCGTCGCGCCGAGTATCTGCTTTGTTTGCGGGTCGACGAGCACCTTCATGAACCCATCGGTTTCGCCGCGCTCGCGCGCGCGGCCGACCCGCGACATCGGCATCGTCGCGATCAGCGCGGGCCGGCCCGACTTGCGCACGTCGGATTCCGACAAGCCGACGCGCGCCAGCGGCGGATCGACGAACACCGCATACGCCATGATCCGGTTGTCGACGCTGCGCTTGCCGCCGTCGAGCAGATTCGCGGCGACGATCTGAAAATCGTCGTACGACGTATGCGTGAAAGCGCCGCGTCCGTTGACGTCGCCGATCGCCCATACGCCGGGCACGTTCGTGCGCAATTGCCCGTCGACCGGGATCGCGCCATGTTTGTCGCAGGCAATGCCGGCCGCGGCGACGCCGAGATCGTCGGTATTCGGCCGGCGGCCTGTTGCAAACAGCAGATGCGACGCTTCGATCGACGGCTCGCCCGCACCGAATGCGATGCGCACGCCCGTGCCGTCGCCGTTCAGCGCTTCGACGCGCGCCGGCTCCACGCCAAAACGGAACACGATGCCTTCGCGCGCCAGCACCTTCTGCACGTTTTGCGCGAAGTCCGCGTCTTCGCGCGCCAGCACGCGGTCGCCACGTACGATCACCGTGACGCGGCTGCCGAAGCGGCGGAACACCTGCGCGAATTCGAGCGCGATATAGCTGCCGCCGACGATCGCGAGATGCTCGGGCAGTTCGGTCAGATCGAGCAGCGTCGAATTGGTGAAATAGCGGATGCGCTCGATGCCTTCGAGTGCAGGAATAACGGCGCGCGTGCCCGTGTTGATGAAGATTTCGTCTGCATTGAGTTCGGCGACCGGTTCGCCACCATGGCCGCTGATGCTGATTGCGCGCGGGCCGCTAAAGCGTGCGTGCCCCGTGAAGACGGTCACGTTCTGCGCGTTGCGCAGCCAGGTCTCGACGCCATTGCGCGACTGCCCGATGATGCGGTCCTTGCGGGCCTTCACTTGCGCGAGATCGACGGCAATCGCGCCGCTGACCTGAACGCCGAAGTCCGCCGCATGACGCGCGACGTGCGCCGTACGGGCGCTCGCCACATACGCTTTAGTCGGCGTGCAGCCGACGTTCACACAGGTTCCGCCGAACAGGTCGCGCTCGATAACAGCCGTTTTGCGGCCGCTTGCCCCAAGCCGGACGGCGAGCGGGGAGCCGCCTTGTCCGGTACCGATTACGATTGCGTCGAAGTGCTGTGGCATGGCAGATCTCCCGAAGCCCGGACATAGGACCGTGTGATCTTACGCCAGCCTGCTGGTAGATGCCGAATATGCCGTGGCGTCGGAAAACAGCCGAAAAAAAACCGAGCAATGTATGCCCTGCCGTGTCTTGAGCGACGTTCAGTCAATGCTGCGCTTCGGACGGGCAACGCACGTGGCATACCAGCGCACGCGAGCGTTGCAGCGCGGCCCGTGCGCCGTTGCTTGCGACCACCAACCCTGCCTGACCGAGATTGAAGTCGGTGGAGACCATCAATTGCATGAACGCCAGCATCGGCATAACCACTGCCGGATGATAAAGCTGACGTTCGATCAAGGCCCTCATGACTGCTCCCATCGCGCGACGCTGTTTCGGCGCCGCATTGCGATTGATGTTTCGATTGGAGCAATTTTAGAGAGGGATGGCCTGGGGATAAATGGCCCGAACGCGAAGTCACTTGTCAACATTCAATAACAATCGGGCGGCGTCCCGGCATGGGTGCCACCGCCCGCGGCCTCGCGCCGCGACGCATCAGCCGGTCATTCGAGCGGCACGGCGATAAACTCGGGCAGCGCCTCGGCCCGCGCAGAAAACACGACAAGCGCCGGAAAACGCTTCGGATCGACGACGCCGGGCAGAATGTACTGCGTAAACCGCCAGGCGACAGCAACCGTGATGTCCGGCTGCATCATGCGGCCGCCGAACAGCCAGCCGTCGCCTTTGTGGGCGGCAAGCAGTGCTTCGAGTTGCCCGTACGCGCCGTGCAACTGCGCCTGCACGCGTTCGACCCACGGCGCATGCTGCTTCTCGGCCGGCCGCAACTGGTGTTCGTAGACGTCGTGCATGGTTTTCTCGCAGGCGGCGAGCGCGAATCCGATCATGCGCAATGCCTGCAGCCGCGCGTCGAGGTCTTCAGGCATCAGGCGCCGCTCGGGCGCCACCTTCCGGTCCAGATAATCAAGAATCAGCGACGAATCGATCAATATCGCGCCGTCGTCGGCAATAAGGGTCGGCGCCTTGACTGCGGGGTTGATCTTCGCGAACGCGTCGAAATGGCGAAACACCGACAACGCGCGGTGCTCGAACGGAATGTCGAGCACCGCCAATGAAATCGCGACGCGACGCACGAATGGGGAATCCAGCATGCCAATCAGTTGCATCGTTGCAGCCTCCGCTTTGCAGGTATGACCAGAAGCCCGTTAATGTAGACGAAGGGATGCCGCTTGACGATAGGGGCCGGCCCGCGCCGTGCGGTTCTGGATGCATTGAGCCGGTGGGAGCCGATCACGCGTCACTGCGAGTCGTCTTCCCGGCCACATGGTCGATCCGGTCGCGTACGAAGCCGATCGCCTGTCTGAGCGCATAAACATCCTGAAGATATCGCTGCGGAATCCGTATCTGACTGGCATTCGCATCGATGTCTTCGATTTCGTCACGCCATTTCCCGATCTGTTCCGCGGTGGGCTGCCTGTTGCTCCATATCTCATCTTCCAGCGATTTGATTTCGCGGTACCAGTCGACGAGCCGCCTCTTGATCCGCGTCTCCACAATGCGAGGCAAGGCCTGCAGCAAGCCCAGCAGCACGGCCGCGAACGGAACCAGGATCAGCAGGCGCCGTTCGATAAAGCTCGCCAGCCAGAACGGAAGATAACGCTGCAAAAAGGGACGGCCGGATTTGAAATAGCGTGTACTTTCCTCGGAAATAGGAAATTCATTCGTGTTCAGGTTCGGGAATGTGCCGAGATGCGTGAAGTAATCTTCACCGCCATGGACAGTTTTGGCCGCGTCCAGCAGCAGGTAGACGAGAGCCGGGTGCAAGGTGTCTTTGGCCACGAGCAGCGCCGTGGCGGCCAGCAGCGTCACATCTTCCTGCGGAAGATCTTCGACGATGCTGGTCGACGCGCGCGGAAAAACGATCTTCGACAGAGACGGGAATTTTTGCACCAGTGCGTCCGCCTGGGCAAAGCTCATTAGCTTCAGATTGCTGTTCAGGAGCATTTGCGGTATCGCGGCGTCGGGCCTGCCGATAAAGAACGCAGCATCCAGCCGGCCATCTTTGAGGCTTTGATATGCGTTGCCTGCATCCATTTCCAGCAGCGTAGCGTTGTTGCTCGTCACGCCGCTATCCGCGAGCAATACCTGGGAGACTTCGAGCAGGCCACTGCCGGGAACGCCTACGGATATCTTCTTGCCGCGCAACTGAGCCAGCCGGCTGACGACAACGTCGCCACGATAAAACACCCAGATCGGTTCATAGGCGACCGCAGCGAGGGTCTCCAGGCCGTCCGATTCTTTTGGGTTCGTGGTGCCCGACTGGATGAAACCCACTTCGTACGGGCTGTGCGGATCCTTCAACCTCTGATAATTCTCGATCGAACCAGACGAAGCACGGATATCGAGCGTGATGCCTTCACGCTTCAACAGCGGCGCATAGCGGTCTGCGAAGCCTCGATAGATACCCTTGTCCGCGCCGGTCGTGATGACGATCGTGCGCTGGGTAGAGGGTTTGAATACAGTCGCGAACGCCCAGCCTAACACCGCCAGCAACACGATCGCGCCCATGATGAGAAGCCTCCGGCGCTGCGGTGTCATGCGAGCTTTCTGGTTACGATGAAACGCCGGGTTGTGCCTGGGCATCGTTAAGCCTCTCTTATCACCCATCTCCTGCGCGGAGTGGACTCGGGGGCAAGC